>NZ_JAPPTP010000016.1:0-110225 GCF_027587155.1 Vibrio sp. T11.5
CAGCTCTCCAGCTCTCCAGCTCTCCAGCTCTCCAGCTCTCCAGCTCTCCAGCTCTCCAGCTCTTTGCTTACTTCTTCAGACTTAAAGTGCCGCCAGAGCGTGGTTTTGCAGGGCGCTGTGATTTGTCACTTGCAGGCTTATAGAAAGTCTTACCTTTATTTGGCTTGGCTTTAGAGTTGCTTGAGTTGTTACCACTATTGCGGCCTTTCTTCGAGTTTGGCGCATGGCGGAACTCATCGGCATTACGGCCTTTAAAAGTACGACTCTTCTGATTGCGGCGAGCTTTCGACTCCTGATTTTCTTCACGACTGTCAAATAGTTTGGCATCAGTCGCTTTGCGAATGTTACGACCGCGTGCATCCACTTTAGAAGCGTCTTCTGTTCCACTCGATGATTCACACATTGCGAGAATTTCTTCGATCTCATCGTCGCTTAGATAGCGCCATTGACCGTTCGGGATTCCATCCAGGGTGATATTCATAATACGTACACGACGAAGCTTGAAGACTTCGTAACCAAGAGCTTCGCACATGCGGCGGATCTGTCGGTTCAGGCCCTGAGTGAGGACAATGCGGAAAGAAAATTTCGTCTCTTTACTGACTTTACATGGCAGTGTCGTGGTATCGAGGATATCCACACCCGAGCCCATTTTTTTGATGAACTGTTCGGTAATCGGTTTATCGACACGGACCACATACTCTTTCTCGTGATTATTGCCAGCGCGAAGTATCTTGTTAACAATATCACCGTCATTGGTCAGAAAGATCAAACCATCAGATGGTTTGTCTAGACGACCGATAGGAAAGATACGCTTCTTGTGGCCAATGAAATCAACAATGTTGCCGGGAATATCACGTTCAGTGGTACAGGTGATGCCTGTAGGCTTATTCAAAGCAATGTAGATAGGTTTATCTGTCGCTGCGTTGATAGGTTTACCATCAACGCAAACGTCGTCGCCCGGTAGAACTTTAGTGCCCATTTCAGGGACTTTGCTATTGATCGTGACACGACCTTGCTCAATTAGGCGGTCGGCTTCGCGGCGTGAGCAAAAGCCTGTTTCACTGATGAATTTGTTTAAGCGTTTGGCATCTTGTGACATGTTGTTCTCTCTAACGTTTCACAACGGCATTAATCTAAAAATGAAAAAGCAGCCCGTTAGGCTGCCTAGATATTCTAGCACTGTTATGCCATCTGAGTAAGTTTAATCTTACTCAGCAGAGCAAGTGGTTAACCAAGGCGTTTTTGATGTCGTTCTCGATTCTCGAGTTTCTTATCCGAGCTTTTGCGCAGCATGACATAAACGGCGCCAGTGCCACCATGAAAGCGCTGTGCGCTATGAACGCATTGTACGTCTCGAATTTGCTCCAACCATTGTGCCACATAGCTTTTCATTAGTGCAGGTGGGTTAGATTTTTCACCACGGCCGTGGACGATGACAACCGTTCTAATATCCATTGATATGCACTGTTTGAGAAATTTAACCACTTCATCCCGAGCTTGTTTCAAGGTAAGGCGGTGCAAGTCAAGACGAGCTTGGATAGGGTACTTTCCCAAGCGCAACTTTTTGTAGACGCCTTCCTGAACACCATCTCGCTTAAACTCGATGATATCTTCGGGTTTGAGCATAGGGGCATGATCTACTGACAAATATTCTGGGTCATCTTCAGTTAACCAGATAGCGGCTTCTCGTTTGGCAAGTTGTGCTTCAGTGACTTTATGGTGTTTTTTGTGTTCGGTTGTATCTTGTTGGATGGGTGTGACGTCGCCCATCATTTCTTTGAACAAAGCAAAATCATCATCGTGAGACATAACAGCATCTCAGAGTAGGAAATCAGTAACCTTATTATACCTATAGCAGCCAATAATGGTGCACAGATTTAGGCCACTGAAAATAAAAAACCGAAGTAGACAAAGGATCTACTTCGGTGCATAGCGATACTCTATTCGAAAAATAGGGCTAAGCGATCTAGTGAGGAGATTTGTCGTTCATTACTTTGTAAATGAAGTAACCGCCGTAAAAAAGCATCAGACCTAAAGCTCCAAAGATGACTAGCATCGAAGATAGCCCAACTGCATTACCAAACAGGAGATTCAGCCAAAAGTCCATGTTTCCTCCAAATCCAAAATAGTGATGACATGGATTAAAGTAATAGCTGGTCGCAATACAAGTACTGATCTGGATCAATTGTATGGTTTTAGTTGCGTATTTGTTTCTTGCGCTGTGTTTTTGCTCACATTTTGTGGTCCGTTGATTATGTTTTAGGCAAATAAGCCTGATTGCAAAAAAACTTAGGGAAATGGCTTGCGTTCAAATTTAGAATCCGTAATATACGCCTTCGTTGAAGGGCAATGAGCTCGAAGAAACATCTCGGTGAATAGCGCAATTTGATAGCGCATCTCGAGTTTTGGAATAGCGGACCAGAGGGCGACCCTCTCTTGATGTGAAATCCAAAGCCAAAGTTTCGGTGAATAGCGCAGCTTGGTAGCGCATCTGGTTTGGGACCAGAGGGTCGGGGGTTCGAATCCCTCTTCACCGACCATATATAGAAAAAGGCTCTGCAGAAATGCAGGGCCTTTTTCGCATTTCGAGGTAGAGATTCGAACCACGATGGGTTCGCCTGATGTTCAAAGAATATCTCTTCACCGACCATATTAAGAAAGCCTGCTTTATAGCAGGCTTTCGTCGTTTTAGAGCATAGGAAATAGGATTAGAACCCGAGTGGGGGGTCGTCTGAAATTAGAATCTGGCTCTTCACCGACCATATATAGAAAAAGGCTCTGCAGAAATGCAGAGCCTTTTTCGTCTCTAGGAACGGACTGCGTCCTATGGAGAACGGGAGCGCTTCGCTTTTGGAAAGCGGGAGCGGGCTTCGCCCTTCGAGAGTTTTTCGTTCCCGCATCCCGAATCCATAGCGAAGCGTTCCTAAATAAAAAGGGTTGATACCATGTACCAACCCTCAAAAACTTTCCAGTTATCCAATTATCCAGTTATCCAACCCTCCATAGGACGCAGTCCGTTCCCAAATCCCGCATCCCAAATCCCGCTTCTCAATACTCAAACTCACAATTTGCAGCTTTACTCTGCGAAAGTTGTGAGATCTTAAAACCACTGTCTTTGAGCAAGTTCAAAACACTTTGCTCACCGACTAGGTGTAATGTACCGACAACCATCACGTAAGAACCTTTACGTTTGGGTGACCAACTTGGTTCTGACAGCTGTTTTGCCCAGTTGATGTTTCGCTGGGTCAAAAAGCTCTGCTCTAACTCGGGCGACATTTCTGTCAGATTGGCGAATTCATTTAACTTATCCAAATCACCCGCTTTCCAGCTTTCTATCAGGCAGTGAGTTGCGTCCTCTGAGTGATCAAATTCTTCAATAGCGCTAACTAGTAACTCTTTACCCGCTTCTTTTTGCCCTGTAAGCAAATCAATTTGAAATTGCAGTGTCTCCAAGCTGATAACAGGGATATTTTGGATAGCGGCTTTGTTCATCAAATGAGTGTCGATACCTTGAGTGGCTTGGTAACCAAGGTACTCGAGCTGTTTCATTTGTAATGTCAGCGCAGTTGCCCATGGTGGAGACAGCATCAGTTGTTGTTGATCCATGTTGAGTAAATTAGCCATCCCTATAAGCTCATTCTTCTGTGCTGAGCTCAGCACATCCTTGGTCAACAATGACACGGGTGGGTAGCTGACTCCCTGTGTTTTACGTATGTCCGTTTCGATGATTAACCCGTCACTTGATTTAAGTCGTTGAGTGACTGTTTGAGGCAGAGGGTACATGCTCTCATCTCCAACATGGACTGACCCCAGAATTAAGTAGTTGAGTTTGCCTTTCTGAGCTTGCCAATAAAGAGGCTCAGCGATAGCAGATATTGAGACAATCAAGGTGAGAAACAGTAGACAGAATTTGTACATGGGTTCTGTTGCCTTACGGAAAACTTGTTGAAATAGTTAGGTTTTGACGTGCTTTAACGAGAGAAAATTGCGTCTAAAATCACACTTTTCTATTTTACCTCCTAGCTTAGCGTAATTTGATGAATACTGTCTTGTGATCTAAGTCTTAATTCATTTGCTGTTATGAATAAATCAGTGCGATCTAGCTCTCAGTAATCTCGTTAATTGAGTTATGTTGATTTTGACGTTATTTTTAAGTGTTTGTTTTTAATGATTATTATGCTTTCATGGCTTTTGATATTTGAACAAAGTCACTTTCATGGTGATTTTATTTTATGACCAAAAATAAATCGCGATATGTTGTTTATCGTTTTTAAGCTTAGAGCCAAGATTGTTGGTCTAATTTACGTTTGGGGTAAGTAGGATGTTCAAACAAAGTCTACTCGCGACATCGGTTGTCGCATCACTAGTCGGTTGTTCTTTGCTGCAGTCAGATGAGCAAAGGGTCGTTAATTCACTCGCTAGTAGCCTTGAAATTCAATATGAGGTACTTACCAACCAAGGTGCCAGCGAAGGCCTTGCATGTCAAGAGATGAGCGCTGAGTGGGCGTCTTGTAACAAAGTAAGCATGACGCTAGTTAACCAAGGAGAAGCGGTTGACTCTAAAGATTGGGCTATTTACTTCCACAGCATTCGTCTGATTCTGGATGTTGAAAACGAAAAGTTCAAAATCTCTCGCGTAACCGGTGACCTACACAAACTAGAACCGACAGACAAGTTCGATGGTTTCGCCGCGGGTGAAGAGGTTGTGCTTCCTCTTATTGCTGAATACTGGCAGCTATTTGAAACGGACTTCATGCCAGGCGCATTTGTTGCCGCACCAAATGCAGAGCCTAAGATGATAGCTTCTCTTAACACAGAAGACGTTGCCTCTTTTGTAACTGGTCTTGAGGGTAACAACCTAAAACGTACGCCAGATGACAACAACGTATTTGCTAATGCAGTGTCCCGTTTTAAGAAGAACCAAGATCTAGTAAAACAAGATGTATCAACCACGCTACTACCAACTCCATTGTTTGTTGAGGCTGGTAAAGGTACGGTAGATATCGCGGCGGGTATTGCGCTGCCTAACGACGCATTCGATGCGACTCAATATGCAGCAATTCAAGATCGTGCAGAGGTGGTAGGCGTAAACGTTCGAGGTAAGCTTCCAGTCAGCATCATGGTTGCTCCTGCAGACTTCACCGCTGAATTGGCAAAATCTGGTGCTTACGAAATGAGCATCAAAGGCGACGGTATTGCGATTAAAGCCTTTGACCAAGCAGGCGCTTTCTACGCAGTACAATCACTCTTTGGCCTAGTTGATAGCCAAAATGCTGAATCTCTACCACAACTGTTTATTAAAGATGCGCCGCGTTTTGATTACCGTGGTGTGATGGTGGACGTGGCTCGTAACTTCCACTCTAAAGACGCAATCCTTGCAACGCTTGACCAAATGGCAGCGTACAAGATGAACAAACTACACCTTCACCTAACGGATGATGAAGGTTGGCGTTTAGAAATCCCGGGTCTGCCTGAGCTGACTGAAGTGGGTTCTAACCGTTGTTTCGATTTGGAAGAGAAAAGCTGTTTACTGCCTCAGCTTGGCTCAGGTCCAACATCAGACAACTTTGGTTCTGGCTTCTTCAGCAAAGCAGACTACGTGGAAATCCTAAAATACGCGAAAGCGCGTAACATCGAAGTGATTCCTGAAATCGATATGCCAGCGCACGCTCGTGCAGCAGTGGTATCAATGGAAGCACGTTACGAGCGTTTAATGGAAGAAGGTAAAGAAATAGAAGCGAACGAATACCGACTGATGGATCCTCAAGATACATCGAACGTAACCACGGTTCAGTTCTACAACAAGCAAAGCTTCATCAACCCATGTATGGAATCTTCAACTCGCTTTGTTGATAAAGTGATTTCAGAAGTTGCAGCAATGCACCAAGAAGCGGGTACGCCGCTAACAACATGGCACTTTGGTGGTGACGAAGCGAAGAACATCAAGCTAGGCGCTGGTTTCCAAGATGTGAACGCTGAAGACAAAGTAAGCTGGAAGGGTACGATTGACCTGTCTAAACAAGATAAGCCATTCGCACAGTCTCCACAATGTCAGACGCTAATTGCAGACGGTACGGTAAGCGACTTTGCTCATCTACCAAGCCACTTCGCAGAAGAGGTGTCGAAGATTGTGGCTGAGAAAGGCATTGCAAACTTTCAAGCGTGGCAAGATGGTCTTAAGTACAGTGAAGGAGAGAAAGCGTTCGCAACAGAAAACACGCGTGTTAACTTCTGGGATGTTCTTTACTGGGGTGGCACATCATCAGTGTACGAGTGGTCTAAGAAAGGTTACGACGTGATCGTTTCTAACCCAGACTACGTTTACATGGATATGCCATACGAAGTGGATCCGAAAGAGCGTGGTTACTACTGGGCAACCCGTGCAACAGACACTCGTAAGATGTTTAGTTTTGCGCCAGAGAACATGCCTCAGAACGCAGAAACTTCTGTAGACCGCGATGGTAACGGCTTCACTGGTAAAGGCGAAATCGAAGCGAAACCTTTCTACGGTCTATCAGCACAGCTTTGGTCTGAGACAGTACGTAACGACGAGCAATACGAGTACATGGTATTCCCTCGCGTACTAGCAGCCGCTGAGCGTGCATGGCACCGTGCTTATTGGGAAAACGACTACAAAGTGGGTGTTGAATATTCGCAAAACTCTAACCTAGTAGACAAAGCTGCGCTAAACCAAGACTACAACCGTTTTGCCAACATACTTGGTCAACGTGAACTGGCTAAGTTAGAGAAATCAGGCATCGACTACCGCCTACCTGTACCAGGTGCGCAAGTAGAAGATGGCACGCTTTCAATGAACGTTCAGTTCCCTGGCGTGAAGCTTCAATACTCTCTAGATGGAAAAAACTGGCTAACTTATGCAGACAGTGCTCGTCCAAGTGTAGGAGGTGAGGTATTCATTCGATCGGTGTCAGCGACGGGTGACAAGTTCAGCCGTGTGACTCGCGTGAAGTAATTCCTCACTTTCCTATAAAGGGAAAGGCAACAAAAAAACGCCCGACCAGTGATTGATCGGGCGTCTTCATATCTGAAGTTGCTGTTAAGCGACTTGAGTTTGCTGCTCTTCGATTTGCTCAGCATTGCTGATTGGAGATTCTGCGCCGTGCATCCAACGAACAAGTGTGTTTGAGAACAAGAGCAAAATGACACCCGATAGGATTGCGGTTACGGCTATGCCACTAAAGATAGCAAATGCGCCAAGCTCACCAACATGTGAACCAACGTAGCCAGCGACATAGTTAGCAATCGCATTACAGCCGAACCACGCACCCATCATCAGAGAAGCTAGACGAAGTGGGGCTAACTTAGTGACTAATGATAAACCGATCGGAGACAGACAAAGCTCACCGAGTGTATGGAAAAAGAAAGCACCAACTAGCCATAGCATGGAGGTTTTTACTGTGGTGTCACCACCTTGCTCCATGACGGCACCGACCATACATAGAAAACCAAGTGCGAGGAAGAACATAGCGAGGGCAAATTTGACTGGTGAGTTAGGCTCACGTTTACCCAACTTGACCCAAAGCACTGCAAGTAAAGGAGCGAGCGTAATGATGAAAAATGGGTTGAGTGACTGGAACCAAGCCGCAGGCACTTCGAAGCCGCCAACCATACGATCTGTGTACTGCTGAGTGTAGATGTTCATCAGGCCACCCGCTTGCTCAAAACCAACCCAGAAGACAATCGTGAACAGGCTCATCACCAAAATAACTTTGATACGGTCAAATTCTTCTTTCGTCAGTGGCTCTTTTTTAGAGGACTTTTTGATTGCTAAATCTCTCTTGGCAGCTGGCTCGCGGCCAATGTCTCCAAGCCATGACTGAGCAAGGGTCATCTGCATAACCAGACTAATAAGCATACCTATACCCGCAACAATAAAGCCATATTTCCAGCCAAATTCATCAGTAACAGAACCTGCAATGACGCCCGCTAGCAGCGCACCTAAGTTGATGCCCATATAGAAAATGGTAAATGCACCATCGCGACGATTGTCACCTTCCTGATACAGGTAACCCACCATCGTTGAGATATTTGGCTTAAATAGGCCATTACCCGCAATTAAAAGCGCAAGGCCGAGGTAAAAGGTGTGTACAGTGCCTAGCCCCAACATATCTGCTGGCATGGCTAAGGTGAATTGGCCGACGGCCATTAAAGCGCCACCAATAAGAATAGAGCGGCGTTGTCCGAGGTAGTTATCGGCTAGCCATCCGCCGATAAGTGGGGTGATGTAAACGAGTCCAGTATAGATGCCGTAGAGATCCAAAGCATCTTTAGTCGACCAGCCTAAACCACCATCAAGTGTTGCATCGGTAAGGTAAAGAACAAGGATTGCACGCATTGCATAATAGGAAAAGCGCTCCCAAAGCTCGGTACCAAACAAAAGGAACAAGCCGCGAGGGTGGCCAAAAAATTGTTGATGTTGGTTTGTCATAAGTATTACTAATGAAGGATGTTAAAGAATTTTATTTGTTGTTACGTATACTCTTTAGGGGATGTATCTGCAATGGCTTGGGTTATAAGCTTTATTTATGGTTTCTTCTTAAGATCCTGATATAAAAGAGGTATTTTTCTTAATCGCTTAAAAAGTAACGTACTACAAACTTAGTTTCCAAAATCGAGATTATTATTTTGCGGTTTAATGCATTGTTAAATAGCAAAGAGAAGTAAGCGGTGCTTGAGAGAGGGGGATTAGCAAGTGAGCAAACGGGTTGTATTTCAGTAATGGAAGAAGCGTGCGGTGAAAAAAAGAGGCTCAATGAGCCTCTCTTGAATTTATCTTGATTAATATGAGTCGTTATGAACACTTTGTACAGCACGACCTGATGGGTCAGCCATGTTCTTGAATGACTCATCCCATTCAATCGCCTTAGCTGAAGAGCAAGCTACTGATGGGCCGCCAGGGACACATTCTGCTGCTGATGGAAGCGGGAATAGCTCTTCAAAGATCTCGCGGTATACATAGCCCTCTTTTGTTGTCGGCGTGTTGTATGGGAAGCGGTAGGCGGCCGTTTCCATTTGCTGGTCAGAGACTTTGGCTTCAGCCACTTCTTTGAGTGTATCGATCCAGCTGTATCCGACACCATCAGAAAACTGCTCTTTCTGACGCCACGCGATTGAGTCGGGTAGGTAGTGTTCGAAACATTCACGCAGGATGTGTTTCTCCATCTTACCGTTACCACACATCTTGTCTTCAGGGTTTAGACGCATTGCCACGTCGATAAACTCTTTATCTAGGAATGGTACGCGACCTTCAACACCCCATGCAGCTAGCGATTTGTTTGCACGAGCACAGTCAAACATGTTGAGTGCTAGTAGCTTACGTACTGTTTCCTCATGGAATTCTTTCGCATTTGGTGCTTTGTGGAAGTAGAGGTAGCCACCGAAGATTTCATCGGCACCCTCACCAGAAAGAACCATCTTAATACCCATTGCTTTGATCTTACGGCCCATAAGGAACATAGGTGTCGAAGCGCGGATGGTGGTTACGTCATAGGTTTCAATATGGTAAATAACGTCACGGATGGCATCTAAGCCTTCTTGAATCGTGTAGGTCATCTCATGGTGAACCGTACCGATCTTGTCTGCGACTTCTCGGGCTGCTTTTAGATCTGGCGCACCTTCTAGGCCTACCGCAAACGAGTGGAGTTGCGGCCACCATGCTTCCGATTTTTCATCATCTTCAATGCGCATTGCAGCAAAGCGCTTAGCAACTGCAGAAGTGATCGATGAATCTAGACCGCCTGAAAGTAGTACACCGTAAGGCACGTCAGTCATTAGCTGGCGTTTAACCGCCGCTTCTAGTGCTTCAGTCAGTTCTTCTTTACTTGTAGAGTTACCTTGGACTGCAGCGTACTCATTCCAGTCACGGATGTAGTAGCGTTGAGGCTCTGTATCACCACTGCCGTAGTAGCAACCAGGAGGGAATTCGCTCACTGTCTTACAAACAGGTACGAGAGCTTTCATTTCTGATGCCACGTAATAGTTACCGTGCTCATCGTAACCTTGATATAGAGGAATAATACCGATGTGGTCACGACCGACTAGGTAGGTATCTTTCTCTTCATCGTATAGAACAAAAGCAAAAATACCGTTGAGCTCTTCTAGAAGGTCGGCACCCATCTCTTGATAAAGTGCTAAGATGACTTCACAGTCAGAGTCGGTTTGAAAATCGTACTTACCTTCATAACGCGCACGGATTTCTTTGTGGTTGTAGATTTCACCGTTTACGGCAAGGATGTGTTTCTTATCGGCGCTATACAGCGGTTGTGCACCACTGTTCAAGCCGACAATGGCTAAACGTTCGTGAGCTAGAATTGCTTTTTCTGAAGAATAGATACCCGACCAGTCAGGGCCACGATGGCGAAGTTTCTTAGACATTTCTAAAGCGACGGGGCGAAGAGCTTGAGCGTCACTTTTGATGTCTAGAATACCGAAGATAGAACACATACAACTTCCTTATAAACCTTATTTAATCTGCTGACTTCAATTTGCCATTTTGATTAAAAAAATCAATACTCACTGATTAAAAAGTTTAACTAATAGGGTTGTTGTTAAATATTTTCTATTGCAACTGGCGTTTTGGTGAATGGTGTCTATGTTTGGTTTGTTTTTTGCGCAATTTGATGTGTGGGTAAAGAAAAAGGCAGCGTGAGCGCTGCCTCTATAGAGAGCGTCTTAAGGTTTATTGAATGTCGGTTTCAGCTGCTCACAGACATGTCTGGCAAAACCACTCCCCGCTTCACTGTAAATGTTGAACGCAGCGTCAACGCCTCCTTCATTCAGGCTGTCGAGTTGATCAGGGTAGGCGGCAATAGCGGCAATCTGTCCTTTAAATTCTTTTTTCTGTAACTGCTCTAGCGCAATTTGGTTTCCTTGGTGGTGAGGCATCGCGAGAAGCACCAATTTAACGTTAGCAGTATCGAGAATGCGCTCCCAAAAGTCTGGGTCGGTCGCATCACCGGCAATGACATTTCTTCCTTCTACTTGATGCTCGGCAGCTGCCTCTTCTCTTACTTCAATGCCCAAACAAATCTTTCCGTAACGTGCGCGCAGTTCGTCATAAGCACCCGTCCCAATACGTCCCATGCCGAGGATAAGTACTTGAGCACTGCCTGGGTTGATGAGCTGATCGCGAGTGTGAAGTTTTTCCGCTGCATGCTCTTTTAACCAACGGCCTGAACGGCGATAAAGCTCATGTCCTTTTCTGTTTAAAGGGGAGGCAAGTACAAAGGAAATTGAGACGGCTAGTGCTAAGGCAACCAATATATCTCCGCCCATCCAGCCCATTTTAAAAGCAAGCCCTCCTACGATGAGGCCGAACTCGCTGTAGTTAAACAGACTGAGTGTAGTAAGTAAGGAGGTTCGAACACGGAACTTAAACGTGTTGAGCACGCTAAAATAGAGTATGCCTTTCAATGGCAGTAATAGTAAGAATAAGGTGGCTAAGGCAAAACCCGACATGGTGGGCTGTGCTGCTAATCCGATGTTGAGGAAAAAACAAACCAGAAAAAGTTCTTTAAGATTAAACAGGGATTTAGAAAGCTCGGATGCTTTTTTGTGCCCAGCAAGGAGCATTCCTAGGAGCAAGGCACCAAGATCTGGCTTCATGCCCACCAATTCAAACAGCCCTGCCCCGACCACCAAAGCAAAGAAAATGCCGAATAATACCAGCATTTCTCCATGTCCTACCCAATCAAGCACCTTATAGAAAATCGGACGAAGCAGAGGTAATGCAAACAAGATAATGGCATACCATTCAGGTAGTTTTCCTGTCGAGGCGGTCAAAAAAACGACAGCAAAGATGTCTTGCATGACAAGCATGCCGATCGCGATTGTTCCATAAGTGGCGTTCATTTCTCCTTTCTCTTGGAGAGATTTAACAGCGAAGACTGTACTGGAGAAGGACAATGCAAAGCCAAGCAATAAAAGTTGCTCGACAGACATACTGGCTAATGAACTTACACCAAGGAATTTAAAGCAAAGTAGAGCGGCACTAAATAAGAGGGTAGATAAAAGGTTATGTATGGTAGCTCCTGCCCAGATCTCTTTAGATAGCAGGGTTTTGACATCCAATTTTAATCCGATTGTGAACAGTAAGAGCGTCACCCCTAGGTCGGCCAGCGTCACTATGGTTTCATTGCTCTCAAAGCCGACAGCATGTAAAGCAAAACCAGCTAGTAAGAAACCGACCAGAGGTGGCAAGTTGCATTTCAGGGTGATAAACCCAGCTAGAAATGCGGCAGAGATTAAAATGAGTTCCATATAAATCCAATTCTTATCTAAACAAAAAACGGGTTACGTATTGTAACCCGTTATTTTAGCTCAACTTGTTGCTAAGGAGATCAATCTTCGAGCAATTTTTGTAACAAAACGCCGTTAAGCATAGCTCGTTTTATCATGGCAAATGCACCTATCGTCGGCTGTGTGTCAATCTCTGAAGCAACAATCGGCAGACCGCTATGGAAGGTGGTCAGTGATTGATTTTCCACGTTGCGACGAATCGCAGGAAAGATAATTTCTTGGCAGCGAGTGATATCGCCTGCGATAACAATTTTCTGCGGATTAAATAAGTTGATCGTAATAGCAATCGCTTTACCAAGCTGATTGCCTACACGGACTAAGCTCTGCTTAGATAACTCATCACCCATGTTGGCGTGATCACACACATCTTTAATGGTAATGGCTTCGATTTCAGTCAAACTGGACTCGTATCCTTGCTTGATAAGTTTTTTCACTCGGTCAATGATAGCCGGGTTAGCCGCGACGGTTTCGAGGCAGCCGAAGTTGCCGCATTGGCATTGTTCACCCAGAGGATCAATCTGAATATGGCCTATTTCACCGACGTTGCGATTAAAACCCAAGAAAACTTGACCATTAACAATTATACCAGCACCGGTTCCTCGATGAACGCTAACTAGAATGGAATCTTGGCAATCTCTGCTTGCACCAAAATAATGTTCAGCCAGTGCCATGCCGCGAACGTCGTTACCGACGAAACATCGAACATGGAAAGTGTTTTCAATCAGCTCTGATAGGGCAAGGTTATCGATACTGATATTCGGCATATATTCGACAACCCCAGTCTCTGGGTTGACTAGGCCCGGTAATATAATACCAATCGCAATCAACTGATTGATCACGGTTTGGTTAGATTGAATAAAGCGCTTTAGATGCGTTGTTAGGCCTTCGACTAAATCATCCTGAGTGGTATAAAAGAACTCCTGATACTCAGCAGCGATTTCTTTTCCACCTAAGTTGTACAGGCTGAATTGAATATAATCCCGCCCCAATCGAACTGCAACTGAGTGGAAAGGCTCAACTTCGGTTGTCAGAGATATCGCACGGCGACCACCAGTTGATGCTTGCTGTGCGACTTCCTTGATTAGACCGCGCTCTAGTAGTTGACGGGTTATTTTTGTAACGCTCGCAGGTGCCAGTTGGCTAACGTCCGCAACTTGGATGCGAGATATCGGCCCTTGTTGATCGATCAGCCTATATACCGCTGCACTATTTAGCTGTTTAACTAAGTCTACGTTACCTATTTGTCCGCCATTCATTCTTAACTTTGCTCGTATTGTCCATTAACAACCGTCGCCTGAACATTGAAGTCACGATCAAAGATTGTCAGATTTGCCACCATGCCTTGTTTTACTCGGCCTAGTTGCTGATCGACTCCTATCGCTTTCGCTGGATATAAAGTTGCCATGCGAAGTGCTTCGTCCAATGCGATACCGACGTGCTCAACTGTATTCTGCACCGCTTCTATCATTGTCAGTGCTGAGCCGCCTAATGTGCCATTTTCATCAACACATTTACCTTCTCGGTAATATACTTTCTTACCAACAAAAATAAAGTAATCCATGTCTGCGCCTGCGGGAGCTGTGGCATCTGTCACTAATACTAATTTTTCGCCTTTAATTTTGTGAGCGATACGTATGTTTGCATAATCGACATGGAACCCATCTGCGATGATTCCCGCGTAGACCTCTGCGCTATCATAGATTGCGCCGACCACCCCAGGCTCACGTCCAACCATAGGGGACATCGCATTGAATAGGTGAGTTGCAAATGAGATACCAGCATCGAAGCTTTTTCGTGCTTCTTTATAAGTGGCATTTGTGTGGCCGATTGAAACAACAATTCCTGACGCTTTAAGGCGTTTGATATGTGCGGGATCATTATGTTCCGGTGCGAGAGTGACTTTCGTAATTACATCTGCATTTTCACAGATGAAATCGATCATGCTGTCTTCAGAAGGCCGGATATGATCGACACTGTGGATACCTTTCTTCATCACGTTTAGGTACGGACCTTCAAGGTGTAAGCCCAGCGATTGATTCTGGAATTGATCGTGGTAAGCGCGCGCAGCAGCAACGGCTTTCCGCATGTCTTCATCAGAGGAAGTGATAAGGGTTGGTAGGAAACTCGTACAACCGGATTTAAGGTTGGCTTGGTGCATGGTTTGCATTGCTTCAGCAGAAATATCGTCATTAAACATGACGCCGCCACAACCATTTAACTGTAGGTCGATAAAGCCAGGGCTTAGATTTGCACCGTTCAAGTCCAGAACTTCAATATCCTGAGAAAGGTCAGCTACCGGACATATTGATTCTATTAGTTGGTCTTTGATGATAACTGCGTGATCGACAAGAACATCGTTGCTGGTGAAGATCTTACAGTTAGTTAGCGCATACATGGTTAGCTAATCCTTATCAGTTTTATTTTTAATACTTCTAGTCGGCCCAACGAAGCGATTGAACGCATGCCTTTATACTTTATTTGTGAGCTTCAATTAGATCGCAAAATATCTATAGTAAGCAATCAATATTCTACCGGAAATTGCGCTCAAACTCATTGAGAACCTTGCAGAACAAAGAACCATTAACAAGGGAGCGACGCATGAAAGGCGGCTGTTAAATCAACGAGTACACATCAAGAATACCGCGAATGTTGTTAGTGCGTTGCTATTTTTTTGTATTGTAAAATAAGTTTTATGATCTCGCTAGCAAAATCCTCGAATCGCCAGATTTTCTGGTGATTATGATCACAATTGATAAGGTTTTAATTTGCGGGGCAAAATTAATGGCATAAACTGAGCAGGACTAAATTGAGCGACTAAAATAAGTGGCTCATACAAAATACAAAAATCCTATAGGGGGAACTTAAGGTGAATGTTCTTGGATATGCGCAAAAGTTAGGTAAAGCTCTTATGCTACCTATCGCAACGCTTCCAGTTGCGGCTTTGCTCTTACGCTTGGGTCAACCAGACCTTCTTAATATTGCGTTCATGGCGCAAGCCGGTAACGCAATCTTTAGTAACCTGCCGTTGCTATTCGGCCTAGGTATCGCGATTGGCCTGTCTAAAGATGGCTCCGGTGCTGCGGGTCTAGCAGGTGCGGTTGCTTACTTTGTTCTAACTGCCACAGCAACGACAATCGATGCTTCAGTTAACATGTCATTCTTCGGTGGTATTTTCGCGGGTATCATTGCAGGTCACTCATACAATGCTTTCCATGCAACCCGTCTTCCAGAGTGGCTGGCATTCTTTGCAGGTAAACGTCTTGTACCTATCATGGCTGGTCTATTCGCAGTTGTTGCGGGTGCTATTTCTGGCGTTGTGTGGCCAACGATTCAGGGCGGCCTAGATACATTGGCGCACGCAGTTTCTACTTCTGGTGCGATTGGTCAGTTTGTCTACGGTACCCTAAACCGTGCGCTAATCCCTGTTGGTCTTCACCATGTACTTAACTCTTACTTCTGGTTTGGTATGGGCACATGTCAAGAAGTGTTGGTGACAAGTGCTCAGGCTGCAGGTCAAGCGCTTCCTTCTCTGCAGCAACTGTGTGTGGACCCATACCTTGCTAAGACTCTAACTGCAGGCCAGACTCACACCTTCGAATTTGCTAATTCAGTAACACCAGAAATTACAGCAACAGTCAAAGAAGTGACTGAAACTATCAAGTCTGGTGATCTAAACCGTTTCTTCGGCGGTGATAAGAGCGCTGGTGTATTCATGAACGGTTTCTTCCCTGTCATGATGTTTGGTCTACCTGGGGCTGCACTTGCAATGTACCTAGCCGCGCCAGCTGAAAAGCGCAGCCAAGTGGGCGGTGCATTGTTCTCTGTTGGTTTCTGTTCTTTCCTTACAGGTATCACTGAACCTCTAGAGTTCATGTTTGTTTTCCTAGCGCCCGCATTATATGCCATTCACGCCGTGTTCACTGGCTTGTCACTGGTTGTAGCGAACATGTTTGGTACACTGCATGGTTTCGGTTTCTCAGCGGGTCTAATCGACTTTGTACTAAACTGGGGCCTAGCGACGAAGCCGGTCATTCTGCTACTTATCGGCCTAGGTTTCGGTGCTCTATACTTCTTCACCTTCACCTTTGCAATTCGTGCGTTTGACCTCAAGTCCCCTGGTCGCGAAGACGATGATACCAAAATGGCGGTTGCAAAGAGTGGTGATGCAGGCAAAGGGGACTTAGCTCGTCAGTATCTAAAAGCGCTTGGCGGTCATGAGAACTTAACAACGATTGATGCGTGTATTACGCGTCTGCGTTTGACACTGAAAGATCGCTCTGTTGCGAATGAAGAAGTGCTTAAGAAACTGGGCGCGAAAGGTGTCGTGAAGTTGGGTGAAAATAATCTACAAGTTATTCTGGGCCCATTGGCAGAGATCGTTGCCGGTGAAATGAAAGCGATCGGCATCAATGAAGATTTGTCAGACGTTAAATTGCCATAATAAACGTAATACTCACTAAACAGATTGAGACCTCCATAACTGGAGGTCTTTTTTTTGGTAGTCAATGAGTCAATTTGCTGCTTTCATGAACAAAGCGACCCCTTTATGCAAGTATCGATAGATTATTTGCCAAATAAAGCCCGGTTATAGTTGTGTAATTGCAAAGAATTGTGGATCATTGATTGCTATATGTTTGGAGGCGTATGTTGCGCATTCAAACGCTATTTTCTCTGACAATACTGAATAATTGAGGTGCTATAGATGAGTGAAGCTGAGGCTCGTCCATCGAACTTCATTCGCCAAATCATCGATAAAGATTTAGCGGATGGCAAACACACTAGCGTGCATACTCGTTTCCCGCCGGAACCTAACGGTTACCTGCATATCGGTCACGCTAAATCAATTTGTTTAAACTTTGGTATTGCTCAGGACTATCAGGGACAGTGTAATCTTCGTTTTGATGACACTAACCCGGAAAAAGAAGACGTCGAATACGTTGAGTCTATCAAGAATGATGTGAGCTGGTTGGGCTTTGAGTGGAGCGATGAGGTTTGTTACTCATCAAACTACTTCGATAAGCTTTACGGGTACGCTGTTGAATTAATTGAGAAAGGCTTAGCGTATGTTGAAGAGCTAAGTCCTGAGCAGATCCGCGAATACCGAGGCACATTGACGCAGCCGGGTAAACCAAGTCCTTACCGTGACCGTAGTGTAGAAGAAAACTTAGCGCTATTTGAAAAAATGCGCGCTGGTGGTTTCGAAGAGGGCAAGGCGTGTCTGCGTGCTAAGATTGACCTCGCATCATCTTTCATTGTGCTGCGTGACCCGGTCCTATATCGTGTTCGTTTTGCAGAGCACCATCAAACGGGTGATAAGTGGTGCATTTATCCAATGTACGACTTCACACACTGTATTTCAGATGCACTAGAAGGCATTACACACTCACTGTGTACATTGGAGTTCCAAGATAACCGTCGCCTGTATGATTGGGTGCTAGAAAACATCACCATTGATTGCCAGCCTCGCCAGTACGAGTTTAGTCGTCTAAACCTAGAATACACGGTGATGTCTAAGCGTAAGCTAAACCAACTTGTCACTGAGAATTTAGTGAATGGTTGGGATGATCCACGTATGCCGACAATTTCTGGTCTACGTCGTCGTGGCTTCACCCCGGCTTCTATTCGTGAGTTCTGTAAACGCATTGGTGTGACTAAGCAAGACAACATGATTGAGATGAGTTCACTCGAATCTTGCATTCGAGATGATCTTAACGAAAACGCACCTCGAGCAATGGCAGTGCTCGATCCGGTTAAGATCGTCATCGAGAACTTTGAACAAGGCAAAGTAGAGTCTTTGACTGTGGCAAATCATCCAAACAAACCTGAGATGGGCGAACGTGAAGTACCGTTCACCCGCGAAGTTTGGATTGAGCGCGAAGACTTCCGTGAAGAGGCGAACAAGAAGTACAAGCGTTTGGTTCTGGGCAAAGAAGTACGTCTACGTGGTGCTTACGTGATCAAAGCAGAGCGTATCGAGAAGGATGCAGAAGGTAACATTACCACTATCTTTTGTAGCTACGATGCAGACACATTGGGCAAGAATCCAGAAGACGGCCGCAAAGTGAAAGGTGTAATCCACTGGGTATCCGCTGATAAAGGTTTGCCTGCTGAGATTCGCCTGTATGACCGTCTATTCACTGTGCCTAACCCTGCAGCAGCGGACAACTTCGCAGAAACAATCAATCCAGAATCACTCGCTAAGCTTAATGGTTTTGTTGAACCAAGTTTAGCCAACGCTGAGGTAGAAAAAGGCTATCAGTTTGAACGTATGGGTTATTTCTGTGCCGATGTTAAAGATTCAAAACCAGAAGCATTGGTATTTAATCGTACGGTTGGCCTAAGAGATACTTGGGCTAAAATTGAAGCGAAATAATTGCAAACAAAAAGCCAGTCGAATGACTGGCTTTTTTTGTCGAATCTATTTGTTTAAAAGAAGCTGATCACTGTCTATGAGCAATGCTTTTATCGACTATTTTTTCAGTTTATGCGCATCGGGGTTATCACGACAACTGCCGTCCGCACACTTACCGTAAAGATACAAACTGTGGTTTGTCAGAATGACATTGTACTGCTTTGCAATTTCTTTCTGTCGCTCTTCAATGATGTCATCAGCAAACTCAATAACTTCACCGCAGTCTAGACAAACCAAGTGGTCATGGTGATGCTGAGTGGATAGTTCAAAAACTGATTTACCGCCTTCAAAGTGGTGGCGAGTGACAATACCTGCGTCATCAAATTGGTTCAGAACTCGGTAAACTGTCGCTAGCCCGATCTCTTCACCAAGATCAATGAGCTTTTTATACAGTTCTTCAGCGCTGATATGTTGGCATTCCGGTTGCTGGAGTACTTCTAAAATCTTCAGTCTCGGAAGTGTAACTTTAAGACCAGCGTCCTTAAGAGCTTGGTTGTTGTCTGACATAAACTTTCCTGTTGATGATCTGCGGTAATTAACAGAATTCATTATTCCTATCATTATAGGGCAGTACAAGGTAACAATAAACCACGAACTTCAAAGGGTTACTAGTATTTTTTTCTAAACACGTGTAGCGTCACTGATAAAACACATCAGACCAGTTACAATTAATTAACATCTTGTTATGAAGAGTCTATTTTCAGGGACGAAAGAATGAATAAATCACTGGCAAAAATATACAAACCTGGAATCGTCAAGTTTGCCCTCAATATCTGGCCTCCATTTTGGGGGGCTGGGATCAGGATTATTTCAATAAGCGACGATTTTCGTCAGGTCAAAATGAAACTCAAACTGCGCTGGTGGAATAAAAATGCCAATCGTACTCAGTATGGTGGCAGTATTTTTTCTTTGACCGATCCTGTTTATTCATTAATGCTGATGGGGATCTTGGGAGAGCACTATTATGTTTGGGATAAGGAAGCGAGCATTAACTTCATCAAGCCAGGACAAAGTGATCTCTACGCGGATTTTATCGTTCCTCAAGACTTGCTGGACGATATCCTACATAAGACATCCAATGGTGATAAGTGTTTTCCTGAGTTTGTCATCTATGTAAAAGACAGGAGCGGTAACGTTGTGTCCGAAGTTCAGCGTAAACTCTATGTGCGTAAAAAGCCACAATACCGGGAAGAGGATGATACCGAGGAGCAAATCGCATAAAAAAACCTCCACTGGGGAGGTTTTTCAAATCTTTGTTTTAGCCTTCTAACTCAGCCAAACACATCTCTTCATGAATCTGTTTACACCAGTTAGTTACGCGCTCGTCAGTAAGTTCGGGCTGACGATCTTCGTCAACACATAGGCCAACAAATTGACTGTCATCGCCTTCAACTAGACCTTTAGATGCTTCGAACTCATAGCCTTCAGTTGAAGTGTGGCCTAGGATAGTGCCGCCTTTGGCTTCTACGATGTCACGAACTGTGCCCATCGCATCACAGAAGTACTCAGCGTAATCTTCTTGGTCACCACAGCCAAAGATAGCAACAAGCTTGGTTGAAAAGTCGATTTGCTCTAGTTCTGGGAAGAAATCATCCCAGTCACACTGTGCTTCACCGTAATACCAAGTTGGGATTCCTAGGAGTAGAAGATCGAAGTTATCGATATCTTCTTTACTGCTTTTCGCTATATCTTGAACGTGAACCAGTTGTTTACCTAGTTGCTTTTGAATCATCTTTGCAACAGCTTCAGTGTTACCTGTGTCGCTACCAAAGAAGATGCCTACACTTGCCATAGATTCGTTACCTTTACTAATTTCTGTTGTGGGCTCGGTTGATATCAGCCGATACCGCCACCTTCCCAGCTAATCTGAATAATGCCTTTGGCGATAAATCCAGCACAACCAAGGAATAGAACCAACCATACAATGCGACGACCGAAAGGAGGAACATTGCCTGCCTTTAACACATCTTTAATCGCCATACCGATTAGAAAAAAGATAGACGCGAAAAGAAGGTCGAGGCCAATTGACTCGATCATGTTCATGTAGTCGTAGAGCATGGGATCCCTTTATGCCGAATTACTTGCGCCGAACTATACCACTCTTGTGAGACAAAGTTAACGGGTTGGTAGCAACCGATCTCTCATTCTGTTTTTAAGTGATAAATTTGCGTATCGCGCGGAGAACTTCTTGCGGTCTTTCTGCATGTAACCAGTGGCCAGTATTGGCGATGACATGGGCTTTTACATTGGCAAACTGTTTTTGCACTTCACCTTGATGCTCTGCTGTGAGGTAGTCTGAATCTCCACCTTTCACCATCAGAGTCGGAGTGGTGATTTTATCTATTGGAATCCAATCTAGAATCTGGGAGTAATTGTCCCAAAGACTTGCAACGTTAAACCGCCATTCCAAATGCTCACCATTGTTGTATAGCGACTTGCCAAGAAACTGCCTGACACCTTCCATTTCGATATGCTGCGCGAGAATGTCCAGAGCTTGCTTACGTGAAGTCGGTTTCTGTTCAATTACTGCTTTTAAGCCCGCAAAAACATTGTCGTGCCGACGTTGGCTGTAGGCGACTGGCGCCATATCTAACACTAATAGTTTTTCAACTTGATCTTGGGCAAGCCCTGCTAATTTCATTGCCACTTTGCCGCCCATCGAATGACCAATCAGAATGTAGCGTTCAAGGCCAAGGTGTTGCAGCGTATTTAATACGTCTTGAGCCATCAACTCATAATTGTGTTGAGAGGATTGAAAAGACAAACCATGATTGCGCAGATCAATGCTGACCACCTGAAAATCTTGGCGCAAATCTCTGGCGAGCAAACCAAGGTTATCTAAACTACCAAATAAGCCGTGGATCAAAACTATGGTGTGACCCTCACCTTCGATTTTATAGTTGAGCAGTTGTGACATTTTACTCTATTCGTGACTGGTTTAACGTAGCGCCTCATTCGACCATTAATCTGCTTCAGATAGCAAATCTGGAACTCGCATATTGAGGGGACTTGGGTATATAATCCCACAGAGTTTAAACATAGAGATTGTGAAAAGCGAATGAAAACAATTGAGGTTGATGAGGATCTATACCGTTACATCGCAGGTCAAACCCAACACATCGGTGAAAGTGCATCCGACATACTGCGTCGTCTTCTCGTGGTTGATAAGCAGAGTCAACAATCAGCGTCGGTTGTGCCAGCAGTACAGCCCACAGGAATCGTGGTTAGCCGTGATGCAGCCAAAGAAGAAAAAGTAGATAGCGTCAAAGCAATGCGCTCGCTGCTGATATCTGATGAGTTTGCTGGTCTGAAAAAAGCCATCGACAGATTCATGTTGGTATTGTCGACGTTGAACCGCATTGACCCCCAGGGATTTTCCGAAGCAACTCAAGTAAAAGGCCGAAAGCGTGTTTATTTTGCTAACAATGAACAAACTCTCTTGGAGAGTGGTAACACGACAAAGCCTAAAGCGATTCCCGGTTCGCCTTTCTGGGTGATTACAAATAACAACACCAGTAGAAAGCGCCAGATGGTTGACCAGTTGATGGCGAGAATGAATTTCCCTGCCGACCTTATTGAGAAGGTCACTAACTCAATCTAAGAATTCTGATTTAAACCTCATAATGTTCAAACAGTGCTGGGTATTATGAGGTTTTTTGCTTCTGAACATTTTTATAAAGGATGTCAAAATGGCGATGCACCCACGTGCTGGACAACAAGCCCAACAGCAGGACCTGCATAATATCCCTGCACTTGTCTCGAACTATTTCCTACTTCAACCAGACCCTGCTAATCCTGATCACAAAGTTGAGTTCGGCACTTCCGGACATCGTGGTACTGCAGACAAATCTACTTTCAACGAAAACCATATCCTGGCGATTGCTCAAGCGATAGCTGAATTACGTGCTGAGAAACAAACAACTGGGCCTCTATTTATAGGCAAAGATACGCATGCTTTGTCAGAACCAGCGTTCTCCAGTGTTGTCGAAGTGTTGGTTGCAAACGGTGTTCAAGTCGTTGTCCAGCAGGACAACGGTTATACGCCAACACCGGGTGTGTCTCACGCTATTTTGACTCATAACCTTGAATATCAAGATAAAGCAGACGGTATTGTGATTACACCGTCTCATAACCCGCCCCAAGATGGTGGTATTAAGTACAACCCAACTCATGGCGGTCCTGCGGAAGGTGAATTGACACAAGCGATTCAAGACCGTGCAAATGCCCTGATCGCTGAAGGTTTGCAAGGCGTTAAGCGTATGCCGTTAGCTGAAGCAAAAGCGTCAGTGCTTTTCTCAGAGAAAGACTTAGTTAAGCCGTACGTTGACGATCTTGTGAATGTGATTGACATGGAAGCCATTCAAAAAGCAAATATTAAGATCGGGGTTGACCCACTTGGCGGCAGTGGGATCGACTACTGGCGACAAATCGGCTCTGCTTACAATCTAGATTTGACTTTGGTTAGCGAAGCGATTGATCCATCGTTCCAGTTTATGTCGCTAGATAAAGACGGCGTGGTACGTATGGACTGTTCATCTCCTTACGCAATGGCTGGTCTGTTAGCGCTAAAAGATGAATATGATCTGGCGTTTGGCAATGACCCAGACTACGACCGTCATGGAATTGTTACACCAAAAGGTTTGATGAACCCAAACCACTTCCTCGCTGTGTGTATTGATTATTTATACCGTCACCGTGAAGAGTGGGGGAAAGATGTCGCCGTTGGTAAGACGCTGGTGTCAAGTGCATTGATTGATCGCGTTGTTGCTGATCTTGGTCGCGAACTGTGTGAAGTCCCGGTTGGTTTTAAGTGGTTTGTTGATGGTCTTTACGAAGGTAAATTTGGTTTTGGTGGCGAAGAGTCAGCAGGGGCGTCTTTCCTACGTAAAGATGGTACGCCTTGGTCTACCGATAAAGATGGCATCATTCTGTGTCTTCTAGCTGCTGAGATTACAGCGGTAACAGGCAAGAACCCTCAAGAATACTATGAAGAACTTGCAGCGAAGCATGGTGCTTCTGAATACAACCGTATTCAGGCTGTGGCAAATGGCCCACAGAAAGAGGTGCTAAAGAGACTGTCTGCTGAGATGGTGACAGCGGAAACTCTTGCAGGCGACGCGATCACTGCTCGCTTGACCCACGCGCCTGGCAACGGGGCTGCGATTGGTGGCCTCAAAGTCACGACTGATAACGGCTGGTTTGCGGCACGTCCTTCAGGCACGGAAGATATCTACAAGATCTACTGTGAGAGCTTTAAAGGTGAAGAGCATTTGAAGCAAATTGAAGCAGAAGCACAAGATATCGTGAATCAGGTATTTGCTGACGCAGGTTTTTAACTTCGACAACTAAGTGTTGTATCAAGGGCTGACAGACTGTCGGCCCTTTTTGTAGGAGAGAACTGGAACGGGCTGCGCCCTTCGGGAACGGACTTCGTCCTATGGAGAGCAGGAACGCTGCGCTATGGAAAGCGGATCGGGCTTCGCCTTGCGAGAGAAAGATTTGTCATTCCTTAGACCGAAGAATGAGGGAGTAAGGAATCTCTTTGGTATTGCGTTTGTTATAAGAGATCCCCAACTCGCTCGTACCTCTCTCTTGAGGATGACGATAAAAAGAGTTATGAAACCTTCTGATTAAGTACTAATTACCCCGGCCAACTATCAGGCACAACAAACCAAAATTGACCGCCTTTCGTCTGAGCATGGACAAACCTTCCATTGGGTTTATTGATAGGGTTGGTGAACTCTTCTAGTCCAACCGCCCAAAGTGGCTTTTCAAGTTCATACAGCGGTTCGCCAATCTGGTCCCACTGACTTTGATAGCACCAATATCCAGTGATTTGGCTAGAGTTTATCGTGAGCCCAAGACACTCTTCCGGAATTGTCTCTGGTGAAAAAGGATTAATATAAAGACGCCCTTGGATTAACAGGTGCTCAGTGAGACCAGAGTAATGAGGGTATTGTTCGAGGAATTCCGGAGCTGCACTCATTTTTAATTGATGCGAGAGCATTCTAGCGAGTTTTTTATCTAGCTGATCGTGGGCATTCGGTCCGTACCAAACGCCTTTATGTAAAAGATAGAATTTAATCGCGACTTCCCAGTGTTCTTTCTGCTGTGACTCATGGTTGTCTAGAATGAGATCAATTGCGCCTATGGTCTGTCCTGACGCTTTGTTGATTTGAATCTCTTCTTCGAGCAGCGAATATTTTGAACTATTGCTGATGAGCTCAGTGCACAGGTGCTGGTAGATGAATCCTAAGCGAGGGTTTCCCTGATAGTCATCTTGTTTTAGAGGAGTGATATTCAGCGCTTTGACATCGACAAATGGCGGTGTCAGGTTAAATAGCGATGGTGTTTCATGTACCCAGTGATAAAAACGTTGTAAAGCGTTCATCCTTAAACCTAAAACCTATATTTGCTTGAACGCCACTATTGTAGCTAGGTGCTGGTAAGGTTGCTATGGTTCGAATACACTTTGCTCACTAAGATAAAGCGTAATGTTAGCAATTAGATGGAAGCTGTCATGAACAACTTACAATTAGAAAAAATCCTCAACGAGAAGCTCTCTCCACAGTTAATCAAAGACTATGCACCTAACGGATTGCAGGTTGAAGGTAAAGAGCAGATTAAAAAGATCGTGACTGGTGTGACTGCTTCTCAAGCATTGATTGATAAAGCGGTTGAGTTAAAAGCAGACGCACTACTGGTTCATCATGGCTACTTCTGGAAAGGCGAGCCGGAACCCATTCGTGGTATGAAAGGCAACCGCATTCGTACCTTGATAAAAAACGACATTAATTTAATGGGTTACCATCTGCCTCTTGATATCCACCCTGAGCTAGGCAATAACGCTGAACTCGCTCGTTTGCTGGATATTGAAGTGCAAGGCGGCCTAGAAGGGCATCCTCAATCCGTCGCTATGTTTGGGCGTTTGAAATCTCCAATGACAGGGGCTGAGTTTGCTGCCAAGATCAATCAAGTACTTAAACGCCAGCCTCTTCATATTGCTCCAGAAAATGCAGACAAAGTGATTGAAACGGTCGGATGGTGCACTGGTGGGGGGCAGGACTTTATTGAATTGGCAGTGAGACACGGTTTAGATGCGTTTATTTCGGGTGAGATCTCAGAACGCACTACTTATTCTGCTCGTGAGCAGGACATTCACTACTATGCTGCCGGTCACCACGCGACAGAGCGCTACGGAATCAAAGCACTAGGCGAGTGGCTAGCCACTGAACATGGCCTAGATGTTGAATTTATTGATATTGATAATCCGGTGTAAGAGAAGGACGGACTGCGTCCTGTGGGTGGGGGAACGGGCTATGCCCTATGGAACGCTGCGCTTTTGGAAAACGGGGTCGGGCTTCGCCCTGCGAGAGAAATATTTGTCATTCCTTAGACCGAAGAATGAGGGAGTAAGGAATCTCTAAAGGTTGGCGGCTCGCGGTGAGAGATCCCCAACTCACTCGTGCCTCGTTCTTGAGGATGACAACTAATTTAATAAAAAAGGGCTAATGTTCGCACATTAGCCCTTTGACTTTTTGCTAGTCAGCGATTACTCACGCTCGTGTATTGGCGAAAACTCACGCTGAACTTCACCTGTGTAAAGCTGGCGAGGTCGGCCGATACGGTTGAGTGGGTCACTGTGCATTTCGTTCCAGTGAGCAATCCAACCAATAGTACGTGATAGCGCGAAGATCACGGTAAACATGGAGACTGGAATACCAATCGCTTTTAGAATGATGCCAGAGTAGAAATCAACATTCGGGTAAAGCTTCTTAGAAACGAAGTACTCGTCAGACAGAGCAATACGCTCAAGCTCCATTGCTACGTCAAGCAGTGGATCGTCAATGTTGAGCTCTTTCAATACGTCATGACAAGTTTCGCGCATGACCGTTGCACGTGGATCATAGTTCTTATAAACGCGGTGACCGAAGCCCATTAGGCGGAATGGGTCATCCTTATCCTTCGCACGTTCGATGTACTCAGGAATGTTGTCAACACTACCTATTTCTTCCAACATTTTCAGACAGGCTTCGTTAGCTCCGCCATGTGCAGGCCCCCAAAGCGATGCGATACCCGCTGCGATACACGCAAATGGGTTCGCGCCAGATGAGCCGGCTAGACGCACTGTTGACGTTGAAGCGTTTTGCTCATGGTCTGCATGAAGTGTAAAGATCTTATCCATTGCACGAGCTACGACTGGATTCACTTCGTATTCTTCACATGGGTTAGCAAACATCATGTGTAGGAAGTTTTCCGCATAGCTTAGATCGTTGCGCGGGTAGATAAATGGCTGGCCGATAGAGTATTTGTAACACATCGCCGCCAGGGTAGGCATTTTTGACAGTAGACGATAAGCCGTGATCTCACGGTGGGTGTCATTATTGATGTCGAGTGAATCGTGATAGAAGGCTGCCAGAGCGCCGACTACACCACACATGACTGCCATTGGGTGAGCGTCGCGACGGAATCCGTGGAAGAAGCTCGCGATTTGCTCGTGTACCATAGTATGGCGGGTGACAGTCTTTTTAAATTGCTCGTATTGTTCTCGTGTAGGGGCTTCACCATAAAGAAGTATGTAACATACTTCTAAGTAATCAGCGTTATTAGCTAACTGATCAATAGGATAACCGCGGTGCAAAAGAATGCCCTTTCCACCGTCGATGTAGGTGATTTGAGATTCACAGGATGCAGTGGCAAGAAAACCTGGGTCAAACGTGAAATATCCATTTGCTCCAAGTTTACGAACATCAATTACAGGAGTACCAAGGGCACCTTCCATAATTGGCAGTTCGACAGGCGCTTGACCTTCAACGTGAAGGGTCGCTTTCTTATCTGCCATAACAATCTCCTTTGTTTATTATTTAATCCGTCCAGGATGTTTGTGTGACATTTTTGTACGTGTGTTCGTTATCAAAGTCAATTTTTCTCCTCCGACTTGTGCACTTCTTTTGATTTTTTATACGTATAAAGTTAAAAATCTGTTCTGTGTAGCAAAAATTGTTACATCAATTGTGCTAAAATATGTCCAGCCGTATAGTGGCGCCGTAAATTTTGGTGGAAACCTTATAAATCCGAGTCTTGAAACAGATGTGAGGTGATGTTTTAAGGCTTGTTGTTAACAAATATTTTACAAGTTTACTCCGGTTTTTTGCCTGCTTATTGTTAAATAAATGTTAACTTTTGTAGGTTTGCAATCAAATTTCGTTCATAACAATAAATGCTTCAATGGAGCTGAGTGAGCAAGCCCGTGAAAGAAAGAAAGTCAAGACCTGTTAATTTAGATTTGCAGACTATAAGCTTTCCGATCACAGCAATCGCATCTATCTTGCACCGAGTTTCAGGTGTAATTACGTTTGTCGCGATCGGGATACTTCTGTGGTTATTATCCATATCCCTGTCTTCCCCTGTAGGTTATGCACAAGCTGTCGATATCGTTGACGGTTTCTTTGTGAAATTTATTTTGTGGGGTATTTTGACGGCTTTGGCCTACCATATAGCAGGTGGTATTCGTCACTTGCTGATGGATCTAGGTCATTTTGAAGAGCTGGAATCTGGCGCTATGAGCGCTAAGGTTGCATTCGCAGCGACGGCCGTTCTGTCTGTACTTGCGGGGATTCTGGTATGGTAAAACACATTTCATCTTTTGGTCGTAATGGTGTGCACGATTTCCTTTTAATTCGTGCAACAGCAATCATTATGACGCTTTATACTATCTATCTGGTGAGCTTCTGTGCTTTCTCAGATATTTCTTACGTATCTTGGACACAGTTCTTTGGTGGGACTTTTACTAAAGTCTTTACCATGCTTGCGTTGGTATCCGTTCTTATCCACGCTTGGATAGGTCTATGGCAAGTTCTTACAGACTACATCAAATGCGCTAAGCTTCGCGGTTTCCTACAGCTAGGTGTGATTGCAGTGCTATTTGGTTACTTCTTCTCTGGTCTATTTATTCTGTGGGGTGCGTAAGTGTCTATTCCAGTTCGCGAATTTGATGCCGTTGTAATCGGCGCTGGTGGTGCAGGTATGCGTGCTGCACTACAAATCTCTGAGCAAGGCCTTTCATGTGCATTGCTTTCTAAAGTGTTTCCAACACGTTCACATACAGTTTCTGCTCAAGGTGGTATTACGGTCGCGCTAGGTAACGCGCACGAAGATCACTGGGAGCAGCACATGTATGATACGGTCAAGGGTTCTGACTACATCGGTGACCAAGACGCTATCGAATATATGTGTAAGAACGGTCCTGAGTCTGTTATTGAACTAGAGAAAATGGGTCTTCCTTTCTCTCGTTTTGACAACGGTACTATCTACCAGCGTCCTTTCGGCGGTCAGTCAAAGAACTTTGGCGGTGAACAGGCTGCTCGTACAGCTGCTGCAGCTGACCGTACAGGTCACGCGCTTCTACACACTCTTTATCAACAAAACATCAAACACAAAACAACGGTTTTCTCTGAGTGGTATGCACTTGACCTTGTTAAAAACGAAGATGGTGTTGTTCTAGGATGTACTGCGCTATGTATGGAAACTGGTGAAGTTTGTTATTTCAAATCAAAAGCAACCATCCTAGCGACGGGTGGTGCGGGTCGTATTTACGCATCGACTACTAACGCTCACATCAACACGGGTGATGGTGTTGGTATGGCGCTGCGTGCAGGCGTACCTATGCAAGACATGGAAATGTGGCAGTTCCACCCAACAGGTATCGCTGGTGCAGGTGTTCTTGTAACTGAAGGTTGCCGTGGTGAAGGTGGTTACCTGCTCAATAAAGACGGTGAGCGCTTCATGGAGCGTTATGCTCCAAACGCGAAAGACCTTGCTGGTCGTGACGTTGTTGCTCGTTCAATGATGATCGAAATTCGTGAAGGTCGCGGCTGCGATGGCCCTTGGGGTCCTCACATTAAACTGAAACTGGATCACCTAGGTAAAGAGACTCTTGAGTCACGTCTACCGGGTGTTTGTGAACTGTCTCGTACGTTTGCACACGTAGACCCAGTTAAAGAGCCAATTCCAGTAATCCCAACATGTCACTACATGATGGGTGGTATCCCAACTCAGGTTTCAGGTCAGGCTATTAAGCAAGACGAAAGCGGTGCAGACGTAGAAGTTCAAGGTCTATTCGCTTGTGGTGAAATCGCATCTGTATCAGTACACGGCGCTAACCGTCTGGGTGGTAACTCACTACTAGACTTGGTTGTATTCGGTCGTGCAACAGGTCTACACCTAGGTGAAACTCTAGCTAAGCAAGCAGAAGCGAAACCGGCTACTGAAGCAGACATTGAGCGTTCTTTAGAGCGTTACAACCGTTGGGAAAACAGCACTGAGGGTGAAGACCCAGCGCAAATCCGTAAAGATCTACAGCAATGTATGCAAAACAACTTCTCGGTATTCCGTGAAGGTGATGCAATGGCTAAAGGTTTGGAAGAGCTGAAAGTTATCCGTGAACGCCTGAAGAATGCTCATCTTGCTGATAAATCAACTGAGTTCAACACACAGCGTATTGAGTGTTTAGAACTAGAGAACTTGATGGAAACTGCTTACGCGACTGCTGTTGCGGCGAACTACCGTACAGAAAGCCGTGGTGCACATGCTCGTTTTGACTTCCCTGACCGTGACGATGCGCAGTGGCTATGTCACTCAATTTACAACCCGGAAACGGAAGCGATGGCGAAGCGCGATGTCAACATGGAACCGATTCATCGTGAAGCGTTTCCGCCTAAAGCACGTACGTACTAAGGAAAGGAGGACATAATTATGAAACTGAATTTCTCTTTGTACCGTTACAACCCTGATGTTGACCAAAAGCCGTACATGAAAGATTACACGCTTGAGGTTGATGAAGGTTCGGACATGATGCTTCTAGATGCATTGATCCTACTGAAAGAGCAAGATCCAAGCATCTCATTCCGTCGCTCTTGCCGTGAAGGTGTTTGTGGTTCTGATGGCCTAAATATGAATGGTAAGAACGGCCTCGCTTGTATCACCCCGCTCTCAGCATTAGCAGGTGATAAAATCGTGATTCGACCGCTTCCAGGTTTGCCTGTTGTTCGTGATTTGATTGTTGATATGACTCAGTTCTACGACAACTACGCGAAAGTGAAGCCATTCTTGATTGATGATGATGCCTTGCCACCATCCCGTGAGAATTTACAGTCTCCTGATGAGCGCGCGCATCTTGATGGGCTCTACGAGTGTATTATGTGTGCATGTTGTACGACTTCGTGCCCATCATTCTGGTGGAACCCTGATAAATTCATTGGTCCTGCTGGCTTGCTGGCTGCTTATCGTTGGCTGATTGATAGCCGCGACACAGCAACAGATGAACGTCTGTCAAATCTTGATGATGCATTTAGCGTTTTCCGTTGCCATGGCATCATGAATTGTGTAAGTGTTTGTCCTAAAGGACTCAACCCAACGAAAGCCATTGGTCACATTAAGACTATGCTGGTCAATCGTTCGGTTTAAATTAATAAAAATTGCCGATCACTTAGGTGGTCGGCTCTTAATAGCTCGGCATAGACCGAAGCAAACGTGAAAACTACTGGTTAAGGGAAAATATGCACAACGGCGTGATGAAGGCATGGCTCGAGTCTTCACACTTGGCTGGCGCCAATGCAACTTATGTAGAAGATCTCTACGAACTGTATCTAAGTGATCCCGATCTGGTAAGTGAGGAATGGAAACGTGTATTTGATGGCTTACCTAAGCCTTCTGAAGAGGTAGCTGAACAGCCTCATTCACGTGTCCGTGACTACTTCCGACGACTCGCTCAAGAAACAAAGCATTACAATGTCCAAGTTAGTGATCCAGATGTCGACGCTAAGCAAGTAAAAGTATTGCAACTTATTAACGCATACCGCTTCCGCGGTCATGAAGCTGCAAAACTTGATCCACTCGGATTATGGCAACGCCCAACTGTGGCGGAGCTAGACCCAACATTCCATACTCTCACCGAAGATGACTTCGAAGAATCATTCAATGTAGGTTCTTTTGCTATTGGTCAAGATACCATGTTGCTAAAAGACATCTACGCTTCTCTGAATAAAATCTACTGTGGTTCTATCGGTGCAGAATACATGCACATGACGAACACTGAACAAAAACGTTGGATCCAGCAACGTTTGGAGTCAGTTGTTGGTCAACCTTCTTTTTCTAAACAAGAAAAACAAGAATTTCTTGAAGAGCTGACGGCCGCTGAAGGTTTGGAGCGTTATCTAGGAGCTAAATTCCCAGGTGCTAAACGTTTCTCGCTAGAAGGGGGGGATGCACTGATACCGATGACAAAAGAATTGATTCGCCACGCTGGTAAAAATGGTATGCGCGAAGTTGTTATTGGTATGGCGCACCGTGGGCGGTTAAATATGCTAGTCAACGTTTTGGGGAAAAAGCCTCAGGATCTGTTTGACGAGTTTGCGGGTAAGCATGATGAAACATGGGGTACTGGTGATGTTAAGTACCATCAGGGCTTCTCTGCAGATTTTGCAACGCCAGGCGGTGATGTTCACCTTGCACTTGCATTTAACCCATCTCACCTTGAGATTGTAAACCCAGTAGTCATTGGTTCCGTCCGTGCTCGTCAGGATCGCCTAGGGGATAGTGAAGGTAATACTGTGTTACCTATTACAATTCATGGCGATTCGGCGGTAGCAGGTCAGGGAGTGGTAGCCGAAACCTTCAATATGTCTCAGTCACGCGGCTTCCGTGTTGGCGGTACAGTTCGCATCGTTGTGAACAACCAAGTGGGTTTCACTACGTCAAACCCTAACGACACGCGTTCTACGATGTACTGTACTGATATTGCGAAAATGGTACAGGCACCTATTTTCCATGTGAACGCAGATGACCCTGAAGCTGTGGCTTTTGTTACACGTATTGCACTTGATTATCGAAATGAGTTCAAGAGCGATGTAGTGATTGACTTAGTGTGTTATCGACGTCATGGCCACAACGAAGCTGACGAGCCAAATGCAACTCAGCCACTGATGTACCAGAAGATTAAAAAGCACCCAACGCCACGCAAGCTATATGCTGATGTATTGATCGAGCGTGGTGACTTTGGCATTGATACAGCAACTCAATTAGTGAACGAATATCGTGATGCATTAGATCGTGGTGAAGTTGTCGTTAAAGAGTGGCGTCCAATGGCACTGCATTCTGTTGATTGGTCTCCATACCTCGGTCATGACTGGGATGTTAGCTGGGATAGTACTTTTGACAAAGATCGCTTGGTTGAACTTGGTCAGCGTATCTGTCAGTACCCAGAAAGTCACAAATTACAAAGCCGTGTAAACAAGCTTTACAATGATCGCACAGCAATGATCGCTGGCGAAAAAGCGATTGATTGGGGCATGGCCGAAACACTAGCGTATGCGACACTTGTCGATGATGGGAAGCGTATTCGTATTTCTGGGCAGGATTCTGGTCGTGGTACCTTCTTCCACCGTCATTCAGTACTTCACAACCAAACAGATGCAAGCACGTTTGTTCCTTTAGCCAACGTTCATGACAAGCAAGGTCCGTTCGAAGTATACGATTCTGTTTTGTCTGAAGAGGCTGTGCTGGCATTTGAATATGGTTATGCCACGGCAGAGCCAAGTGGTTTGACTATCTGGGAAGCTCAGTTTGGTGATTTTGCCAATGGTGCTCAGGTTGTCATCGACCAATTTATCTCGTCAGGTGAACAAAAATGGGCTCGTTTGTGCGGTTTGACTATGCTTCTTCCTCACGGTTATGAAGGTCAGGGCCCAGAGCACTCTTCCGCACGTTTGGAGCGATACCTACAGCTTTGTGCGGAGCAAAATATGCAGGTTGTCGTGCCATCGACACCCGCCCAGGTGTACCACATGATTCGCCGTCAGGTTGTGCGTCCAATGCGCCGTCCTCTCATCGTGATGTCTCCTAAGTCATTGCTTCGTCATCCTCTATGTACTTCATCGCTTGAAGAGCTTGCGGAAGGTACCTTCCAGCCAGCGATTGCTGAAATAGACAAGTTGGATGCTAAGAAAGTGAAACGCGTTGTTTTTTGTTCGGGTAAGGTGTATTTCGACCTATTAGAACAACGTCGTAACAACGAGCAAGAAGACGTAGCGATTGTGCGTATTGAGCAACTTTACCCATTCCCTCTGGAAGAGGTTAAAGCTGCTATCGAGCAATATACAAATGTAGAAGATTTCGTTTGGTGTCAGGAAGAGCCGCAAAACCAAGGCGCTTGGTACTCAAGCCAACACAACTTCCGTGCTGCTATTCCGGCAGGTGCAGATCTTAAATACGCTGGACGTCCAGCGTCAGCATCACCTGCAGTAGGTTACATGTCAGTACACTTGAAACAACAGAAAGCGTTAGTTGAAGACGCACTTACCGTGAATACAAAAGCTTCAGACTAAAAACTGAAGTTAAAGGAAGAAACAGATATGACAATTGAAATTCTGGTTCCAGATTTACCTGAATCTGTTGCTGATGCGACAGTAGCTACATGGCACAAACAACCTGGCGACGCGGTAGAGCGTGACGAAGTTCTGGTTGATATTGAAACAGATAAAGTTGTGCTAGAAGTACCAGCGCCTGAAGCGGGTGTACTAGAAGCGATTATTGAAGAAGAAGGGGCAACAGTTCTTTCTAAGCAACTGATTGCTAAAATTAAGCCTGGTGCAGTAGCGGGTGAACCAACAAAAGATACGACTGAGGAAGCAGAAGCGTCTCCAGATAAACGCCATAAAGCTTCTCTAAACGAAGAAAGCAACGATGCATTAAGCCCAGCAGTTCGTCGCCTGCTTGCAGAGCACAACTTGGAAGCAAGCCAAGTTAAGGGGACTGGTGTTGGCGGTCGTATTACGCGCGAAGATATTGAAGCGCATCTTGCGAATGCCAAAGCGGCACCGAAAGCCGATGCTCCTGTAGCCGCAGCACCTACAGCTGCCCGTAGTCAGAAACGTGTACCAATGACTCGTCTACGTAAGACGGTAGCTAACCGTCTACTAGAAGCGAAGAACAGCACGGCAATGCTAACGACGTTCAATGAAGTCAACATGAAGCCAATCATGGATCTTCGTAAGCAGTATAAAGACCAGTTCGAAGAGCGTCACGGTATCCGTTTAGGCTTCATGTCTTTCTACGTGAAAGCCGTAACTGAAGCACTCAAACGTTATCCAGAAGTGAATGCATCTATCGATGGTGATGATATCGTTTACCACAACTACTTCGACATTAGCATGGCGGTATCTACGCCACGTGGTCTGGTCACTCCGGTTCTTAAAGACTGTGACACTCTTGGTTTTGCTGACGTAGAAAAAGGCATCAAAGAGTTAGCAATCAAAGGTCGTGACGGCAAGCTTACTGTTGATGAGCTAATTGGTGGTAACTTCACTATTACTAACGGCGGTGTGTTTGGTTCACTAATGTCTACGCCAATCATCAATCCACCACAATCTGCAATTCTTGGTATGCACAAAATCCAAGAGCGCCCGATGGCTGTTGATGGCAAAGTAGAAATTCTACCAATGATGTATCTAGCATTATCCTATGACCACCGCCTGATTGATGGTCGTGAGTCTGTGGGCTTCCTAGTGACAATCAAGGAACTATTAGAAGATCCAGCTCGTTTACTGCTAGATGTGTAATGAACTCAGGCACCTAAGGGACGGTTCTCTTAGGCGCTAAAAGTTTTAGGCTGAGCTGCTCAACGCTCAGCCTTCATTTGGAGTGCTAGTTATGCTAATAGCTAGTGTTTTATTTGAGAAGACCCTACAGACGTTAGATTGTTTTGATCAAAACGTCATGGACATAATAATCCCTCAAGGGAAAACAAACGGAATAACAAAATGAATTTGCATGAATACCAAGCCAAACAGCTGTTTGCAGAATTCGGTTTGCCTGTACCGGAAGGCTATGCGTGTGATACCCCTCAAGAAGCTTTCGAAGCGGCGGGTCGCATTAGCACAGAGAAAAAAGTTGTTAAATGTCAGGTTCACGCTGGTGGTCGCGGTAAAGCGGGCGGTGTAGAGCTGCATGACACAAAAGATGGCGTAAAAGAATTTGCGCAAAAATGGCTAGGTAAGAATCTGGTAACTTACCAAACAGATGCAAATGGTCAGCCTGTCACGAAAATTCTTGTAGAAGAAGCTTCAAATATCGCTAACGAACTTTACCTTGGTGCGGTTGTTGACCGTGCAACTCGTAAAGTTGTATTCATGGCATCGACTGAAGGTGGTGTTGAAATCGAGAAAGTTGCAGAAGAGACTCCAGAGTTGATTCACAAAGCAGCCATCGATCCACTAGTCGGTCCTCAGGCTTACCAAGGCCGTGAACTAGCATTCAAGCTAGGTCTTGAAGGCGACCAAATTAAACAATTTGTTAAGATCTTCATGGGTCTTGGCAACATGTTCTCTCAGTACGACCTTGCTCTTCTAGAGATCAACCCTCTTGTTATTACTGGTGAAGGCAACTTGCTATGCCTTGACGGTAAGATCAACATCGATTCAAACGCGATGTACCGTCAGCCTAAGCTACGCGAAATGCACGATCCTTCGCAAGAAGATGAGCGTGAAGCACACGCAGCACAGTGGGAACTGAACTACGTAGCGCTAGACGGCAATGTTGGCTGTATGGTTAACGGTGCAGGTCTGGCAATGGGTACGATGGATATCGTAAATCTACACGGCGGTAAGCCAGCTAACTTCCTAGACGTAGGTGGCGGCGCAACTAAAGAGCGTGTAGCAGAAGCATTCAAGATCATCCTATCTGATGACAATGTAAAAGCAGTACTCGTCAACATCTTCGGCGGTATCGTTCGTTGTGACATGATCGCAGAAGGTATTATTGGTGCAGTTAAAGAGGTAGGTGTAAGCGTACCAGTTGTTGTTCGTCTTGAAGGTACTAACGCAGACCTAGGTCGCGAAGTTCTTGCTAATTCTGATGTTGATATCATCGCTGCTGAGTCACTAACTGACGCAGCTCAGAAAGTTGTTGCTGCTGCGGAGGGCAAATAATGTCTGTACTAATTAATAAAGACACCAAAGTAATCTGTCAGGGTTTCACTGGTGGTCAAGGTACTTTCCACTCTGAGCAAGCTATCGCATACGGCACACAGATGGTTGGTGGTGTATCTCCAGGTAAAGGTGGCCAAACTCACCTAGGTCTTCCTGTATTCAACACTGTACGTGAAGCAGTAGAAGCAACTGGCGCCACTGCAACAGTTATCTACGTTCCAGCACCTTTCTGTAAAGATGCAATCCTAGAAGCGATTGATGCGGGTATCGAGCTTATCGTAACGATCACTGAAGGTATTCCAACAACAGATATGATCGACGTGAAAGTGAAGCTAGAAGAAACTGGCGTTCGCATGATCGGTCCTAACTGTCCAGGTCTAATCACTCCTGACGAGTGTAAGATTGGTATCATGCCTGGTCACATCCACAAGAAAGGTAAAGTTGGTATCGTTTCTCGCTCTGGTACTCTTACGTATGAAGCGGTTAAGCAGACGACAGACGAAGGCTTCGGTCAGTCTACTTGTGTTGGTATCGGTGGCGACCCAATTCCAGGTTCAAACTTCATTGATATCCTAAAACTGTTCCAAGAAGATCCAGAAACTGAAGCAATCGTAATGATTGGCGAAATTGGTGGTACAGCTGAAGAAGAAGCAGCAGCGTTCATCAAAGAGAACGTCACTAAGCCAGTGGTTTCTTACATCGCTGGTGTAACGGCTCCTCCAGGTAAACGTATGGGTCACGCTGGTGCAATCATCTCTGGTGGTAAGGGTACTGCGGAAGACAAGTTTGCAGCACTAGAAGCAGCTGGCGTTAAGACGGTTAAGTCTCTAGCAGACATCGGTAAAGGTCTGCGTGAAGTAACAGGTTGGTAATTCGCCAATTTGTCTAAACAAAAAAGGCTTGGCATTGCGCCAAGCCTTTTCTATATAGGGTCATATCAGCGAGGCAAACTCAGTTACGAGTTCGCAATCTTCTTTTCTAATAGTGCCACCCTGGCGGTCAACTCAGCGACTTGTTTTTCCAGCTCAGTAATTCTGCATGCATCATTAGTTGTCTTAGCGGCAACTTCTACCTTAGGAACACGGTTCGCACTTTTCCAGCTTTTAATGGTTGTGATAAGAGCAGGCATGGGGATGACTGTACTAAGACGTGCTTTCACCAAGGCGACGGTTGGCTCTTTCCCCTCTTTTCGGAGCTGTTCTAAAATTTCTTTAAGCTCCTGACTAACATCTTGAGTGAGCATATGACCTCCTTGAATGCATTTAGCGTCATGATACTCAACGCAACTAGGGAATGCTAATAGAAAATACACGCTGCCAATGTGCGAAATATCTTACGCTTAGTGTGCGATAAAACGGTCTTACACTGGTGTGATAAACGCATTGTCATTTTATGTTTTTGAATTTATTCAATATTAAATCTAATGGACGTATTGATGTCACCAGGTGTATTGGTTTACCACATAGCTTATAGCAAGAGATAGGATAAATTAATAAGTGTTGGACGGGATGCTGACACGGAACAAAGGATACTGTAGGGATGCAGCTACTGATGGGAACTCAGTACTAAGGAACGGATAGGGCCCCTTTGGGAAGAGGTGTGACAGTATCAGGATGATACAGGACACCACTAAGGGACTCAGTGACTATTAAGCAAGAGGCATGGAGCCTTTTTGTGGCCGGACTGCTACGAGTATGACTACAGCCCCGATATTTGCGTATTGGGGCTTTTCTTTAACCTTAGGCATAACTCACACTAACAACGTCAAAATAACAATCTAGATCAATAACTAAACTTATCAGTTAGTATAACTTTTCAGCTTTGTTTCTATGTTTGGAAACAAATATTAGCCCCTGTTCTTCGCGGGCATGCTGTCAATAAGGATGTGTTGTGACTATCGTAACTCGCCGAACATTACTGGTGCCATACAATGAATCATTGCAGTCAGAATTCTTGATGCTGAACTGTTGTGCCAAGAATCGAGCTGAGATGAATGGACCGCACACGGTTTCTTCAGCAAAACAGCTTTTCCAGCAAGTGTTACATGATCATACCATTTATACCTTGGCTGTCTTAGACAGCCACTCGCGAGAATACATCGGGCATGTCTTTATCTATCATTTGGATAGTGGGCCAGAGCTAGGTTATATTTTTGATAAAGCTTACTGGGGAAAGGGGTACGCCAGTGAAGTGCTGAAGGCTTTTTTCCCGAAGGCGGTGCGTGATCTCAACTTAACTCGTGTGTCAGCAACTGCTAACATTGGGCACATTGCATCGATTCGTATTCTAAGCAAACTGGGTTTTGAGCTCTGCGGTCAAAACCGTGATGCATTTGGTCCGTATAATGAATATGTGTTTACATCCGATGAGGTGGTAGATCGACCTTCATCAGTCGAAAGCCTTGCATGATTAACTTGCCTTGGTAGCAGTCATCACCAAGTGATGAAAATTCAAATTGGTAAACAGAGTGCCAACGCCAGATTCCGTCTGGCGTTTTCAGTTTATGACCTTTTAGCGCGACGCTAATCAGCTGCAGATCGAGCTGTTTACATTTGCTGGCCGCGATGGATTTTGCTAGCTCAGCTTGCCTTCTTTGTTGCCAGAATAAAAAACAGCCGAATGCCAATCCTAGAATGGCTAGAAGGTCACCGATCATCTTTTAGCCCTTAGTCGCTTGCTGAAGTTTTACCAGCGCCTCAGCCAACTCTGTAGATGGTGCAGAATGAAGCAGGGGCAGTAACACCATCCTCAATTCCGGCAGCATCACCAGATCGGCAAACAGTTGATTAAATAGCGCCTGATTACCTGTCTGAGCTAAACGCAGAAGAAATTGCTGTGCAAGCTGTGGGTCACTGAGAAGGTGCCAACTGCGGCCTGCAATGCCAATCAACACCTCTTGATGGCTGAGGCGAGGAGAGGCAAGAATTTTGTTGAGTATCACGCCTGAATACGAAGAGTTAGCTCCAGACAGTGCTCGTGCGAGAGCGCCAAGCAGGAAGATATCAGGATCATTGCTGTCTATCTGCTCAAGGGCTATTTCCTGTATTCGCTCTGCCAGCTTATCTGGTAAAGGAGTGTGTTCCAGTGCCCCGAGCAAGGCATAAAGCGGTTCATGAGGCAGGTGCTTTAAAGCTTTACGTAAGTTGACGCCATTTTGGTTTTGCCCAAGGCGTGCACAAATATCGGTTACACCTTGAAGGCCGACGGTCTGCCATTTATCCCAGCCGAGACCACCAGAGAAATAGTGCTGAGCATGCTCATAGTACTGACTGCATGGCAAGTCGAGTTGAGATCTTATTTGACTGTGGAACACAGCCATTTTATCTTCAGCAGGCTTATAGGTATAAGGGTTATTCGATAGTTTTTGTTGCTGTTCTTCGGTCATTTCCTGACTTAAGCGCGTCCCCATTGCTTCAACAACATATTTAATGAAGTTGCCCACGTCAGCTTGTTTTAATAGACCACGTTCATCCAATTCAAACTTTAAGAACCAAATCCAAGGTTGCCTATGTTCATTCCAGTAAGCAATTGCGAGATGCGCTTTACGCTGTAAAGGGTACGGATAGGGCTGAAAACCTTTCTCTACATCGACAAACACTTTGTTGTCAATATTCTTTATTCGGCGCCCTAGGTCGTAAACCTGATATTGGCATTCGCTATTGGTTAATAACTGACTGAGAGTATGAATGGTGTCCATTGCTGAATAGTCCTAACTTTCTTTCCTCTATAAATGGTACTCTTATGCTTAATTTCAAGGTTTCCACTCAGTTTTATGACAAAAGAACAGCAAATAGTACCACTTCTCGACCAGTTACCCTCTGTCATGCGTGAGCTAAAACTGTGGCAACACAGCAAGCCTTCTGAGCAAGCGCTACAAAGCGTTGAACCTTTTGCAGTCGATACGTTACAACCAGAACAATGGTTACAGTGGGTATTTTTACCAAAAATGGCATATCTTCTAGAGCAGAAGATGCCTTTACCCGCAGGCTTTGCGATTACGCCTTACTTTGAAGAGTGTTGGAAAGAGCATGGAGCATATGCTCCATTGCTTGATTTACTTAGAGCAATAGACGAGGCCTGTGCATGATGTTAGATATTGTTTTCCAGGACGAGTACTTTGTTGCTGTCAACAAACCTGCAGGAATGCTGGTTCATCGTAGTTGGTTAGATAAACACGAAACTCAGTTTGTGATGCAGACACTACGTGACCAAATTGGTCAGCATGTTTTTCCACTTCATCGCCTTGATCGACCGACATCAGGTGTACTGATTTTTGCTTTGTCGAGTGATGTGGCCTCTCAAGTGATGCCGATGTTTGCTAACCATGAAATGGTTAAAACCTATCATGCCGTAGTGCGCGGTTGGATTGAAGAGTCTGGCCGCCTTGATTACGCATTGAAGGTTGAGTTGGATAAGATTGCCGATAAGCACGCCAGCCAAGAGAAAGAAGCACAAGAAGCCATTACTGACTATTGGCCGCTAGCGAAAGTGGAAGTGCCCCATTCTACAGGCAAGTTTCCAACTACCCGTTACTGCTTGATGGAAATGAAACCATTAACAGGGCGCAAGCATCAGCTAAGACGTCATATGGCTCACCTAAGGCATCCTATTGTCGGTGATACGACTCATGGCGACGGTAAGCACAACAGATTGTATAGAGAGGTCTACGACTCGCACAGACTGCTTCTACATGCATCGAGCTTAGAGTTTATTCACCCCTTCACCAATGAAAAGCTGCTGATTAAAGCGGGTATCGATGAAACTTGGCAAAAACTCTGTGCGGAGTTTGGCTGGCAAGTACCAGAATAGAACGTTTAGAGACAAAAAAGCCCTAGAAGTGAGGGCTTTTTGCTATCAAACCAGTGACGTTTACTTTTCTAGGTATTCGCGAATCGCGCTTTCGATGCCTGCTGCGTCTAAGCCTAACTCGGCATGAAGCTCATCCTGAGTACCTTGATGAACAAACTCATCAGGCAAACCTAGGTTAAGCACAGGCTTGATGATTTTCTCTTTCATCATAAACTCAATCACACCAGCACCCGCACCGCCTGCAATGGCATTTTCTTCTAATGTGACAATCACATCATGCTCATCAACAAGCTGTTTGATCAAAGCTTCATCAAGTGGTTTGACAAAACGCATATCAGCGACAGTAGCATTGAGTTTTTCGGCCGCTTCAAGTGCATTGCCTAAAAAGGTACCGAAGCTGAGAATCGCCACTTTTTCACCTTCTCGTACGACTCGGCCTTTGCCAATTTCTAACGCAGTGAAATCTTGATCAATTTCAGTCCCTATACCGCTGCCACGAGGGTAACGTACAGCACTTGGACCTGTGTGCTTATGCCCTGTGTAGAGCATTTGGCGACATTCGTTCTCATCGCTTGGCGCCATGATGACCATGTTTGGAATACAGCGCATAAAGCTCAGATCAAAGGCGCCTTGATGAGTCTGACCATCAGCACCCACTAATCCAGCACGGTCAATCGCAAACATGACTGGTAGATCCATGATGGCGATGTCGTGAATCAACTGGTCGTAACCGCGTTGAAGAAAAGTGGAGTATATCGCGACAATCGGATGGTTGCCTGAAATCGCCATACCTGTCGCCAATGTGACGGCATGTTGCTCGGCGATTGCGACATCAAAGTACTGCTGTGGGTACTCTTTGGAGAAGCGAACCATGCCGGAACCTTCACGCATCGCTGGTGTGATGGCCATCAATTTAGGGTCCTGAGCGGCCATATCACACAGAAAGTCACCGAAAATTTTGGAGAAGGTTGGTTTATTGCCGTTACTCTTTGGCAATGAAGTATGGGCAGGGTCGAATTTAGGAACGCCGTGATAACCGATAGGATCTTTCTCAGCAGGCTCGTAACCTTTGCCTTTCTTAGTCATGATATGAAGAAATTGCGGACCTTTTAGTTCACGCATGTTCTTCAATGTTTTGACCAGTTCGCTAACATCGTGACCGTCAACTGGTCCAATGTAGTTAAAACCCAACTCTTCAAACAGGGTGCCGGGTACGACCATGCCTTTAAGATGCTCTTCAGTGCGGCGAACCAATTCTTTGATTGGTGGAACGCCTGACAGTACTTTTTTCCCGCCTTCACGAATCGAGGTGTAGAGGCTGCCAGAAAGCACCTGAGCAAGGTGGTTATTTAGTGCTCCGACGTTTTCAGAGATCGACATCTCGTTGTCATTCAGTACGACTAGCATGTCCGAATGAACGTCGCCTGCGTGGTTCATAGCTTCAAATGCCATACCTGCGGTAATGGCACCATCACCAATCACGCTGACCACTTTGCGATTTTCACCTTCTTTCTCTGCACTGATTGCCATTCCTAGCGCAGCGCTGATAGAGGTTGATGAGTGGCCGACAGATAGCGTGTCATACTCACTTTCTTCGCGCCAAGGAAAAGGGTGCAGCCCGTCTTTCTGGCGGATAGTCGACATTTGGTCGCGACGACCAGTCAGGATTTTGTGTGGGTAGGCCTGATGGCCAACATCCCAAACCAGTTGATCAAACGGAGTGTTGTAAACATAGTGAAGCGCCACAGTAAGCTCCACTGTACCCAGGCCAGAGGCGAGGTGGCCACTGGACTGACTGACAGAGTTCAATAAGTAGGTGCGTAGCTCGTTACATAACGTGGGCAATGCTTCCTTAGGAAGGCTACGCAGCTCGTCTGGTGTATTTGCCAGAGCCAGTGTTGGATATTTTGAAATATCAAGAGTCATATAAATGCGCGCTTTTAGTTTAGTTCTTGCGTTCGATGACGTATCGGGCGAACTCTTCGAGTAATTCTGTATTGTATGGGATTGCTTCTAAAGCTTGAAGCGCTTCCGTTAACAGAGTGTGAGCTTTGTTAACAGCGCCATCTAAACCTAGCAGTGCAGGATAGGTACTTTTGCCTAAATCCTGATCAGAACCTTGAGGTTTACCTAAGGTCTCTGTGTCACTGATAATATCTAAAATGTCGTCTTGAACCTGAAACGCTAGGCCAATCGCGTCGGCAAACTTGTCTAACTGAGGTAAGACTTCAAAGCCTTTTTGCCCAGCGGCGAGCGCTCCAAGTCGGATTGCACATTTCATTAGTGCACCGGTTTTATTACGGTGAATATTTTCCAACTCTGCAAGCGATACCTTTTGACCTTCTGCCGCTAGGTCCAAAGCTTGTCCTAGGCACATACCATTGGCACCGGATGCTTCTGCCAGTGCTTTTACCATCTTTATACGATAGGTTTCCGCTTCAGGGTTCAATTCGCCATCGGCAAGAATAGTAAACGCTAATGTTTGCAGAGCATCGCCAGTCAGGATCGCTGTGGCTTCATCGAATTTGATATGGCAGGTTGGTTGTCCGCGACGAAGCTCATCATCGTCCATAGCAGGTAAATCATCATGGATAAGCGAGTATGCATGGATGCATTCAATCGCCGATGCTGGGGTATCTAACTCTGCCATTTTACAGCCCAACATCTGGCCTGTGATATAGACCAGAAACGGGCGTGCGCGTTTTCCACCTAATAGCAGGCCGTAGCGCATGGCTTCAATCAGAGGCTGTTCCTGATGAGGAAGCTGGTTTAACCAACGCTCTAATTGTCGATTGTTTCTTTGTTGTAGAGAGGTTAACGCCTCGTGCATAGCAGCAATTCTTCTGTGGTAATTATTCTGGCTGAGTAGAGAACTCTGAAAGCGGGGTTTCATCGTCGTTCTGAAGTAAGATGCTAACGCGTTGTTCTGCATCGCTGAGCTTATTCTGGCCTTCGCGAGCCAGTGCGATACCACGTTCGAACTTTTTCAGTGCGTCATCAAGAGCCAGATCACCGTTTTCAAGGTGTTCAACAATAGAGTCGAGTTCTTCAATTGCTGCCTCAAAGGACATGTTTTCAGGTTTCTTGCTCGCCATAATATTTCTACATTTGAAAAGATGCACGAAACTTACCTTAGCAGGTAATGATGGTCAAATTTAACCGAGGAAAATTGACAGAAAAATCGAGGTGGCGCGGTCAATATTATCTTATAAAGGTCACGTCACGGCTTTAGTCTGGTTTACTATGTCGCTATAACATCTATATTTGTGTGAGTACGATACCAATAAAACACTAAAGATCTGAAGATGTTGCCGATATAATTTACCAGATAGCTTAAAAGATAGCATGAGGAGTGCTTTGTGGATTTAGCAACGCTGATAGGGCTCATTGGCGGCTTTGCTTTCGTCATCATGGCGATGATTCTTGGCGGAAGCATAATGATGTTCATCGATGTAACCTCCATACTTATCGTTGTGGGCGGCTCGACATTTGTTGTCCTAATGAAATTTACCATGGGGCAGTTTTTCGGTGCGGCGAAGATTGCGGGCAAAGCTTTCATGTTCAAAGTCGATGAGCCAGAAGATTTGATCGCCAAAGTGGTCGAAATGGCAGACGCAGCACGTAAAGGGGGATTTCTAGCACTTGAAGAAATGGAAATCACCAACAACTTCATGCAAAAAGGTATCGATTTATTGGTCGACGGCCATGATGCAGATGTTGTACGAGCTGCACTGCAAAAAGATATTGTCCTAACCGATGAGCGTCATGACTTTGGTGCGAGTGTGTTTCGCGCATTTGGCGACGTTGCGCCCGCAATGGGAATGATAGGTACTTTGGTTGGTCTAGTTGCCATGTTGTCTAACATGGATGACCCCAAAGCTATCGGTCCAGCCATGGCGGTTGCGCTTCTGACGACCTTATACGGTGCTATCTTATCTAACATGGTGTTTTTCCCTATTGCTGACAAGCTGTCATTGCGTCGTGATCAGGAAAAACTCAATCGTCGCTTAATCATGGATGGTGTACTTGCTATTCAAGATGGACAAAACCCGCGCGTTATCGACAGCTATCTTAAGAATTACCTTAACGAAGGTAAGCGTGCTCTTGATGTAGATAACGAGTAAGGTCGTTGGTATGGAAGATGAAGAACCAAAATGCCCGCCCCCCGGCTTACCGCTATGGATGGGAACATTTGCTGACTTAATGTCACTGTTGATGTGCTTCTTCGTACTTCTGTTGTCGTTTTCTGAGATGGACGTTCTGAAGTTTAAGCAAATCGCAGGTTCAATGAAATTTGCCTTCGGTGTACAGAACCGGTTGGAAGTTAAAGATATTCCTAAAGGAACAAGTATTATTGCTCAGGAATTTCGCCCTGGGCGACCTGAGCCGACACCGATTGATGTCATTATGCAGCAGACCATTGATATTACCCAACAGACACTGGAATTTCATGAAGGTGAATCAGACCGTGCTGGTGGTGTGCAGCGTGATAAAGGGAAACAAACCGGTGGCAAATCACCCGATACCTCGACTCAAGACAATCAAAACTCAGAATCAGACAGCGAACAACAGCAATCAGCAGAACTCTCGCAGGAGCTGGAAACTTTGATGGAGAGCATAAAGAAAGCGTTAGAGCGTGAAATTGAGCAGGGCGCGGTTGAAGTTGAGAACTTAGGCCAGCAGATTGATATCCGTATTCGTGAGAAAGGGGCATTTCCTGAGGGTTCTGCATTTCTTCAGCCCAAATTTCGACCTTTAGTCCGGCAAATTGCGGAATTAGTTAAAGATATTCCGGGTATAGTGCGAGTTTCAGGACATACCGATAATCAACGCCTAGACTCAGAGTTGTATCGCTCGAATTGGGACCTGTCAGCTCAGCGTGCTGTCTCTGTCGCGCAGGAAATGGAAAAAGTACGTGGCTTCTCTCATCAACGCCTTCAGGTGCGAGGTATGGCTGATACACAGCCGCTAGGTCCAAACGACACTGAAGCTCAGCGTTCGCGTAACCGACGTGTTGAAATCAGTATTATGCAGGGAGAACCTCTCTATAGTGATGAGGTCCCATCTCTACCAAGTACTAACTGAGAAAAAGACGAGCTAAATGCTCGTCTTTTTTATGGTCTTTGCTTCATGTATAATCTTGCGCCCTTAGAGGCAGCGTAACGCTAAGCTGCTAGGCTCAGTAGAGCGTGAGAATAGCAAACAGTAAACTTGTGAAGTGAATTATGAAATTTATCGTAAAGCCCCATCCAGAAATTTTTGTAAAAAGTGAATCTGTGCGTAAGCGCTTCACAAAGATTCTTGAATGCAATATCCGTAACATTATTAAGAGTCGTACAGAGTCTGTTGCTGTTTTCAACCGTCGTGACCATATTGAAGTTACAGCGGAGTCGGATGACTTCTACAAAGAAACAGTGGAAGTGCTGACTCAAACTCCAGGTATCCATCATGTATTGGAAGTTCAGCAGTCAGAGTTTAAAGATTTGCATGATATCTTCGAGCAGGTACTTGAACTTAATCGTCCTAGCCTTGAGGGAAAAACATTCGTTGTTCGAGCTAAGCGTCGCGGTAAGCACGACTTCACCTCCATCGAGCTGGAACGCTACGTTGGTGGTGGCCTGAACCAAGCGATTGAAAGTGCAAGCGTGAAACTGCGTAATCCTGATGTGACGATCAAAGTAGAAGTGGCAAACGAAAAGCTCAACCAAGTAATTAAACGTTACAAAGGCTTGGGTGGTTTCCCTCTTGGTACCCAAGAAGATGTATTGAGCCTGATCTCGGGTGGTTTTGATTCTGGTGTTTCAAGCTACCTACACATCAAGCGCGGTTCTAAAGTGCACTACTGCTTCTTTAACCTTGGTGGCCCTGCGCACGAAATCGGTGTTAAGCAGGTGTCACACTATCTGTGGAACAAGTATGGTTCTTCTGCCAAAGTACGCTTTATCTCGATTGATTTTGAGCCTGTCGTAGCTGAAATTCTTGAAAAGGTCGACGATGGCCAAATGGGGGTTATTCTCAAGCGTATGTTTATGCGTGCTGCTGGTATGGTCGCTGAGAAGTTTGGTATTCAGGCTTTGGTCACTGGTGAAGCAATAGGTCAAGTATCAAGTCAGACCCTAACTAACTTGCGCCATATTGATAACGTTACAGATACTTTGATTCTACGCCCGCTTATTAACTGGGATAAAGAAGATATCATCAATTTAGCGCGCGATATCGGTACGGAAGACTTCGCCAAGACAATGCCTGAGTACTGTGGCGTGATTTCGAAGAAACCGACAGTGAAAGCCGTCAAAGCGAAACTTGACGCTGAAGAAGACAAGTTTGATTTTAGTATTCTTGAGCAAGTGGTCCGTGATGCTCGTCAGATGGACATCCGTGATATTGCGAAAGAGTCTGAAGAAGCGGCTCCTGAAGTAGAGCAAGTTCAAGCGGTTGAGCAGCATGCGACTGTACTCGATATTCGTAGTCCAGAAGAAGAAGAAGATAATCCACTTGAGATCGACGGTGTTGAAGTGAAACACTTGCCTTTCTATAAGTTGGGTACACAGTTTGGTGATTTAGATCAGACGAAGACTTACCTGCTGTACTGTGATCGTGGGGTTATGAGTCGTTTACAAGCGTTATATCTGCTAGACCAAGGTTTTACTAACGTTAAGGTTTACCGCCCTTAATACGGATTTTAAGCACCTATAAAGCGCAAATCGTTCGGTTTGCGCTTTTTTATTTGTATGGCTTATTCATGATATTTAACGGGTATCTTGATAAGTGAAATGGATAAAAAAACACCGCCGTTAGGCGGTGCTAAATAATTTGACAGACAGGTCAAAATAAATACAGGAAGTATGTGTTTCGTCTCTAGCTAGAGAGGCGAAACTTGGTAGAAACCTACCTAACTCGAAATACGAGTTTGCAAACACAACATCGCAACAAAGTGCCAATTGATTCAAAAAAGAATCAAGCCGTTCTGGCTTTTGCTGCGTGGGGAAATATAGAATTTCTCTGGTCGTCAGGCAATGGACATTTTATAATGTTTCAGATTAAAAAAACTAATCCAATTTATGGAAGGGTGCCATGTCTAGAAGATTGCCACCTTTGAACTCTTTAAAAGTGTTCGAAGCTGCTGCACGTCATTTGAGCTTTACTAGAGCAGCAGAGGAGTTATTTGTGACTCAGGCTGCAGTTAGTCATCAAATTAAAGCGTTAGAGGAGTTTCTCGGCCTGAAACTGTTCAGGAGACGCAACCGTTCATTGCTGCTAACGGAAGAAGGTCAAAGCTACTTTCTGGATATCAAAGATATCTTTACTTCGCTTTCAGAAGCGACAGATAAAGTGCTAGAGCGCAGTGAAAAAGGCGCATTGACTATCAGCCTACCGCCCAGCTTCGCGATTCAATGGCTAGTTCCGCGTCTAGCCGACTTTAATCAACAGGAACCGGATATTGATGTTCGTATTAAAGCAGTAGACATGGATGAAGGCTCACTTACTGACGATGTAGACGTTGCGATTTACTATGGTAGAGGAAATTGGCCGGGGTTACGTGCGATAAATTGTATCAAGAATTTCTTATCCCACTCTGCTCTCCATCTCTGTTGTTGAGCAATAAACCATTAGAAACTCTAAGTGACCTTAAGCACCATACATTGCTTCATGATACTTCGCGAAAAGATTGGAAGCAGTTTGCTAAAGAACACGGTATTGAAGGCATTAACGTGAATCACGGCCCTATATTCAGTCATTCGACTATGGTGTTGCAAGCTGCAGCACATGGGCAGGGAGTTGCGTTAGGTAACAACGTCTTAGCTCAGCCAGAAATGGAAGCGGGGCGACTGATTGCGCCATTTGATGAGCTGTTAGTATCTAAGAACGCGTTCTATGTGGTGTGTCACGACAAACAGGCTGATATGGGGCGCATTGCCACATTCCGTGACTGGATGCTTGCCAAGGCACAAAGTGAGCAAGAGGAGCTACTGGATGACTGATTTTCTAATTGATGGTGAGCAAGGTAGACCCGTTTTTGTTTTTGCTCACGGTGCGGGAGCCGGTATGGATCATGATTTCATGACGGCGGTAGCGAAAGGGGTAGCGAAGAAAGGGATTCAAGTTGTCCGTTTTAACTTCCCATATATGGTTAAGCGCGCCGAAGATGGCAAACGTCGCCCGCCAGATCGAGCGCCCAAGCTTCTAGAAGCGTATCAGGCCGTAATTGGCGAGTTTTCTGATGTACCTGTTGTGATTGGCGGGAAATCTATGGGCGGGCGCATGGCCAGCTTGCTTGCTGAAGATGGTAACGTGGCAGCGATTGCCTGTTTAGGCTTTCCTTTTCATCCACCGGGTAAACCCGAAAAATACAAAGGCGAGCATCTGGCGACGCTCAATAAGCCGTGTTTAATCCTTCAGGGGGAGAGGGATACTTTTGGTAAGCAGGATGAGTTTAAAGATTTCGCTCTCTCAGCTGACATCAAGGTGAAATTTATCCCTGATGGCGATCATAGTTTCAAACCTAGAAAGAGCTCTGGTCATACCGAAGCGGGCAATATCGCTCTGGCGGTTGAGCATCTAGCGGATTTTATATTGGAGAACTATGGTGAAAAGTAAGCAGTTACTTACCGTTGGTGGGATATTTGCCGGAGTTAGCGTCGCACTCGGCGCTTTTGCCGCTCACGGGTTAAAGCAATCACTATCGCCTTATTTAGTGGATGTCTTTAATACAGGCGTCCAGTATCAATTTATTCATGCTCTAGCGATTTTACTTTGTGGAGTCTTACTTAGGATAGGCATGGTTGAGAAAGCGCAAAAATATTTCGCCCTTGCTGCAAATTGTTTTATCATCGGCATCTTTTGTTTTAGTGGCAGCCTCTACGCCCTTGCATTAACCGAAATCAAATGGTTTGGACCTATCACTCCATTCGGCGGTTTGACCTTTATGCTTGGCTGGGGACTGTTTGTTTTCGCAGCGTTACAGATTAAAGAGGTGAATCAGTGAAACACTTAATGCTCTACTGCCGATCTGGTTTTGAAAAAGAGTGTGCTGGAGAGATTCAGGATCGCGCAACTCAACTTGAAGTGTTTGGCTTCCCTCGTGTAAAGAACAACACTGGTTACGTACTGTTTGAATGTTATCAGTCGGGTGATGCGGAACGTCTGGCGAAAGAACTCGACTTTAAGTCTTTGATTTTCGCACGTCAAATGTTTGCAGTTGCGGTGGAGATTAAAGACCTTCCACGCGAAGACCGTATTTCTCCTATTTTAGAAGAGCTCAGTGAGGTTGAATCTTTCCCACGTTGTGGCGATATCCGCATCGAAACACCGGATACCAACGAAGCGAAAGAACTGCTTAAGTTTTGTCGTAAGTTCACGGTTCCTATGCGTCAAGCCATGCGCGGCAAAGGCATTTTGTTGCCGAAAGACAGCCCTAAAAAGCCTGTTCTGCACATTTGCTTTGTCGCTCCTGGTCACTGCTTTGTTGGTTATTCTCTGCCAAGCAATAACTCACAGTTTTTTATGGGGATTCCACGTCTCAAATTCCCAGCAGATGCACCAAGCCGATCAACGCTTAAGTTAGAAGAAGCGTTTCATGTCTTCATTCCAAGAGAAGAATGGGATGAACGTCTGGCTGCTGGTATGTGGGGTGTTGATTTGGGTGCGTGCCCGGGAGGTTGGACTTATCAGCTGGTTAAGCGCTCGATGTTTGTTCACGCGGTGGATAACGGCATGATGGCTGACAGCCTGATGGAAACGGGTCAGGTTAAGCATCATCAGGAAGATGGCTTCAAATTTGAGCCTGCACGTAAAAACGTGACTTGGTTAATTTGTGACATGGTAGAGAAGCCATCTCGCGTTGCTCAATTGATGGGTGAGTGGATCATCAGCGGTTGGGCTAAAGAAGCGCTGTTTAACCTGAAATTGCCAATGAAAGGTCGTTATGATGAAGTTCTGGAAGATATTGAAAACCTCAAGATCTTCCTGATTGAGAATAAAGTGAAATTTAAGCTCCAGGCGAAACACCTTTACCACGATCGTGAAGAGATCACGGTACATGTTCAGAGTTTATCGAACATCTCGCCAAGATAAAAAACGCTCCCTCGGGAGCGTTTTTTACATTTACTCTGATGTCGGCCACATCTCCCAAAGCTGAGACTCCATTGAACTCTCAACGCTATCACTAAGTAGTGAGAAGAAGTCTAGCCCGGTTTGTTGTTCGACATCGTCAATAGTGGTGACAAAGCTTGCCAGTTCGCTACTGGAAACATCACGATGTAGGACTACAAACGCATCGTTGAAGTAGGGGTCAAGAATGACTTTATAGAAGAGATTTGGAACCATGATATCTCAATCTGGTCTTGGTTTGATGATTGTTAAATTCTTGAAAGAAAAGGATTTCACAACAGATTTTATAAACACGGTTTTATAATTAAAGGCCTTAGCTTGAGCTGCGTTAGGTTGAAGGAGTATGGGGGCCAGTAAAGCGAATATCTTGCAGATTGAAACCCAACTCAATGTTTGTTTTCAGCGCCGAAACTTTTTTACATCGACGGGCGGAATCGATGTGCTCATCGAGTTTTTTACGATATTTAGCGACTAGCTCATCAGATGCATAGGCTTTTTCAATATCTTCAAACTGGGTAAGGATTTCTTTGGCTGCCTTCGGGCCAACACCGGGGACTCCCGGAACCTGACTGGAGCTCACGCCAGTCAACCCCCAGTAGTCAGACAATTGAGAGGGTTTGACGCCGAACTCTTTATCGATAAAAGGTGCATCAAGCCAACGATGTTGAAAGTAATCGCGGATCTGTAAAGTCGGTGACAGCAGCTGGCAGTAGCCCTTATCTGTTGAGATGATCGTCACTTTTTCTTTATAACTCGCCACTTTCATTGCCAACGTTGCTACCAAATCATCGGCTTCATCACCTTCAGAGAGCAGAGAGTCAATCCCCAGTTCCCACCATGCTTGCTGAATTGCATCTAAGCCGTTAAGCAATGGCTCTGGCATGGGTTTGCGGTTTTGCTTGTATTCAGGGAGAACTGCAGCGCGCCAACCTCTTTCTTGGAGGTGATGGTCGAATACTGCAATGATGTGCGTTGGCTGCGATTCGCTGATGATTCGATTCAATGTTCGTGTGGTTGTGGTAATGGTTCTTGCTATATCGTTTGGGTCGGGTTGCGCCGAATGGACGCGTCGAATCAGGTTCAAAGCATCAATAATAACAAGATGAATAGACATAAAAATCAAAAAATAAGGGCTAAGAAGCCCTTATTGTAAAGCATGAAAAACAGATTACCAGCTGCGATCAGCTTGTCTTTATTTGGTAGCATGGCTCGTAAGCGGTTCCACCAGGTAACTTCATACGATCCTGAGCAACAAAGTCGCGTAGCAACTTGTCCATTTTCTTCATCAGCGCGACATCCCCATCAAGCACAAACGGACCGTGGCGCTCAATCTCACGAATACCTTCTGCTTTTACATTACCTGCTACGATACCTGAAAAGGCTTGTCTAAGAGCGGCTGATAGGTTTTCAGGACGTTGATTTAGGTGCAGATCAAGACTTGCCATATTGTCGTGGGTTGGCTCGAAAGGCAATTGAAACTCCGGCTCTATCTTAAGTGACCAATTGAAGCTATACGCATCACCAGTGTCTTTACGGTGCTGGCGAACATCTGCCATACCGCGTTTCATAATTTGCGCTACTTTTTCTGGATCATCAACGACAATCTCGTAGTGTCGCTGAGCATCTTCACCTAAAGTTTCACCGATGAATCGGTCAATAGAGCGGAAGTATTCTTCGCTCTCTTTCGGTCCCGTAAGGACGATAGGTAATGGTTGATGCGCATTGTCTGGATGCATCATGATACCAAGAATGTAAAGTAGTTCCTCTGCGGTTCCTGCTCCGCCTGGGAAGATCACGATACCATGTGCCATACGCACAAAGGCTTCGAGACGTTTCTCGATATCTGGCATGATCACCAGTTCATTGACGATTGGGTTGGGTGGCTCAGCCGCAATGATGGATGGTTCGGTAAGACCCAAATAACGTTGATCGTAGTAGCGTTGTTTGGCATGGCCAATCGCCGCTCCTTTCATTGGCCCTTCCATTGCCCCTGGTCCACAACCTGTACAGATGTTGAGTTCACGCAAGCCGAGCTCATGACCGACTTCTCGTGTGTATTGGTACTCAGTCGCATTGATAGAGTGTCCACCCCAACAAACGACAAGATTAGGTTCAATACCTGGAGTCAGGGCTCCGGCATTGCGTAATATGCCAAATACCAAGTTGGTAATGTGGCTGGCATTGGTTAGGTTGAGGCGTTGATTGTCTGCAAGGTGCATGTTGACGTAGACAATATCGCGCAGCACAGAGAATAGATGTTCCTGAATACTTTTAATGATGTGTCCATCGACGAAAGCATGTTCAGGCGCATGATTGAGTTCTAACTTTATTCCACGCTCGCGACGAACAACATTGACGTCAAACGACTTATATTTATCGAGCAGTTCTTTGGAGTTATCTGTGTGGCTGCCTGAATTTAGTACCGCAAGCGTACAATTTCGGTAGAGCTGATAAAGATCACTGGCGGCAGTCTTTTTAAGACGCTCAACTTCGAGCTGAGAAAGCAGATCCATACTACCAGCCGGACTGATATGCGTGATCATAGTAACCTCCTTGATGAGAGAAAACTTCTCTACAAAACTCTTCTTATAATGGTTGTGACTCTGTGTATACTTCGCCGTTAATAGCGCATTGTAAATACGACAGGTACTAACAATCTTAGCATGCTTTGGAGGATATAAAAGGCTAACTGATTGATATAACTAGATCAATCACGCTGTGAATGGCTTTTGAAGAAAGTAGAGAAGAGCGTTATTTCCACACTAGCTGGTTCGGGCCTATGGTCTTCGCTTCGTTTAATACTCGATTTAAACGCTCCAACACTTCTTCCGGTGTGTCAGATTCTTTAAAGCCTGTGCTTGAAGCAGACATAGTAATAACAAGGTTTTGTTCACGAAACTTGAACGGTAGTTTTGCAACTTTGCTTTGAATATTTTGGATAGTATTAAAGCAGTCACTATCTGAGCCGTCTGGCATTAACAAAATGAACTCTTCTCCAGAAAAGCGTGCCACGGTGTCAGTGTCAGATAGCTCTTTTTTTATCGTACGTGCAATGATCTTCAGTGCTTTGTCACCTGCGGTATAGCCAAAGCTGTCATTAATCGATTTAAAACCGTCAATATCGAGCATAACAATACGTAGGTTGTTCTGTGACCGGATCCAACGTCGGTATTCCAATTCCAAGCGATCATTAAAAGCGGTACGATTGTACACTTTGGTAAGCGGATCCAGTAAGACCCTCTGTGCTTGATCTTCGAGGCGGCGACGATAATCTTGTGTGACTTCGAATAAGGCTTCCAGCTGGTTTTTGCCATAACCCATACGTTCAATCAGAGCTTGTTCACGTTGCTCGGCGTGATGGAGGCGTTCAGAAAGAGAACTCAGTTTCGCCAGTATTGGGTTGAGTTGTGTTTGTAGAGAATCGAGGGAGCTAGCACTGTCGACTTTTGCTTTAGTCTCAGCAACTAATTCATCCAGTTCACTATTCATGTCCTGACGATGCTCAAAGTAGGTTTGACTTTGATCGACATTCTGGGAAGAACTTTTTAGCGTCGAGGAAAGCGACGCATTGACTTGCTCCAAGAACTGCTCTGAGGTTTTTCGTTCATATTTAGTGCCATCGATGACTAACTTCAGTACCTGAAGAGTCAGTTCAATCAACACATGCGTATTGACACCGAGGAGCAACTTAGCGCGGATATCTGTCAGTAAGTCACCAGATTCACCTTCAAAGTCCAGTTCAGTGATGACGTGTTGTAGTTCATCCGACAGGCGAAACAACAGCTCTTTGTCAGCGCTACTAGTGATCTGGTTGCTGGCCGAGTCAGGGTTGGATGTGATGATTTTCAAGGAGCGTTCGTAAATCGCGAGCAACTTCATCGCTGAGTCTGCTTTAGGGCGTTCGACGCCACTAGAATAGCTGAGCAAATCGCGTAGGTCGCGTTTTACTTTTGCTGGCAGGCCTGTTACTCGTAACAGAGTTTCGCCGCTGTGTTTTATCTGGGAGTCCAGATGCTCAGTCTGTTTTTCCATAGCCACACTCTGTTGCTTGAGCAAACGCTCAAGCACTGCCAGCTTCGGGATCAGTGAACTGACGTCTTTTTGTTGCTCTATCGCTTGTCTAAGTTCGGTTAGCCCTGACTTTAGTCTTGGATCTTCACCGCCACATGCATCACTCAGTGACGCAAGAATACGCTTTAATACCTTTTGTTCTCTTTTAAATTTGAACGAGGTATCTCTTTGTGTCAATCGAACCTGCTCTAATTGAGATTTCAGATTGTGCAGCTGTGACTGAATATCTTGCTCGAGGACGTCCATGAAAATCTATACTTATGAAGATAAGATCGAAGAGGATCTTATTAATTAATCGAACGATAATAACAAATAAAATTACCGCGTCACGTTCAACATTATCCGTTTGAGCAGCTTTTACTCATCTTTTAATAATTTTTTGATGCTCTCCTCATTCTTGTAAGAAGAGTGCACTTTTATTAGCCCCTGGCTGATGGAATGTTTGCACGCTTTGCGAATATTACCGGTTGCTAGGCTGGCCGCAGGCGCGTTCTCAATGGCTTTTAAATATACCCATTGGCTTGAATGTTCCTTCATACTCAAAGTGCGTGCAGCACTGGTCGACATGAGCAAAATATCCAGCAATTCTTTGTCATTGATGGCGGTATAGGCTCTGGGTAAAAATGGGTAGTCAGCCATTCCCATACGAATGATATTATTCAGCCCATATTTCTGAGCGAATTCATCCACCCAGTGTTGTATTGTTTCAAAGCCTTGCTCTGGATCCGCCATGCTATCGCTGTTCGGCTCGATGTAGAGTAGGTTTGCATCGGAGAAATGATACACCCTTGCTGGGCGTTGTACCTTCTCTTTTAGGTACTGCCCAAAGGCTTTCTCAATCTTGAGTCCGTGTGAGTATCCATGTTGTAGGTACATGTTGCGTAAGAAAGGGACATCGATCATCACAAAGCGCAGCCGATCATTCAGTGGTTCATGAATGAGTTCCCCCACATGCCACTTTTCAAACTTGTGGCTGCTTGCTTCCAGCGACGCAGGTAGCTTGGCATGGAGCATACGCAAGTTCTTAAGACCAGAACGGGAGTGTGTATAGAGATCATCATTCAGCTCATCGATTTCATCTTTTTGCACACTCATGATGTGGCCGCGGCGGAGTAAGAAGATAAACAGTAGTGCGCAGGTCACAAACAGTGTGAATGAGATTTTCTGGAATTTATGATATTCGTTTTCAGTTTGCTCCAACTTTTGCTTTTGTCCGACTAGATGAAGTGTTTGTTCAACGACGTCTTTTTGTTGGCGGAAGTCATCTTCGTTGATCAGATCCAATTCTTGCTGTTCAATACTGGCCAGTGCGTTGTATTGTTGGAGATATTGCAAAGCCGCCTTATAGTTACCTAATAGCTCGTTACCGACGTTCAACATCTGATAGGCATGTTTCTGTATGGAAAGATCTTCAAGTTTGATAGCGATGTCTAATGCTCTATTCGCTTTGGCTACGACCTCTTTGGGATGTCTCTGATGTGAGGCTAAGCCAGCTTCTAGCAGTAGTGCTTGTGCTTTGAGCTTTGGAATGTCGACATAGGCCAGAAGTTCCTCGGCACGTTCCAAGTATTGCTCGGCGAGAGGAAAGTTAACGAGTTGTAAGTACGTTGCCGCCAGAGCGAGACGAATGGCGATGACGTTTTCAATGTTATTCTGAATACGTTCATGATCGATGGCATTGAAATAGTGTACCAAGGCCAGATTGTATTTGCCCTGATGATAATAGATATCGCCCATTCGTTTGAGAATTGGAGGCAGAATCGGTGAATTTTCATAGTTGTCGTAAAAATCGGCAGCTTGGGAAAAGTGATCGGTTGCTTTATCGAGTACGCGTCGTTCGTAGAACAGTTGTCCTAATAGACGGTTAACTTCAGCCAGTTGCAGTCCTGATGTATCTTCAATCGCCCCCCAGTAGCTAGTTAACAGTTCAGAAAGTGCCTTGTTGTAAATCTTATGGCTAAGGAAGTGTTTACCCAACGCAATATGATAGGCGATGACAGTATGCTTGTTTTTCGATTGTTCTATGTAAGGAATCATATCCTCGTATAACTGATTAGCTAGTGCTATCTTGCCTTCAGCAGAGGCGATGTCTGCCTTAAGCATCTTCAGCTGATAATTGAGCCCCTTAGCCAGTTGCTCTGGATTCTGGATGGCATTAAACGTTTGTTCAACCTTCAAAATATCGTTTCTAGCGCTTTCTGCATCACCATCATTTTTCCAGCGCAAGCGGATCTCGAGTATACGTAAATCGAGACGCAAATATGGGAGACGATAAGTGGTCGTCAGGGTTTTAGCCTCGTGAAGATACTTAAGGGCTTGTTCAGGATTACCAAGGTTGAACTCTGCGCGGGCGAGAATTTTTAGGGCGTCGATGGAACCGCCGGGGGTTCTAACTCTGCTGTCAGAGTCATCTCGTGAGATGGCTGATGGGCTCTTTTCTGTTTGGTCAGTCAGTTTGCGTTGTGCGAGATAATTGGACGCGAGTTGTTTGGATTGTTTTGGTACGATATCCACCAGCGTACTGGCTTCATTGAGCATTGCCGATGAATATACGGTCGACGCCATCACTTGAGATGACAGAAATAAAACCAATAGTCCAAACAAACGTTCCCAGCGCAAAATCTGCATTCTTGAGTCCAATCCTTATTGACGTGCCATACGTTGGTTATGAGCAGGTTGTGCATGCTCTGTTGAACGATAAGGGTTGATATCTAGACCACCGCGTCGCGTGTATCGAGCGTACACGGTGAGCTTTTCTGGCTTACAGTATTTCATAATGTCAGTAAAAATACGTTCAACGCACTGCTCATGGAACTCATTATGTTCACGGAATGATACTAAGTAGCGTAACAGAGCTTCACGATTGATTTTTTGACCCTGATACTGGATCTCAACACTGCCCCAATCTGGCTGGTTGGTGATCAGACAGTTGGACTTGAGAAGGTGGCTATGCAGACTTTCTGAGACGTGTTCTTGTTTAACCGCACCTTCTAGCAAGCTGGTATCAAACTCGTAGCTTTCAATCTCGATATCCTGATCATCAATGCAGTCCCCGTCCATTGTCACGACCACACTGTCGGTATAGTCGACGACAGAACGAATAGTGACTGAAACCTCTTCACCTGCACAGTGGGAGAGATCCTTTACTAATGTTTGTTCAACCTGATCCCATGAGCTGAAGCGGGTTTGGTTGAAACTGTTGAGGTACAACTTAAAAGACTTGGATTCAATCAGGTTAGCACTGGTCGCAGGAATGGACACGTCGCCAATGGCTACCTGTGGCAGACCTTTCTCGTTCAACCAAGACAGCTCGTACAGTGTCCAGATATCACAGCCTTGAAATGGTAATTCATCACCCAGATTCAGGTCATCGCGGTTTAAGCTGCGTGGAACAGGTTGAAGTAAAGAAGCGTCGTATTGGTTGGCGTATTCGGTTTTTTGACCGAGCGTTAACCCCGCCAGTTCCTTTGCGTCAGAATATTTGCTCATACTTTGCATAGATTTGGATTAGAATGGCGAGAATTTTACGCAATCCTGTCGTTAAAAGCGAACATTCGAAGACTCAATTGGAGAATCTAATGGCTGAAACTGCCTTGCAAGCGCTGCGCTCGTTCAGTGAAAAGTACCGTCAGAGCTGTCTTGACACCCATGGACATTTGCCAAGAAGCGAAGAGCTGGTGGATCTCGTGTCACCTTGCGTTGAAGCAAAGCAGACTGATTATGTTGAATGGCAGGCAGATAAGCGTGAGCAACCAGCGGATTTCACTAATGTTGAAAACGGTATCGAACTGACACTCCATCAAGATATTAAAACCTTCTACGGTTCGCAGTACAGTGCGGATATGGAGGCGACTTGGAACGGGAACGAGTTGACGCTACTTCAGGTATGGAGTGATGAAGACTTTGTTCGTTTGCAGGAAAACATTCTTGGCCATCTAGTCACTCAGCGTCGACTTAAACTGAAGCCAACGGTTTTCATCGCAGCAACCGATGCGGAGTTGGACGTGATTTCCATTTGTAACCTGACAGGTAACGTCATTCTCGAGCGATTGGGTACTGATAAACGCGATGTTCTTGCCGAGAATGTAGCGGAATTTTTGGTTAACCTAGAGCCTGCGGTATAACTATGTACGTTGTTGAATTACAGTTTGAGTGTTTTGATAACACCACCATTTCTGCCGTCGATAAAGCGATCAATGGCCTGATGGACGCGTTGCGTTATAACGGTCAGGTACTTGGGCGTGAGTTCCCTATCGTGATGGGAGAAGGGGAATTTTTTGTTCGAGTCGTGTGCCCAGAGCAGGAAAGTTTGCACCCTAAATATCATTCTGATTTTGTTAATGTTTGCATCGAGCGACTAGCTGAAGCGTGCTTGTTAGCGCCTAAAGCCCGCTTACTTGGGCGAGATTTGAATTCAGAGCAAGCGGCAGAAGAAACCACTCCTAAATGGCAGGTGCTCTACACCACATATGTGCATACTTGTTCGCCTTTGCGCAGTGGGGAAAGTTTGTTGCCCATTCCTCTTTATCGCAATGGACCAACGCTCAATGGCGACCATAAAGCAGTGATCAAATGGCAGACTGAGTGGCAGGCGTGTGATGAAATTCAGATGGCTGGTGCTTGCCGAGCAGAGCATGCTGCACTGCATGAGATTTGCGATGCCGACAGCGTCCTTTTCAAACGTGGCTGGGATTTACGTGGTCGGATCGAATATGTGACGGAAATTCCGACCTATTACTATCAGTACCGAGTCGGTGGCAAAAGTCTGACAGATGAAAAACAGCGTAAATGCCCTAAATGCGGCGGAGAGTGGTTATTGGATGAACCACTGCATGACATTTTCCACTTTAAGTGCGATGAATGCCGAATTGTCTCCAATATTTCTTGGGATCACATCAAATAGTGCCTCTTAAATGAAAAAGACCCGTGTTATTACGGGTCTTTTTTTTCCTCTTGCTCAGTGGATTGTTCGTCTTGCGAGCGAGCTTTTTTATCCGTTTGTCCAAACTTCATTTTGGCCGTGTACTTCAGTGCGGCAATATTACCTATGATGACACTCAAGACGATAAAGATGATCACCCAAGGGTTGGTGAGTAGTTCCATTAATCCACCTCATTGGAGATATTGGTGATAAATTGATTGTAGATCGTTTCGAGATTCGACAACACCACTTCCTCACCCAGTATTCCACTGTTTGTCAGCTCTTTTTGAAGTGTCTCCAGACTAAGCAGTGACAAACAAGACGATGCTGTTGCGCCATGACTAATGTGCCATGGCTCTGCTGCGACACCGCCCTGATCTTTTGCATATGGAAAAAAGAAACCAAATTCAGTTAGAGACTCCCTGAGCCAGCGATAAAAATTTGCCTGATGGCCTGTTAGGTATTCCCATGGTTCAAGCTGTAGCTGGATGTCTTGAGGTAGACTGCTGCGATCAAATACATCGAAGTCACATCCCCAATGATGTCGGCTGGCGCCCGGTAGAGCAGACCAACGTAAGATAGCCATAATCTTTTCTGCATCAGAAAGCCGTTGGCTATCTAGAGGTTGGCTGTTTTGATCAAGAATGGCTGTTTGACCAGCCATTTTTTTGTTCCAGATAGCCTTCTGGCGTTCAAAATCGCGGAAACCGCTGGCAATATTGAGGTTGAAACCAGCCTGAGCCGCCGCTTGTCGCAAAGCTTGTAAATCGTTTTCGACATTAGGGTGCACGGCGAAAATCTTCTGACCAAACATAGTGTCAGTTAGGTGAGTTGAAACTTTGCCAGTCAGCTGCTCAGGGGTCATGTTCACGCCAGAAGATTCTCCAGTGTTTTCTGATACATCTTGGTCAGCTTTTCAAGATCGTCCACTTTCACGCACTCGTTCACCTTGTGGATGGTTGCATTAACCGGACCTAACTCCACTACCTGACCACCCATACGGGCAATGAAGCGACCATCGGATGTGCCTCCAGTAGTGAGTAGAGCTGGTTTGGTTTGATTGACGGTATCAACGGCGTCAACCACAGCGTCGAGAAGTGCGCCAGTATCTGTCAGGAATGGGTCGCCGTTGAAGGTCCACTTAAGCTCGTAGTCTAAGTCGTGTTTATCAAGGGTATCAGTGACGCGCTTAACGATCATGTCGTTGTTAAGCTCGGTGCTGAAACGCAGGTTAAACTGAACATTGAACTCGCCCGGGATCACGTTAGAAGCACCCGTTCCCGCATGTACATTAGGGATCTGGAAGCTGGTAGGTGGGAAGTAGTCATTGCCTTTGTCCCACTCGGTTGATGCCAATTCATGAATCGCCATCAGTGACTGGTGAACGGGGTTCTTAGCTAAATGCGGGTAAGCTACATGGCCTTGAATACCTTTGACTGTTAAGTCTCCGGTAATAGAACCTCGACGACCATTTTTCACCACATCGCCGACTAGCTCAGTGCTTGATGGTTCACCGACAATACACATGTCGATGTTTTCGTTGCGCGCCATTAGGGTTTCGACAACACGGACTGTGCCATTGATAAATGGGCCTTCTTCGTCTGAAGTAATCAGAAAGCCAATTGAACCTTTATGGTTAGGATTTTCGGCAATGAATTGCTCAACAGCAACAATCATACTTGCCAGAGAGCCTTTCATATCAGCCGCTCCGCGGCCATGTAGGTAGCCGTCAACCATAGTCGGTTCGAATGGAGGCGTATCCCATAGCTCGACGTTGCCCGCTGGCACGACATCAGTGTGACCGGCAAATGCAAACAGTGGGGCTTCTGTGCCTCGACGTGCCCAGAAGTTTGTGGTGTCTTCAAACACCATCACTTCAATTTCAAATCCTAAAGCTTTCAGGCGTTCAATCATCACATCCTGACAACCTGCATCCACAGGCGTTACCGATTGGCGGCTAAGTAAGTCTTTTGCAAGCGCCAAAGTAGGGCTGTCTGTCATCCTTGAATTCCTTTTGCTTAAGAGAAAATGGCTGAGTATTGATCGGCTTTAAAGCCAAGGTGGTAGTCATCACCAGAAACTAAAATTGGGCGTTTGATCATGGCTGGTTGCTCTACCAGCAGATCAATGGCGTTGGCTTCATTCAGGCTGTCTTTCTGTTCCTGAGTTAGCTGACGAAAAGTCGTGCCGCGTTTGTTAAGCACATTTTCCCAGCCGAGTTGTTGGCAAAATTTTTCAACCATTTGTTTATTAACGCCCTGTTTACGGTAGTCATGGAATTGGAATTCCACACCTTCTGCTTCCAGCCACTTTTTGGCCTTTTTAATGGTGTCGCAGTTGGGAATTCCGTACATGGTGATTGTCATAGTTAAACCCTTGAGAGTGACTTATATAAAGTTATTAGAAGCTTTTTGGCATCCTAGCAGGAACTGTTATCAGAGACAAAAGTGTCTCTAATATATTTTATCTTACAAAAAAAATGTGTTTCAAAAGCTGAGGATCGATGAGTTATTGATCAAACGCAACACACCGCAAAGCAAAACAGAAATAATGACTCTAGAAATTTATAGGAGGTATCAATGGAATTGAGTCCTGTTTTTGCAAGGCGCTTATATCTAGCATTGCTGGTTCAGAATCTCGACAGGCCGAATGTGCCGAAACTGATTGAGGAAACAGGTTGGCCGCGTCGGACGATTCAAGACGTAATAAAAGCTCTGCCTGGTATTGGTATCGAACTGATGTTCATTCAGGATGGTCGCAGACACAATGATGGATATTATCAGTTGTCTGATTGGGGGCCTTTCGATAGCCAGTGGGTATTGGATAGAGAAGCTGACATCGCTGCTTCTTTGGGGTTTTGTGCCTAACGACCTGCTGGGCAGTCATAAGCGCTGCCCAATATGGTAAATGATGTGGTGAAGTCTTGTGGTGAGGTCATAAAAACGGTATTCGCGCCAAGCTGACTGGCGCGATTTTTTATTTGATTAACGGCTCCCTGAACCATGATATCGTTAGGGTAGAATAGGTAAGTGTACCAGTGTCCCTCACTGCCAGTAAGATCGCCCTGCCATTGACAGTTTGTGGGATCGAAACTGCTGTCCATTCTAATCTGGACCATGTTGGCATCATGATTGAGTCGAGTGGCTGGGGTTGTACAGCCTGCGACTAAAGCAAGCGACATAGTTATTTTGCATACCTGACTAAACTTGAGTGCCATAAATGATAAAACCAATCCAACTAAGGGCTAACAATGCCCATGGTAGCATATTGGTTTTTGATCGTGCTTCTATCGTTGTCACTGTTTCAGCTTTTGATTGCACTAGTGCAGCGTGTTGAGCTTGTTTGGCTTTCTGCGCTTTTTTCTTAGCCTTGTCTGCCTGGCGGGCTTTTTCTTTGTGCTGTTTCTTGTATTGGGCAATGCCTTTTTCTATGCCTTGAGCGATCAACTTGGTTTGCTCTTTGGTTTGGCCGGGTTTCTGGGTAGCTTTGGCAATATTCATCGCTTCTTTTTGTGTTTCCTGTGATGGCACGACTTTGTTGTTCATTAAGGTTGTTACCGCGAGATTAATGTCGCTTTATTTTAACACGATCTAATCTTGTTCATCATTGAAGTTACTCCACTAAATAGCACGTTACGAGATGTACTTTTTTATCATCTAATGGCCAATGAGTTTTATGGCTAATATCTGATAGCAAAAAAATTCAATTGGTATAGAGTGGAGTTTAATCTCTCAACCGCAGTGACCAATCAGTGCGATACGCTTTAGAACAATACGATAAACATGGTTTTCTCAAAGCCCCTAAATGGCTCTGGCTTGGTTGGCTGTTTCTCGCCAAAGCTTGGGTGGTTTTTGTTGTCGCTGGTGCGAGCCGAGAAAGCGGCGCTAAGATCCTCAATATTGTCTACCCCGATCATTCAATGTTGTATCTGGGGTTGGCGATGGGGCTGCCTAGCATCGCGTTAATGTGGATGATCAGCTTGCGCAGCCCGGAACGAAAATGGATAAGCCAATTGGTCTGTTGGGGTAAAACGATTACCATGCTAGCGATTGGCGGCCAGTTTGTTCAAACGCTTTATCACGTCTATCTAGAACATGGCGCTTTTCGTTGGGCGAATGCCGCTACCTTGCTATTTCTGCTGTGGTTTATGCTTTATATCTATAAGAGTCGCAGCGTACGCGATTGTTTTTCTGCGCCGCCATCTGATTGACGCAACTGGTGATGAGCGCTATCAATACGCTTAAAACAGAACACAATACACTGAGCAAATATGTAAATGTGAGGACATAAAAATGACAATCCCTCAAAGTGCCATCCTTCCTGAAGCAGGACCTTTCGCTCAATACACGCTGCTTAAGGTGACACAGGAACATGCTGCCGTACTGGAACAGCTACAGGCTCTACTAACACTTGTAGAAGAGCTTAATCAGCAGCAGCCTAGGGCTGAATTGACTCTTACGGTTGCGTTCAGCAAGTCGTTCTGGTCAAAATGTGATGCTGCAATGCCAGACGAACTGATTGACTTCCCACAGCTTGGCGAAGGCAGCACTATAGCGCCGAGTTCTGATGTAGATGTGCTTATCCACTGCCATTCGAATCGTCATGATTTGCACTTTTATCTGCTGCGCACATTCTTTGCACAAGCTTCAGACAACGTAGTCGTGATTGATGAAACCTATGGTTATCGCTATCTTGACTCGCGAGATATGACGGATTTTGTCGATGGGACGGAAAACCCGAAAGAGAGCCAGCGTCATGAAGTGGCAATTATACCTCAAGGAGAGTTGGCTGGTGGCAGTTACGTTATGGTCCAGCGTTTTGTCCATGACCTGCCTTCTTGGAATCGACTGAATGTGTCTGCTCAAGAAAAAGTCATCGGGCGGACTAAACCGGATTCGATTGAGTTAGATAATGTGCCAGCTGCGTCCCACGTTGGCCGTGTGGACATTAAAGAAGAAGGTAAAGGCCTGAAGATTGTTCGCCATAGCCTGCCTTATGGCAGTGTGTCGGGTGAGCATGGCCTGCTGTTCATTGCCTACTGCAATACGTTACACAATTTTAAAGCCATGCTGGAAAGCATGTATGGCGAGACCGATGGTAAAACAGACCAGTTATTGCGCTTTACTAGAGCCGTGACAGGCGCATACTTCTTTGCCCCGTCTGTAGAAATGCTAAACGGGTTAAAGCTTAAGTAAGTCAATGAAAGCAAACTAAAGCTTGTGAACTATACCTATTTTAAACCGAGCTAATACGCTCGGTTTTTTTGTGCAAAAAGACTAAAGAAAATCTCCTCAGGCCGATATAACAGATAACCCTGTTGAGGAAACACTATCTATCGTTATGGCAATCACTGTTAATACCAACGTATCAGCAATGACGGCGCAGCGTTATCTTACGAATGCGACGGACATGCTGAACCAATCTCTGGAGAGGCTATCTTCAGGGAATCGTATTAATAGTGCCAAAGACGATGCAGCAGGTTTGCAGATCTCGAATCGACTTGAGTCTCAGATGCGTGGTTTGGATGTCGCAATGCGCAATGCGAACGACGGTATATCCATCATGCAGACAGCCGAAGGTGCGATGAATGAGACGACCAACCTTCTTCAACGCATGCGTGATCTTTCATTACAATCGGCGAATGGTTCGAACAGTCGTGCAGAAAGAGAAGCATTACAGGAAGAAATGGCGGCTTTGAATGATGAATTGAATAGAATTGCCGAAACCACCTCTTTTGGTGGTCGAAAATTGCTCAATGGTTCATTTGCCAGTTCTTCTTTCCAAATTGGTGGCAGTTCCGGTGAAGCGGTTCAGTTATCTCTGAAAAACATGCGCTCCGATAGTATTGAGATGGGGGGCTTCAGTTACATTTCCGCTGGAAAAGCGGACAATAACTGGCAGGTTTCTCAGGGGAGTCAAACGTTGGTCATGGAATATACCAATGCTGAGGGCCTACAGGAATCGATTCAGATTGAGGCTAAGGTTGGTGATGATATCGAAGAGTTAGCGACTTATATCAATGGTCAAACGGATAAAGTCTCGGCCTCAGTAAATGAAGATGGGCAGCTGCAAGTCTTTGTGTCAGGTAAAGAAACATCAGGTACTATTTCCTTTTCTGGCAGCCTTGCAGGTGAACTGCAAATGGGGCTAGCTGGTTATGAAGCGGTTGATAATCTGGATATTTCTAACGTTGGCGGCGCACAGCGAGCGGTATCAGTAATAGACACTGCGCTTAAGTATGTTGATGGCCATCGTGCTGAATTAGGGGCGATGCAAAATCGCTTTAATCATGCGATTAACAACTTAGGTAATATCAATGAAAACTTGGCCGCGTCGAATAGCCGTATAAAAGACACTGACTACGCTAAAGAAACCACTCAAATGCTTAAGCAACAGATTTTACAGCAAGTTAGCACATCCATCCTAGCACAGGCTAAACAACAGCCAAATCTAGCCCTTACCCTATTGGGTTAATTATCAAAAAAGAAAATATTATCGACTGAGTGAATTAAAGCTTTAGCGAAAAATTGCGTTTTTTTAAGTTTTTTCGTATTTGGTCAACTTTCCTTCTCCAAAAGCATTTTTTTCAAAAAAAACTTAAAAAAATACTCAAGGTTCTCGAAATTGAGCCGTTAATAAAAGTAACTTTGAGAGAACTACTTTGGTTTTCCGAGACGTCGGAAACCGGTTACATCGGAAAATCAAACGGAGAAATCACCATGGCAGTGAATGTAAATACAAACGTAGCAGCAATGACAGCACAGCGTTACCTAAATGGCGCTAACAATGCACAACAAACTTCAATGGAACGTCTATCTTCTGGCTTCAAGATTAATAGCGCTAAAGATGACGCAGCAGGTCTACAGATCTCTAACCGTTTGAATGTGCAAAGCCGCGGTCTAGATGTTGCAGTGCGTAACGCGAATGACGGTATTTCTATCGCACAAACTGCTGAAGGTGCGATGAATGAAACGACTAACATCCTGCAACGTATGCGTGACCTTTCGCTACAATCGGCGAACGGCTCTAACTCTAAATCAGAGCGCGTTGCGATTCAGGAAGAAGTAACGGCACTAAATGACGAACTTAACCGTATCGCAGAAACTACCTCTTTTGGTGGTAACAAACTACTGAACGGTACTTACGCGACGAAATCTTTCCAAATTGGTGCAGACAACGGTGAAGCCGTGATGTTGACTTTGAACGATATGCGTTCAGACAACGTTGGCATGGGCGGTACGAGCTACCAAGCAGCGAATGGTAAAGATAAAGATTGGACAGTACAGGCAGGTGCAAACGATTTGGCTATCACACTGACTGATACTGCCGGCCAACAGCAAACCATTAACATCAATGCCAAAGAAGGCGACGATATTGAAGAGCTAGCGACATACATCAATGGTCAGACTGACATGGTTAAAGCATCTGTTGACCAAGATGGTAAACTACAGGTATTTGCTGGCACAGATAAAGTGGAAGGTGCAGTAAGCTTTGGCGGTGGTCTGGCTGGCGAACTTAGCATGGGGCAAGGTCAAGCTGTAACTGTCGATACGATTAACGTGACATCAGTGGGTGGTGCTCAAGAATCTGTGGCAATCATTGACTCGGCATTGAAGTATGTAGATAGCCACCGAGCTGAGCTGGGTGCTTTCCAGAACCGCTTCAACCACGCGATTAGCAACTTAGATAACATTAATGAGAATGTGAATGCGTCTAAGAGCCGTATCAAAGACACTGACTTTGCGAAAGAAACAACAGCACTGACTAAATCGCAAATTCTTTCTCAGGCTTCAAGTTCGATTCTTGCTCAGGCAAAACAAACACCAAACTCAGCTCTTAATCTTCTAGGCTAAGTTTAAAACCTTCAAAAAAATCCAGCTTCGGCTGGATTTTTTTTGTTTATATAATTCCTTGATTTAAAAGATATTTATAGCTTGTTGATACTCATCACAGAAATTTTTTTAAAAATTTCTCTAAAGGATATATTTCTTTCGCCGTTAAAAGACTGAGAGAAATGAGATGCACCAAAGTGAGGTGAGAGACGCTGAGGTGCATCACCCTTAATGCCTAAGGAGATCAATATGGCAATTAACGTAAACACCAATGTGTCTGCGATGACTGCTCAGCGATACCTTAATGGTGCTGCTGATGGCATGCAGAGATCGATGGAGCGTCTATCGTCGGGTTACAAAATTAACAGTGCTCGTGATGACGCTGCAGGCCTTCAAATTTCCAACCGTTTAACATCGCAAAGTCGTGGTTTAGACATGGCGGTGAAAAACGCAAACGATGGTATCTCCATTGCACAAACTGCTGAAGGTGCAATGAATGAGACAACCAATATCCTTCAACGTATGCGTGACCTGTCGTTGCAATCGTCAAATGGTTCGAACTCGCGTTCAGAGCGTGTTGCGATTCAAGAAGAGGTTACCGCACTCAATGACGAATTAAACCGTATCGCAGAAACCACCTCATTTGGTGGTAACAAACTGCTTAATGGTACGTTTGGTAGTCAGTCATTCCAGATCGGTGCAAGCTCAGGTGAGGCTGTAATGCTCACTATGGGTAATATGCGTTCAGATACCTCTGGAATGGGTGGTAAAGCATACATCGCGCAACAGGGTAAAGGTAATGATTGGACCGTCTCTCAAGGTACAACAGACCTTACTCTGGACTATACTGACGTTAATGGGGAAACTAAACAGTTAACCATAAATGCTAAGGTTGGTGACGATATCGAGCAGCTTGCGACTTACATCAATGGTCAAAGTGAAGACGTAAAAGCGTCGGTTGGTGACGAAGGGAAGTTGCAACTATTCGCTGCGAATAACAAAGTCGCGACAGATGTCACGATTGGTGGTGCGTTAGGTGGTGATATCGGTTTTGGTGCCGCTGAAAATAAAACGGTTTCCGATGTTGATGTTTCTACTGTAGCAGGGTCACAGATGGCGGTCTCGGTCATCGATGGTGCCCTGAAAACGGTAGATAGCCAGCGTGCGGAGTTGGGTGCATTCCAGAACCGATTCAGCCATGCGATCAGCAACTTGGATAACATCAACGAGAACGTTAACGCGTCTCGTAGCCGTATCCGAGATACTGATTACGCGAAAGAAACGACTCAGATGACTAAGTCGCAGATTTTGCAGCAGGCAAGTACCTCAGTACTGGCGCAGGCAAAACAATCACCATCAGCAGCTCTTAGCTTATTAGGTTAATCGATAGGTTCGAACGAGCTTATTGGTAGGTAACGTGATTACCAACCTATAAGGTGGAAGGGAGATTGTTATGGAAATACCATCCTACACATCGAACATCCAGCCTTACGGCTCAGAAAGTGGCACTAAAGTTGCTTCAAAATATGATGGTGCACAGCAAGTTTCCTCGCGGAAAGAACAGGTTTCTACAGCCGAAGTGAGAGAACAAGCTGCTGAAGCTGTTAATCAAGCGATAGAAGCGTCTCAACAACGTGAAAAGCTTAACAGGGAAGAGCGGCAACGTATGGTACAGCAAATGAACGATTTCATTGCGTCCATTAACACTGGCTTATCTTTTCGAGTCGACGAAGAATCGGGAAGAGATGTAGTTACCATTTATGAAGCGGATACTGGCGACATAATTCGTCAGATACCCGATGAGGAAATGTTAGAAATACTGCGACGCCTGAGGGATCAAACAGCTCGGTATTCATCGGGACTTTTGAACCAGAGGGTATGATCGTATTTTGAGGTGATTGAATGAGCTTTGGCCCGGTAGGGATGAATTCTGGCATGGATATCAATGCCATGGTCAGCAAAATTGTTGATTCGGAGCGCGTACCTAAACAGCAGCGAATCGACAATGAGCGTGGCAAAATTGATTCCAGTATCAGTGCCTACGGACGGCTCAGAGAGTCGTTGGATACGATGAAAAACTTGATGGCGAGCTTTCGTCAAGAGAAAGCATTTGCTGCAAGAAAAGTAGAATCTACGGATGATACTGTTGTATCCGCGACGGCAACCACTGAAGCTATCGCTGGTAGATATGCTATCGATGTGTTGCAGCTTGCCCAGAGTCATAAAATTGCGTCTGATGTTGTACCAGAAGATGCGAAATTTGGCCCGGGTAAGCTGCAAGTTTCTCTCGGTGAAGAAACGTTCACCATTGATGTACAGAAAAATTCTAAGCTGAGTGATATTGTTCGCGGTATCAATGGCAGCAAAACCAACCCAGGCGTTCGAGCATCGGTCATCAATGATGTCGAAGGCCCACGTCTTATCGTTGCCTCGAGTAATTCAGGTGAAAAAAATGCTCTGAAATTGAGTGTGGAATCAGCACCGGACAATCTTCTCAAAAGACTCGAGTACAAAACGCTTGAACAGCGTGTTAAAGACCTTGAGCAAGCTCGTGCCACGGCACAAGATCTCCTCAAACCGCTCACTGATGAAGAACAAGCTGTTGCCGATCGTATCGCAGAGCAAAACATCGAGGCGGCAAAGGTTGTCGATCAGGAGATTGCCGATACGTCCAAACAAGCGGCAGTTGCTGCCGATCCCAATGCGGCAAAAGATGCAAGTGTCGGTAACGAGCTATCAGATGCAGCCGCTGCAGCCGCTGCAGCCGCTGCTGCTGCTGGTGCCGAAGCTAATAAGTACTTAAAGCCAGAAGAGCGTATTCCTGGCTGGACCGCGACCGCGTCCGGTACATTGCTTGACTCGTATTGGGAGCCCGAGCCTCAACTAGATGCTAAAGCGTTGGAAAAAGCCCCTGATGTTCCTGGTTGGAGTGCCACGGCTTCAGGTACTCTGACGGACTCCTACGTCACACCAAAAGAAGCGCAGGCCGCATTAGATGCTAAACAAGCTGAGTTGGAAAAGCAACTCGCTCAGGAAAAAGCCTCGCTTCAAGCACGCGTTCTGGCAGGTGAATTGAGCCCAGAGCAAGCTAAAGAGCTTGAACGTGCCAAACTGCCGCAAGAAGAAAGAGAATATCTGGAACGAATTGACCAGGCCCAAGCTGACCTGAAATCGGCGCAGGAATCATTTGACGCTTATCGTGGTATGAGCCAAGTACAAGCCGCGCAGGATTCGAAAGTACTGCTTGATGGTGTTGCTCAGCTTTCCAGTGATAACAACATCATTGAAGATGCCATTGAAGGGGTCGATCTGACATTGAAAGGTCGCTCCGAGCGCGGCAAAACACCTTCAGAGATTGATATCGAATATGACCGTCAGGGCGTACGAGATGATATTGAGCAGTTCGTTTCGGCATACAACCAGTTTTATCAGGTTTCTCGAGAGCTTTCAGGAGTCGATCCACGAACTGGATCCGCAGGCCCTCTGGCGGGTGATAGTGTGGTTCGTAGTGCCGATTCAAGATTGAAATCGGTGTTTTCTTCAAGAGTTGAACCTGCCCCTGAAGATCTGAAAACACTGACTGAGTTCGGTATTACAACGACACGTCAGGGGACACTGGAAATCAACTACGACATGTTGGATCGCCAGCTCAATAACAACTTCAGTAAGTTAGAAGATTTCTTTGGCGGTAACCAAGGATTTGCGAAAAAAGTTGAAGATGCGATTCAGGGGATAACGGGCGTTACTGGCTCAATTCGCACTCGTGAGCGTAGCATGGTCGAACAAAACTATCGCCTTGATGATGATCAAGCATCTCTAGATCGCCGTATGGACAGTCTAGAGAAACGTACACACGCCAAATTTACGGCGATGCAAGACGCGACGAGTAATATGCAATCTCAGTTAGCAGGTATGATGAATGCACTCGGCGGATGATTTTTTGGCACAGATCTCATTTCTTTGTGATCTTGATCGCGATATTGCCAATAATCTTTCAGCTGGTGACATTGATGCTGAAGAAATCGTTCAGTTGGTCGATAAAAGGGAACAGTTATTGCTAACCTTGATAAGTACTATTAATGAACAACAAGAGTTAGCTCAGTTACCAGAATGGCATAGTGCCATCGAGCGTACTCGGTTGACTGTTGAGTTGATGCAGAAGAAAACCGCAGAACTTGGCAGTAGTTTGAAAAAGTACCGCTATGGCAACAAATCAGTGCAGCAGTACAAGAAATTTTTATAAAGAGGATTGTTATGCGTGGTTCATTACAGGCTTACAAGAAGGTATCGGTAGATAGCCAGCTCAGTGCTGCCTCCCCGCATAAAATTGTTCAAATGCTGATGGCGGGCGCTATCGAGCGCTTGATTCAGGGCAAAGCGGCAATGGAGCAGGGCAATATTCCGATCAAGGGTGAGAGACTGGGTAAAGCCCTAGATATCATCATCAGCTTACGCAGTTGTTTATCGATGGACGATGGTGGTGATATTGCCCAGAATCTGGATCAGTTATACGAGTTTATGATTACCCAAATCACTGAGGCAAATCATAAGAATGATCCTCAACCTATTGATGACGTGATTGATATTATTCGCGAGATTAAATCAGCGTGGGAACAAATTCCACCGGAATACCATAATCTGACTGCGACTGATGTAGGAATCTAAGATATAAGTTTACTTTTTACAGTTGTATTGAAATATCTTGCATAAAAAGCTTTTGGGCAAATATCACATCGCCTAATTGCTTGGTTGCCTTTATTTTTTTATCAAATAGAATATAAGCCACTTAGTAGCCTAGTGGCTTATTTTGTTGCTGAAGTTTATAAATTGTCTATCACTAATCCTGTTCTATAGTTAGATTAGTTGTTAGAAACAGAAATAACAGACACAACGTTTCAAGATAAAGGCAATAATTCTCACCTATGCAAGGTTTAGCAAAGCTGCTCGTAATTGAAGATGATGCTCAAGCACGCATCAATCTGAGTAATATATTAGAATTTGTCGGAGAACAATGTGAGGCGATCAGTTCCGCACAGCTGAACGACGTTAACTGGTCGGATGTTTGGGCTGGATGCATTGTCGGTTCTCTTCAGAGCCAGAACTTCTCAACGCAGATGAGTACTCGACTCTCCCAAGCTAACCATATCCCTTTACTTATCGTGGGAACACATTCTTATCCAGTTGAAGAAATGACCAATTATGTTGGTGAACTGGAATATCCTTTAAATTATCCTCAGTTAAGTGAAGCGCTTCGTCATTGCAAAGATTTCCTTGGTCGTAAAGGTGTCAATGTAGTTTCGTCCTCAAGAAAAAATACTCTATTCCGAAGTTTGGTTGGGCAGAGTATTGGTATTAAAGAAGTTCGCCACCTGATAGAGCAAGTCTCCGCTACTGAGGCCAATGTGCTCATCCTTGGTGAATCAGGAACAGGTAAAGAGGTCGTTGCACGCAACATTCATTACCATTCGACACGTCGAACTGGGCCATTTGTTCCAATCAATTGTGGTGCTATTCCTCCTGATCTGCTCGAAAGTGAACTGTTTGGCCATGAAAAAGGGGCCTTTACTGGAGCTATTACCTCTCGTAAAGGGCGTTTTGAGCTGGCAGAAGGCGGTACCTTGTTCCTTGATGAAATCGGTGATATGCCGATGCCAATGCAGGTCAAATTGCTACGAGTATTACAAGAACGTTGTTTTGAGCGTGTTGGTGGTAACACTACTATTCGCGTCAATGTTCGTGTTATTGCGGCAACTCACCGTAATTTGGAAACCATGATTGATGATGAGTCTTTCCGTGAAGACTTATATTACCGACTCAATGTGTTCCCAATCGAAATGCCAGCACTACGTGACCGTATAGAGGATATCCCGTTGCTGTTGCAAGAGTTGATGACGCGAATGGAAGCTGAGGGCGCTCAGCCAATATGCTTTACGCCGAGAGCAATCAACTCACTAATGGAGCACAATTGGTCGGGTAATGTTCGCGAACTGGCGAATCTTGTCGAGCGAATGATCATTCTTTATCCAAATAGCTTGGTCGACGTCAATCACCTACCGACCAAGTATCGATATAGTGATATCCCTGAATTTCAGCCAGAGCATAATGTGTTTGTTTCTGTTGAAGAACAGGAACGTGACGTATTGCAGGATATTTTTTCTGAAGATTTCAGCCTTGATGCGACTGAAGCCCTACATGAAAACTCCAATGCTCCTCAAGAGTTACCGCCTGAAGGTGTTAACCTTAAAGAGATGTTAGCCGAGTTGGAAGTTAACATGATAAACCAAGCGCTAGAGGCTCAGGGAGGCGTAGTTGCCCGTGCTGCTGATATGCTTGGAATGCGTAGGACAACGCTGGTTGAGAAGATGAGAAAATACAATGTGCAGCGTTAATTTGGGTATTTTCGACGCTGTCAAAATATCGACTTTTCAATAAGCTACTGAAATATATGGAAAATAGCCTGGCCTGTTTATTGCATGTCAGGCTATTGTAGTTTTTAAGGCAGAAATTCGACATGCAATCAGCTCAGGCGATCATGAAACAGCAACCACTTGGAACACTCGAAGAACAAGTTGAACGATACAAACAGGTATTGGACGTCATGCCTGCAGGCGTGATCTTGCTCGATACTCAAGGCGTTGTTCATGAAGCGAACCCTGAAGCTCAGCGTTTGCTAGAGATGCCTCTTGTAGGCCAAAAATGGTTTGAAGTGATTCAACAAGCATTTTCTCCTCGTGAAGATGACGGTCATGAAATCTCTCTTCGTAATGGCCGTAAAGTGCGTTTGGCGATTTCAGCGTCTACGACAGGCCAGCTGATTTTGATTACCGATCTGACTGAGACACGCCTGTTGCAGTCTCGCATCAGCGATTTGCAGCGTTTGTCTTCGTTAGGGCGTATGGTTGCTTCTTTAGCGCATCAGGTTAGGACTCCTCTTTCCAGTGCGATGTTGTACGCATCAAATCTGGGCGCACCGAACTTACCACCTGCGACGAAAGATCGTTTCCAAAACAAGCTGATGGATCGCTTGCATGATCTGGAGAAACAGGTCAACGACATGTTGCTGTTTGCCAAGGGAGGGGACAACAAAGTGGTGAAGCCTTTCACCATTTCAGAATTGGTGTCTGAATTTTCTCCCATGGTGGAAACCGCTCTTAAGAACAACCAGATTGATTATCATCTTGAAGTCGAACAAGAAGACACTCAGCTATTGGGCAATGCGAATGCGGTTGCTTCGGCGCTAAGTAATTTGGTGATGAATGCCATTCAAATCGCAGGAAAGGAATCTCAAGTTGATGTTTTTTTCCGGCCGGTTAACCACGAATTGAAAATTTCGGTACAAGACAGCGGCCCAGGTGTACCTAAAGAGTTACATAACCAAATAATGGAACCTTTCTTCACTACTCGATCCCAAGGTACGGGACTTGGCCTAGCCGTTGTTCAAATGGTATGCCGTGCTCACGACGGAAGGTTAGAACTGATTTCAGAAGAAGGTGATGGCGCATGTTTTACCATCTGCATTCCTTTGGAGCGTGCTCCGCATGCTGACCACGATATAATGACAGGAGAAGGATAATGGCACAAAGCAAAGTACTAATCGTAGAAGATGATGAAGGTCTACGCGAAGCCTTGGTCGATACCCTAGCACTGGCTGGATATGAGTGGTTAGAAGCCGATAGTGCTGAAGACGCTTTGATTAAACTCAAGGCTCACGCCGTTGATATTGTTGTGTCCGATGTTCAAATGGCTGGTATGGGCGGATTGGCACTGTTACGTAACATTAAACAACACTGGCCAAACTTACCTGTATTGCTCATGACGGCATACGCCAATATTGAAGATGCTGTTTCAGCCATGAAAGATGGCGCCATTGACTATATGGCCAAGCCTTTTGCCCCTGAAGTTTTGCTGAATATGGTCAGCCGCTATGCGCCGGTCAAATCGGATGACAATGGCGATGCGGTTGTGGCGGATGCGAAAAGCCTGAAGCTACTTGCAATGGCTGACAAAGTAGCCAAAACAGATGCCAACGTTATGGTGTTAGGACCGAGTGGTTCAGGTAAAGAAGTGATGTCACGCTATATCCATAACGCCTCGAATCGTAAAGATGGGCCATTCGTCGCGATAAACTGTGCTGCGATTCCGGACAATATGCTTGAAGCAACGCTGTTTGGCTATGAAAAAGGCGCTTTTACTGGTGCTATTCAAGCGTGTCCAGGTAAATTTGAACAAGCACAGGGCGGTACCATTCTGCTAGACGAAATCAGTGAAATGGATTTAAACCTTCAAGCCAAATTACTCCGTGTGTTGCAGGAGCGTGAGGTAGAGCGTTTAGGCAGTCGTAAGAGCATTAAGCTTGACGTCCGAGTGTTGGCCACCAGTAACCGTGATCTCAAAATGTATGTTCAGGAAGGCAATTTTCGAGAAGATTTATACTATCGTTTGAATGTATTCCCATTAGCTTGGCCGGCATTGTGTGAGCGTAAAGGTGACATTGAGCCACTAGCGAACCACCTAATAGAGCGTCATTGTAAGAAGCTAGGGCTACCTGTTCCTGTGCTTTCATCAAGCGCTATGAGTAAATTATTGGCGTATTCTTGGCCGGGAAATGTACGTGAGTTGGATAACGTTGTGCAACGAGCATTAATTCTCAGTGAGAATGGTAATGTTTCGAGCGATCATATTTTACTTGAAGGCCTAGACTGGCAGGATGCTGGCAGTTTACAGCATGTAGTCGAAACGGGTGAAATTACGGCCCCCAATATTAAACCGATCGCTGAGCCTGATAACGTATTCGCTACTGGCGTTGGTCTTGGTGGTGAACTGAGAGAGCAGGAATACGCTATCATTCTGGAGACATTATCGGAATGCAATGGCCGTCGAAAGGAAATGGCTGAGAAATTAGGTATCAGCCCACGCACCTTGCGCTACAAGTTAGCAAAAATGCGTGATGCAGGGATTGATATTCCAAATTAACGTGCTATTTTCGACGCTCAAATTGATATGGCATGTAGATTGCAGCGTCATATTTACAGCAAGAATTGTAGTCAAAGAGTTGACGTCCGAGGTGCTCTATGAAAGTTGATGGTTTTCAAGGCGAAATGCAAGCAATGATGTTCGAAGCAGCGAACACTAAACCTGCCGCGACTGGTCATACGGTTGGTGCGGATTTTGGTGATCTGCTTAATAATGCCATCAACAATGTGAATGGACTGTCAAAGACATCAAGTAACTTGCAAATGAGATTTGATCGTGGCGATGAGGATGTGTCTTTATCTGACGTAATGATCGCGCGAAATAAATCCAGCGTTGCGTTTGAGGCAACGATTCAAGTACGTAACAAGCTAGTTGAAGCGTACAAAGAATTGATGAACATGCCCGTTTAAGTGATAGGTATAGTCTGTGGCTGAACAAAATCAATCAACGGATATTGCGGTGTCGGACGGTGGTCCTGATACTGCAATGATGGCGACATCAGAAATGGATACTGATGTTCAAAACCCAGACTTGGATGAACAAAGCTCATCCAAATTTGATATGGCAGTGGGGGATCTTGATCTCCTTCGTCAAGTGGTCTTGGTGCTTTCCATCTCCATCTGTGTCGCACTAATAGTGATGCTGTTTTTCTGGGTAAGAGAGCCAGAAATGCGTCCACTCGGAGCATACGATACAGAAGAGTTAATTCCTGTCCTAGATTACCTTGATCAACAGAAAATTGATTACAAACTGGAAGGGAACACCATCTCTGTTCTGGCCAGTGAATACAACTCGCTCAAGTTGAACATGGTTCGTGCTGGTTTAAACAATGAGAAGCAAGCTGGCGATGAAATTCTGATGCAAGACATGGGATTCGGTGTTTCTCAGCGTTTAGAGCAGGAACGCTTAAAACTCAGCCGTGAACGTCAGTTAGCCAAAGCGATTGAAGAAATGAAACAAGTGCGTAAAGCACGCGTGCTGCTGGCCTTACCGAAACAAAGCGTTTTTGTCCGTCATAATCAAGAAGCATCGGCCTCCGTTTTCCTTACACTTCGTACTGGCACGTCACTCAAGCAAGAAGAAGTTGACTCTGTCGTGGATATGGTGGCAAGTGCAGTCCCCGGCATGAAACCGACTCGCATTACTGTGACAGACCAACATGGTCGTTTACTAAGTTCGGGTTCGCAAGATCCAGCTTCAGCGGCGCGGCGTAAAGAGCACGAGTTAGAGCGTAAGCAGGAACAAGCATTACGTGACAAAATTGACTCTGTACTTATTCCTATCCTTGGATTTGGCAACTATACCGCACAAGTCGATATCCAGTTGGACTTCAGCGCGATAGAGCAAACGCGTAAAAGTTTTGATCCCAATACACCATCAACCAGAAGTGAATACACGCTGGAAGACTATAATAATGGTAATGTAGTGGCAGGTGTTCCCGGCGCGTTGAGTAACCAGCCTCCAGCAGACGCTTCTATTCCCCAAGATGTCGCGCAAATGAAAGACGGCTCATTGATGGGACAGGGTTCTGTACATAAGGAAGCAACACGTAACTTTGAGTTGGATACGACCATCAGCCATGAGCGTCGTCAGACAGGTATCGTCAATCGTCAAACGGTCGCCGTTGCGATTAAAAACCGCGCTTCGGTTAACCCTGATAGCGGTGAAACGACGTACCAGCCTCTATCGGATGCAGAACTGCAGTCTATCCGTCAGGTGTTGATTGGTGCCGTTGGCTTTGATGAAAACCGGGGTGACTTGCTCAATGTACTGAGTATGCAGTTCGCGGAACCAGAAATTGAAGTAATTGCAGATGTACCTATCTGGGAGCACCCTAACTTCAACGATTGGGTCCGTTGGTTTGCCAGTGCGTTGGTGATCATAGTGGTTGTGCTTGTTCTGGTTCGCCCAGCATTGAAGAAACTGCTCAACCCTGCATCGGAAGACGATGATCAGCTATATGGACCAGATGGGTTACCGATTGGGGCTGATGGTGAAACCAGCCTGATTGGTGGAGATATGGATGGTGGTGAGTTGTTTGAATTTGGCTCCAGTATTGACTTACCTAACCTCCATAAAGATGAAGATGTGCTGAAAGCAGTTAGAGCGCTAGTTGCTAACGAGCCTGAACTGGCGGCACAAGTAGTGAAGAACTGGATGGAAGATGCCTAACGAAGTCGTACCACAGGGAGAAGGCGGTGGCGAAGTTGTAGAGAACACCGTGGATATAGAAACTATACCGGGCGAAGAACGTGCAGCGATACTCCTGTTGAGTTTAAATGAGGAAGACGCAGCAGGTATCATTCGTCACCTAGAACCTAAACAAGTACAACGTGTTGGTAGCGCGATGGCTCGTGCTGCTGACTTAAGCCAAGAAAAAGTCGGAGCGGTACACCGAGCTTTCCTGGAAGATATTCAGAAATACACCAACATAGGTATGGGCAGTGAAGATTTCATGCGAAATGCATTGGTTGCCGCCCTTGGTGAAGACAAAGCCAATAATCTTGTGGATCAAATATTGCTGGGTACTGGCTCGAAGGGTTTGGATTCACTTAAGTGGATGGATCCTCGTCAGGTTGCCAGTATCATTATTAACGAACACCCTCAGATTCAAACTATTGTGTTGTCCTACCTCGAACCGGATCAATCTGCAGAAATCTTATCTCAGTTTGCCGAACGTGACCGTCTCGATTTGATGATGCGAATCGCGAACTTAGAAGAAGTACAACCCTCAGCGCTTGCCGAGTTGAATGAAATCATGGAGAAACAGTTCGCAGGTCAAGCCGGTGCGCAAGCTGCCAAAATTGGCGGCCTGAAGGCAGCAGCAGAAATCATGAACTACATGGACAACAATGTTGAAGGTATCCTGATGGAGCAGATTCGCGATCAGGACGAAGACATGGCAACCCAGATTCAGGATCTTATGTTTGTCTTCGAGAACCTTATCGAAGTCGACGACCAAGGTATTCAGAAGCTGTTGCGTGATGTTCCACAAGACGCGTTGCAACGTGCACTTAAAGGCGCAGATGAGCCTCTGCGTGAGAAGATCTTCAAGAACATGTCTAAACGTGCTGCTGAGATGATGCGTGATGATCTTGAAGCGATGCCGCCGATTAAAGTCTCTGATGTGGAAGCCGCACAGAAAGAAGTATTGGCTGTGGCTCGCCGTATGGCTGACTCCGGTGAGATAATGCTAGGTGGCGGTGCAGACGAATTCTTGTAATTAAAACAGGTAATCATTTTATGTCTGGGGAAAGAAAGCGCGGTTTTCTGCGCTTGGACAATGACGAGCAAATTCAAAAGCCAGAGCGCTGGGGAATGCCGGACTATACGCCGGAAACTCATAAGCAGGCGAAAGAAACTGCGATGAATTATGACCCAAGCTGGATGCCCATTTCTTCTGAGCCTGAAGAAGAAGCGCCTAAAGAGCTGACAGCTGAAGACATCGAGCTTATTAAACAGCAAGCTTATGAAGAAGGTTTGCTTCAGGGGCAGGAAGCTGGCTTTAAGCAAGGCTACGATAAAGGCAAAGAACAAGGCCAGCAAGAAGGTCATCAAGAAGGGTTGGACGCGGGTAAAGCCGAAGGCATCGAAGCCGGGCAAAAATTCATTCAACAGCAAGTCCAAACATTGGTTGGACTTGCGAATCAGTTTGCTCAACCGCTTGAGTTAATGAATGCTCAGGTTGAAAAGCAATTAGTCGACATGGTACTGACTTTGGTTAAAGAGGTGGTTCATGTCGAAGTACAAACCAACCCTCAAGTTGTACTTGATACGATTAAGCAATCTGTTGAATCTCTGCCAGTATCTGGTCATTCGATTACCCTCAAACTTCATCCAGAAGATGTTGAAATCATTCGTTCTGCATATGGTGAAGAAGAACTGGAATTTCGTAACTGGACTCTGATGGCAGAGCCTGCACTGAATCGTGGAGATGTGCAGATCGAAGCGGGTGAGTCGAGTGTTAACTATCGCCTTGAAGACAGAGTACGTAATGTATTGCAGAGTTTTTGTGGGGTAAATCGCCACCAAGGTGGTGAGTAATGTTAGCACTGGCTGAACGCCTATCTCAGTACCAAACTCAAGGGTTAACTTGTCGCCCTGTTGCTTCAGGCAAACTCGTTCGGGTTGTTGGGTTAACCCTTGAAGCTACCGGATGTCGCGCTCCCATTGGCAGTCTCTGCAAAGTCGAAACCATGCACGGAGAAATGGAAGCAGAGGTCGTCGGCTTTTCAGGTGACAACCTTTACTTAATGCCGAGCGAGCAAATCACTGGTGTATTACCTGGTGCTAAAGTAACGCCTTTGACGAGTGACGCCGGCTTACCTGTTGGTATGGAACTTCTTGGACGAGTGATCGATGGTGTTGGTAATCCGTTAGATGGCCAAGGGCCTTTGTATACAGAGAAAAGAGCAGCTTTCAACGCCGATCCTATTAATCCTCTTGCGCGTAAACCCATTTCTGAGCCTCTCGATGTTGGTATCAAAGCCATTAACGGACTTCTGACGGTAGGCAAGGGTCAGCGTATTGGCCTGTTCGCTGGTTCTGGTGTGGGTAAGTCGGTTACCTTAGGTATGATGACTCGAGGAACGACGGCCCAAGTCGTTGTTGTTGGTCTAATTGGTGAGCGTGGACGTGAAGTAAAAGAATTCATTGAAGAAATTCTTGGGGTAGACGGACGTCAACGTTCGGTTGTCGTGGCTGCGCCGGCTGACTCTTCTCCACTGATGCGACTTAAAGGTTGTCAGACTGCGTTGACGATTGCGGAATATTTCCGTGATCAAGGATTAGATGTACTACTGTTGATGGATTCTTTGACGCGATTTGCTCAGGCTCAGCGTGAAATTGCTTTATCTGTTGGTGAGCCGCCAGCGACCAAAGGATATCCCCCCTCGGTATTTGCCAAGCTGCCAGCCTTGGTGGAGCGAGCGGGTAATGGCAGCCAAGAACAAGGCTCTATTACGGCATTTTTTACTGTGTTGACGGAAGGCGACGATCTTCAAGATCCGATTGCTGATGCATCGCGAGCGATCTTAGATGGTCATATAGTATTGTCTCGTGAAATGGCGGATGCTGGCCATTATCCCGCGATCGATGTCGAGAAATCAGTCAGCCGTGTCATGCCACAAATTACCTCCGAAGAGCAGATGTTGATGTCCAAAGCGGTACGTCAGGTGTTGTCTGTTTGCCGTAAAAATCAGGATCTGGTATCGATTGGTGCGTATAAACCGGGATCTGATCCAGCCATTGACAGTGCGTTTACTTTAAAACCACGACTGGATGGGTATTTACAGCAGGCGATGAAAGAGACCGTTCCATTCGACATGTGTGTCAATATGTTACGCAATCTTCTACAGGGAGATTCGTAATTTATGGATAATGCGTTGGATTTTTTGTTAAGCCAGGCTCAGGAACGAGAGAACCAAGCGGTACTTGCGCTCAATCAGGCACGAGTAGAATTGGATGGTTATTATCAGCAACTGGAGCAGATAGAAAACTATCGTCTTGATTACTGTAATCAACTGGTCGAAAGAGGCAAGCAAGGGCTGACAGCTAGCCAATACTCTCACCTGAACCGCTTCCTCACGACATTAGATGAAACCTTAGCTAAGCAGAAGCAGGCGGAGGAGCATTTCAAATCACAAGTTGACAGTTGTGAGCAAAATTGGCTCGAATGTCGCAAACAACGCCGCTCTTACGAGTGGTTGATTGAGAAAAAGCAGACCGAGAAAGAACGCTTACAGAATATTCGTGAACAAAAACAAATGGATGAGTTCTCAACCCTCCAATATTCTCGTCGTACACTGAACTAGCATCACATTAATGAGCTCTTTACCTTTCTGATTGGCGCACTTCTTGCAGTTTTCCTCGTTGAATAACGTGTTGCCGCTACTTACTGTTTGAATTATTGGCCGTGACTGTCCTCTCAATTATGCGTGAGTGATCTATTTATGAATGTGAATTTAACTCCGGTTTCCGATGCCTCTAAAGGGGCAACATCGTCACCTCAATCTGTGGAAGCTAGTGAGGACGCAAAGCAGTCTGAGGGCTTTTTCTCCAAGTTGGCGTCACTTATCAAGGGTGAATCTGGCGAAGAAAAAGCTTCTGATATGGAGTCAAAAAAAATTGCTCAACTCGTTGAAGGCAAGGATGGTATCAAAGCATCATTCGATAAAGAAGTTAGCGATAGTGACGACGTCAGCATAGAGGATGAGTCTCAACTAGGAGAGGTGGTAGCTTCTGATGCTAAAAGTGCTTCTACTGATGAGTTGCTCAAATCAGAAACAAACCAAGACACACTGGCCGACAAAGGAGACGCTGAGCTCTCTACTAAACAACAAGCCGCTCAACAACCTGAAGGAGACGCAGATAAAATTGTGTCTGAAAACGAAGAACTGCTGAGTCGTTTAAATGAAGCCAACAGAGCGCTTAAACCCCAAAACGGCAACGAGTTGCCACAATCATCAGAGTCTTCGGCTCAAGTAACCGGCCCTTTCCAACAAAAGCAAGAAAAATTAAACCAAGAGACACAGGTGGATTCTGTCACTCCATTCTTGTCAGCCCAATATCAGGATGAAGAGCTGACTGATGCCAATGTGTCAGCTGCTTCGAATAGTAATAAGATTGAGGTTGAACTGACTGATGAGCAGCAAGTCATGGTTCCAGAGAGTGTGAAACCATTTATTCAATCTGAAGCGCAACTGAAAGAAGATGTCGTGGCTGCGGACAATCACAGTAGTAGTGCAATGATTGCTAGCACTGGGGGTACAGCGGCAATGGCCCAGCCAAAAGGCGATAAAACTACACTGACCAATCCTGAAATTGAACAGCTAAAACATGAGCTGAAAATTCAAGGTTTGTCCGATAAAGAGATTGAGCTGGTTGTGGAGTCTGCAAAAGCAGAGGCGCATAGGCAAACGCTGATCCAGCGCAGAGTTGTTGAACCTGTAGAACCTAATGTTGAGAGGGGATTGCAATCTACACCGTTATCAATGTCATCGCTGAGTGAAGCTGACATTGCTACTGCCCCAGCCGTTGCAGGCCAAACCGTTGCACCTGCTACTGGTATACCTTGGGGCGCTTCTACGGCAGAAGTTGGAAAAGATGAGCTAACAATACAACAGGATGCTAGGCCTAAAGCTCAGTTAGCACAATCTGTGCAGCAGGCTTTACATAGTACTTCAACTACCTCTAATGCAGCCCAAAATAATCTACAAGTTGCCTCGCAGGCAGCAGCTATACCGCTGACAAATGATCTTGCTGCTAGTCAATTTCAGCAAGTTGCCGCTACGCCAGTTGCCAGTGAACAGGCTATGCTCAAAGCGGTAATGGGAACAAAAGCGGCAGGGTCTTTAGGTAAGCTCGTTGGGAGCGAGGGCAAACAAAGTGCTGACCAAGGAAATGAAACAGGCTTTGCTCAGCAGTTGTCTCAAGCCGCAGGCCAGCAAGGCTTAACAGCGCAGCATCAAATGCGAGCAGATCAAGCGGCTGCTCAGGCTCCTATGCAGTTAAACCGAGAAATGGCAGGCGATCAAGTGGCTGAAAGAGTCCAAATGATGATGTCGAAGAATCTGAAAAATATCGACATTCGTCTTGATCCACCAGAATTAGGTCGGCTCCAGATCCGTATGAGTATGACTGGAGAGGGAGCGACGGTGCACTTTACGGTGGCAAATCAACAGGCGCGGGATGTCATCGAGCATTCCATGCCTCGTTTACGTGAGATGCTAGCCCAGCAGGGCGTTCAATTGGGGGACTCTTCTGTTCAGCAGCAATCTTCGGGACAGCAACAAAATCGCTATGCGGCTGGAAATAGTGCTGGAAACGGTCAAGGTAACGGCAACCAGACCTTTGCAGGCGAAGAAAACCTTGAACCAGACGTCAATCTTGATTTGAATGTCACAACAAAGCGTGATGGAATCAGTTATTACGCTTAAACTATAGAAAAGTAAGAAAATAGAGAAAGTTAAATATGGCAGACGAAGGAATAGAAGCAGAAGCACCCAAAGGCAAAAGCAAGCTGTTAATTATCATCATCGCTGTTGTAGTTCTACTCGTTGGCGGCGGTGGAGCTGCTTTTTTCCTGATGGGATCGGATGAATCCGAAGAAGCAGCGCAAACTGCCCAACAAGAAGTGGTGGTATCAACAGAGCCTGTTTCTTACGTCAATATTGCTCAACCATTTTTATTTAATGTCACGGGTGATAAAAAAGATCGGCTTGTGCAAATTAAAGTACAGCTGATGGTGCGTGGTACAGAAAATGAAAACTTAGCCCGTTACCACTCGCCATTGGTGGAAAGCTCATTACTCGGTACTTTCGCTTCAGCGACCGTCGACCAGCTGCGTAGTGTCAACGGACGGGTGGAATTGAGAGATAAAGCCACAGAAGATATTAAAGCGAGCTTGACTCGTGCGGTAGGGCAACCCGTGATTGAACGAGTGTTGTTTACTGATTTTGTAATACAGTAGGTGAAGAGTGACCGATCTATTAAGCCAAGACGAGATTGATGCGCTGCTCCACGGTGTCGACGATGTCGATGAGGGAGAAGACGACGGTGGTGGCGCAGCGGCGGACCCCAGCGCAGTAGAGTTTGATTTCTCTTCGCAAGACCGTATCGTTCGTGGTCGAATGCCAACGCTAGAGTTGATCAACGAACGTTTTGCGCGTCACCTGCGGATCAGCTTATTCAACATGCTGAGAAAAACCGCCGAAGTGTCGATAAATGGCGTACAAATGATGAAATTCGGTGAATATCAAAATACTTTGTATGTGCCGACTAGTTTGAACATGGTACGCTTTAGACCGCTAAAAGGTACTGCACTTATTACCATGGAAGCCCGCTTAGTTTTTATTTTGGTAGAAAACTTTTTTGGTGGTGATGGGCGTTTTCATGCTCGAATTGAAGGGCGTGAGTTTACGCCAACTGAACGTCGGATTGTACAACTTCTGCTCAAGATTGTGTTTGAAGATTATAAAGAGGCTTGGTCTCCAGTAATGGGCGTCGAGTTTGAATATCTCGATTCTGAAGTGAACCCAAGCATGGCAAATATTGTCAGCCCGACGGAAGTGATTGTCGTCAGCTCTTTCCATATAGAAGTTGATGGCGGCGGTGGTGATTTCCATGTGGTGATGCCCTACTCTATGGTGGAGCCGATCCGCGAACTGCTTGATGCCGGTGTTCAGTCAGATAAGATGGAAACGGATGTTCGTTGGAGCACCGCACTTCGCGAGGAGATAATGGATGTTCCGGTTAACTTCCGCGTGAATCTACTGGAACAGGATATTTCACTAAGAGATTTGATGGAGCTGCAACCCGGTGACATCATTCCTATCACTATGCCTGAAAATGCCACTATGTTTGTTGAAGAACTACCAACATTCCGCGTCAAAATGGGACGCTCTGGTGAACAACTTGCGGTTCAGGTTTCAGAGGAAATTAAGCGCCCGGATGTGGTCAAGACCGACATCGCTTTCTTGGGCAAAGATGTCATTTCTGAATTAGAAGAAGATGACGGTGAAATTGAAGATTAATATAGAGTAAATAGGTAACAGGTATGGAACCGAGCGACGATCAAAAACTGGCGGATGAATGGGCTGCTGCACTAGGTGAAGACCCTGATGCGCCAGAGGTAGATGTAGATGAAGTTATGGCCGCTCAACTTGATGAGTTACAAGATACTGGGTCGCCTATTTCAGAAGACGAACGCCGCAAACTCGATACGATTCTGGATATTCCAGTGACGATTTCTATGGAAGTAGGCCGTTCACAAATCAGTATTCGTAATTTGCTCCAACTTAACCAAGGTTCTGTCGTTGAACTTGAGCGTTTAGCCGGGGAGTCGTTGGATGTGCTGGTTAATGGTACTTTGATAGCTCACGGTGAGGTGGTGGTAGTCAATGATAAGTTTGGTATTCGTTTGACTGACGTTATCAGCCAGACTGAGCGGATTAAGAAGCTAAGGTAAATTATGAGAAAACAGATAAAAGGAGTGTCTCTGTGTCTTCTTACGCTCCTCTCTCCGTCTGTTTGGGCTGAAACTGCATCAGGTAATCAGCTAGATTGGGCGACCACGTTTGGGTCGCTTTTGTTCGTCGTTGCATTCATCCTTTTTTTGGCTTGGTTACTGAAACGTATGCGAGTGCCAGCGATGATTAACCAAGGAGGCCTGAATATCGTGCGTCAGATACCAGTCGGTACTCGTGAACGAATCATGATTGTACAGGCGGGTGAAGAGCAATTTTTAGTGGGAGTGACCGCACAGTCGGTACAACTGATTTCCAAGTTGGATACCCCTTTGACTCAGGAGGAGCTGAATAAATCTGCATTGGCGTCCAGTCCTTTTGCGACCCAATTGACTCAGCTATTGAAAAAGAAAGAATGATAAACACTAGTCGATTAGCGTTATTGATACTGACTCTATGCCTGAGCGTTTTTTCGGCGACTTCGTTCGCTGAGGAAAGTATTGCAACCCCTATTCCTGACAATGCGGCACCGTCACAATCGGTCACTGTTTCCGCCATGGAAAAAGAGCAGGGCGCTACACGGACCATTTCAACTGGCAGTTTTACAGGGGGTGGTGGTGGCATTCCTGCGTTCACCATGACGACTAACCCTGATGGTAGCGAAGACTATTCGATTAACTTACAGATATTAGCGTTAATGACCATGTTGGGTTTCTTGCCTGCCATGGTCATTTTGATGACTTCATTCACTCGTATTGTTGTGGTGATGTCGATTCTTCGTCAGGCGATGGGTTTGCAACAAACGCCATCTAATCAGGTCATTATAGGTATCGCGATTTTCTTGACCTTCTTCATCATGTCTCCGGTGTTGAACAAGATTAATGAAGACTCTATCCAGCCATACATCAATGAACAGATCACCGCACGTGAAGCTTTTGATCGCGCCCAAGTGCCAATGAAAGACTTTATGCTCAAGCAAACTCGAGTTAAGGACCTTGAAACCTTTGTTAATATTTCTGGTTCAGATGCAACAGCGCCCGAAGATGTTTCAATGGCCATATTGATCCCAGCATTTATTACCTCTGAATTGAAAACGGCTTTCCAGATTGGATTTATGCTCTTCCTTCCGTTTCTGATTATTGATTTAGTGGTGGCCTCAGTTTTGATGGCGATGGGTATGATGATGCTCTCCCCAATGATCGTTTCTTTACCCTTCAAACTCATGCTGTTTGTCCTTGTTGATGGCTGGAACCTTATTCTGTCTACTCTAGCTGGCAGCTTTGCCTTGTAGTGGGAGGAAAATATGACGCCTGAAGTATTCGTCGAGCTGTTCAAAGATGCGCTGTGGATGGTTCTGATTATGGTTTGCGCCATTATCATCCCCAGCTTACTTATTGGTCTGGTTGTCGCGATCTTTCAGGCTGCAACGTCGATTAACGAACAGACGTTGAGCTTCTTACCCCGTCTAGTGGTGACTTTGTTGGCGTTGATGTTGTTCGCGCATTGGATGACACAAATGATGATGGAGTACTTTTTCTCGATTGTTGAGCGCCTGCCTCAGGTTCTCTACTAGGGCGGTTTCACGTGGAATACCCAACGAGCCTGATACTCGACTGGATAGCCAACTACTTCTGGCCTTATACCCGAATCGCTGCCATGTTGATGGTGATGTCGGTGACAGGGGCGCGTTTTGTTTCTACTCGTGTCAGACTCTATCTTGGTTTGGCAATTACGCTTGCTGTAATGCCTGTTATCCCTGCTGTGCCAGACACCATAGAGTTGCTCTCTGGGCAAGGCTTCATGACGCTCTTGGAGCAGATCATCATTGGTGTCGCGATGGGAACCATTACTCAGTTCATGATTCAGACCTTTGTGATTCTTGGCCAAATTCTTGGTATGCAAGCGAGTTTGGGTTTTGCATCAATGGTTGACCCTGCCAATGGTCAGAATACGCCGTTACTTGGCCAGCTTTTTATGTTCTTAGCCACGATGTTTTTCCTCGCTACCGATGGTCACTTGAAAATGATTATGCTGGTGGTAATGAGTTTTCAGTCACTACCTATTGGTAGTGGATCACTGAACACCGTCGATTTTAGGGAATTGGCACTTTGGCTAGGGATCATGTTTAAAGTTGCACTGAGTATGTCCTTGTCTGGGATTATCGCATTGTTAACGATCAATTTATCGTTTGGCGTTATGACCCGTGCGGCACCACAGCTGAACATCTTCTCTCTGGGTTTTGCGTTTGCTTTGATCGTCGGCTTATTACTCTGTTGGTATATTATCGCCGGGCTATTCAGTCACTATGAGCTATTCTGGTTGCAAGGGGAGCAGCAAGTGTGCCGCTTCATACGCTTAAATTGTTAGGGGGCTGAATTGGCAGAATCAGACGGTCAAGAACGCACCGAAGACGCTACGCCCAGGCGATTGCAGCAGGCTCGTGAAAAAGGGCAGGTTGCAAGGTCTAAAGAGTTAGCGTCAGTATCTGTGCTTGTCATTGGGGCCATTGCCTTGATGTGGTTTGGTGATGCACTTGCACGTGGGTTGTATACACTTATGGGGCGTTTGTTTGATCTGTCGCGTGAAGAGATTTTTGACTTGCCAAAGTTGTTTGATATTGCTCTTGGTTCGCTAGTCAGCTTGCTTGGCCCCTTGTTGTTGATTCTTACTGTTCTGTTCATTGCTGCTTTAATTGGTGCCGCAGGAGTTGGTGGCATTAGTTTCTCAGTTGAAGCCGCGATGCCAAAGTGGTCAAAAATGAACCCACTCAGTGGCCTAAAGCGAATGGTGGGCTTGCAAAGTTGGGTTGAGTTACTTAAATCAATTCTGAAAGTAACTTTGGTTTCTGGTGTCGCATTTTATCTGATCGATGCAGCGCAGAAAGATCTGTTCCAGTTGAGTATGGATGTCTATCCGCAGAACATTTTCCACGCATTAGATATCTTGCTTAACTTTGTACTATTGATCAGTTGTTCATTGCTGATTGTCGTCGCGATTGATATCCCTTTCCAGATCTGGCAGCACGCGGATCAGTTAAAGATGACCAAGCAGGAAGTCAAAGATGAGTACAAGGAGACGGAAGGTAAGCCTGAAGTCAAAGGCCGTATTCGGATGTTGCAGCGTGAAGCCGCCCAACGCCGAATGATGTCAGAAGTTCCCCAAGCTGATGTGATTGTCACCAACCCGGAGCACTTCTCTGTGGCTCTTCGCTATAAGCAAGATACTGATAAAGCGCCGATTGTAGTCGCAAAAGGCGTCGACCATATGGCGCTAAAAATACGCGAAATTGCTCGTGAACACGACATCTATGTGATTCCAGCTCCTCCGCTCGCACGAGCCCTTTATCACTCGACTGAGTTAGAGCAAGAGATCCCCGATGGGCTATTTACGGCTGTGGCGCAAGTGCTAGCCTATGTGTTCCAGCTTAAACAGTATCGTAAGCGTGGTGGTCAACGTCCGCACTTTAAAGCTTCGGATCTACCGATTCCATCAGACTTAAGGCAATAGAAGACTGGCTTATATTTGTGTTAGCGACTCTATTTCTCTGGTATCGACAGTAGTACCAGCAAAGCGCCGTCACCGCCGAATTCTAATGGCGCTTGGTGAAATGCCATGACATCCGGGTGCTGCGCCAACCAAAGCGGCGTTTTTTGCTTGAGAATATGCTTGCCAATACCGTGTTGAACACACGCACATGAAATCTCATTTTTGATGCAGTAAGCAATCATCGCGCCGAGTTCGCGCTTGGCTTCATTTTGCGTCATGCCGTGCATATCTAAAAACACATCCGGGACGTACACGCCACGGCGAAGGCGTTTCACTTCATATTGAGATACGTCATCGCGGGCATAGCGAGTCGGTCCGTCTTCACTGAGAAGCGGCACGAATTCGTCAGAAAAATAGAACTCTGTATCGCTGGCTTCACGCGCGCTACGTTTGATTTCTTTTTGCTTAGTATTTTTTTTTGGCTGCTGGACTATGGTATCCTGTCGCAACTTTTTTACGCCTTGTACTGCATCCCTGAAAAGGGCGAAATCATCATCAACTTCGGTGTCTTTTTTGCTCATTGGGTCATAGATACATAAATAAATGCTATTGGCAGTATTGTAGCGCTTTTCGGAGGCAATTTTGGATAAGATTTTTGTAGAAGAAGCGGTATCAGAATTACACACGCTTCAGGATATGATTCGTTGGACTGTGAGTCGTTTCAACGCCGCAAACCTATTTTATGGTCACGGCACTGATAACGCATGGGATGAAGCCGTTCAGCTGATCCTGCCAACGTTGTACTTGCCAATTGACGTGCCTCCGCATGTATTAAATTCTCGATTAACGAGCAGCGAGCGCTTGCGCATTGTTGAGCGCGTTGTGAAACGAATTAATGAGCGTACTCCAACCGCGTACCTGACCAACCGTGCTTGGTTCTGTGGCTTAGAGTTTTTTGTCGATGAACGGGTTCTAGTTCCCCGTTCTCCAATTGGAGAGCTGATCCAGGCAGAGTTTCAACCTTGGCTCATTGAAGAGCCAACACGCATTATGGATCTGTGTACCGGTAGTGGCTGTATCGCGATCGCCTGTGCACATGCTTTCCCGGATGCAGAAGTTGATGCCATTGATATCTCGACAGATGCACTGCAGGTTGCCGAACAGAATGTTCAAGACCATGGTATGGAGCAGCAGGTATTCCCGATTCGCTCGGATCTGTTTCGTGATCTGCCAAAAGAGAAGTACAACCTGATCGTGTCTAACCCTCCGTATGTGGATCAAGAAGACATGAACAGTCTGCCTGATGAGTTTACGCATGAGCCTGAACTTGGCCTTGCTGCGGGTACGGACGGCCTGAAATTGGTGCGTCGTATTCTGGCGAATGCGCCAGATTACTTGACTGATAGCGGTATTCTCATCTGTGAGGTGGGGAACTCTATGGTTCATATGATGGAGCAATATCCGCATATCCCTTTCACCTGGCTTGAGTTTGAAAATGGCGGCCATGGTGTATTCATGCTAACGCGTGAACAGATGCTGCAGCATGCGGAAGAATTCTCAATCTATAAAGACTGAGTATCATTCAGTTCGCTTGATGTGATAAAACGCCGGACAGCCTTGTCCGGCGTTTTTTATTGGCAAAGAAAAGCAAAATAGATCGCCATTAGGGCTTTACATCAAATCGCAATAACGCCACTATGAATTTACCAACAATTGTAATGTACAGCTTTGTTTACAGGGCTGAAGGAATTTGAGGAAGTAATGGCAGGAAACAGTATCGGACAGCATTTCCGAGTAACGACATTCGGAGAAAGTCACGGTATCGCACTAGGATGTATCGTCGACGGGTGCCCTCCAGGGCTAGAAGTAACTGAAGCAGACATTCAGATGGATCTCGATCGTCGTCGACCGGGGACTTCTCGTTATACCACTCAACGTCGCGAACCAGATGAAGTGAAGATTCTGTCTGGCGTATTCGAAGGTAAAACCACGGGTACTTCGATTGGTCTGTTGATTGAAAACACAGACCAACGCTCAAAAGATTATTCGGAAATTAAAGACAAGTTCCGTCCAGGTCACGCTGATTATACCTACCACCAGAAATATGGTGTGCGTGATTATCGTGGTGGAGGCCGCTCTTCAGCACGTGAAACCGCTATGCGTGTCGCTGCCGGTGCTATTGCTAAAAAATACCTGAAGCAAGAGTTTGGTATCGAGATCCGCGCTTATCTGTCTCAAATGGGTGATGTATCAATTGAGAAAGTGGATTGGGATGAGATTGAAAATAACGCGTTTTTCTGCCCAGACGTCGACAAAGTTGACGCGTTAGATCAGCTGATTCGCGATCTTAAAAAGCAAGGCGACTCGATTGGCGCCAAGCTCCAGGTTGTCGCAACGAATGTACCTGTCGGTTTAGGTGAACCTGTGTTTGATCGTTTGGATGCTGATATTGCCCACGCGCTGATGAGCATCAACGCGGTCAAAGGTGTTGAAATCGGCGATGGATTCGATGTTGTTAGCCAAAAGGGCAGCGAGCACCGTGATACTTTGTCTCCAGACGGTTTCGGTAGTAACCATGCTGGTGGCATTTTAGGTGGTATCTCGACTGGTCAGGATATTGTTGCGAACATTGCACTAAAGCCGACGTCTAGTATCACCGTTCCGGGTGAAACCATCACCAGAGAAGGTGAGCCTACTCAGCTCATCACTAAGGGCCGTCATGACCCATGTGTTGGTATTCGCGCAGTGCCTATTGCAGAAGCTATGTTGGCCATTGTAGTGATGGACCACTTACTTCGACATCGTGGTCAGAATCAAGGTGTGACGACTGAGACACCTCAGATTTAGTGAATAGAAACGGCTTCCACAGGGAAGCCGTTTTTCATTTAGGCCTGCAGTTTTGTAGAAATCCAGTTGTTGATATTGCTCTTCATCACTTCCATCGGTTGCTGTCCGTAGCGTAGCAGTTGGTCGTGGAATTCAGCGTATTCAAACTTATCTCCTAGCTCTTGTTGAGCCTTTTCAAGCAATTCTCGGATAACCAGATAACCGGATTTGTAGGAAACCGCCTGACCGACATAGGCTGCGTAACGGAAGCTTTCTGATTCTATGTCACCTTCGCCGAGCGCAGAATTGGCGTGCATATAATCGCGTGCTTGCTCAATACTCCAGCCGTTGGCGTGAATGCCTGTATCGACCGCCAAGCGCATATTCCTCAGTTGTGCTTCGTTTAGACTGCCAAAGTACTGTAGCGCATTACATTCCTGCTCATCCGTATAGATACCGCCTTGGAACTGGTCATAGTCAGTGGTAGGGGTGCACATGCCTTTACCGTTAATAAACGTCGGCCGATTCTGTGCGTCAAGCTCTCCGTAGATGCCCATTTCGATACCAAGCCATTCGGTATAGAGCGCCCAGCCTTCACCATAAGCGGTGTACCAAATATCCTGCATATAATCGGGAAGATTGGTAGGTGGGTACTCCTGCGCGTACGCGTTTTGGAAATGATGACCAGGCGCGGCTTCATGTAACAACAAGGTCGAGACATTCCATTTTTGCAGGCTGTAGTCTGGATTGGTGTTGAGGGTGAACACATTGTCATCGTAGGAAGCGACACCATCATACATCTCTCTTTCAGCAGGCGTTGGCTCGATGGTGTAGTTAGTTTTGATAGGTTTAAAATAGCTGGCAACGACATCGTTGGCATTGTCTTTAAACACATAGTAGTCCGTCAGCGCGTTTTCGCAGGCGGAAGGAGAGGATGCGCTAATACAGCTCGCTGCGTATTGCTTGGTAGTTGTTGGCTGACCATCTCGGCCATAAAAGAATTGCTCGCTGTTGAGGTATTGAAAAAACTCGCCGAGATTGATCTGGCCTGAGTCCGTGGCGAGTTCAAACGTCCGAGGTGAAACGTCACCTGTTGCTGGGTCTCGATACGCCGCTTCCACGATGGAGCCGCGCTTCGCAACCACCACTTTTGCCACGCGAATCATCTCCGCTTTAGCTTCTGCGACCAGTTGTTCACCCATATGATGTAACTCGGTGGCTGACTTTCCGGTAGTACTGTTTCGGTCTAGGTGCCACTGATACCAGCTCTGTCCATTGGGTAAATCACCCCAGCCAATATTCTTGTCAGTGAGTTGGCCTTCACCGCGAGCGCTTTTAACGTACTGATTGTGTAGATATGCTAACAGCTCTTGGGTTGCCCGTTGTGCTTTCTCAACTTCCTGCGTGTATTGATTGATAAAAGTTGGCGTATACCCTGACTGAGTTTTTAAGTCGTTTAATCCTACTTTGAGCACGGCAAAATTATTGTAGCTAATCGTGTCCACGCTGTTTTGATATAGGCGCTCAGCAAGAATGGCCGGTAGTTGAATACCTTGCTGTGTCGCTTGCTGGTATTGGCTGCGTAAGCCCCTGACCCAAGAGGTGTACTCTTTGAGCAGGGTGAGTTGTTCTTGATACGTTTGTTCATTGTCAGAATCATCAATCGCAGTGCCCGCTTCTTCGGCATTCCACTGTATGTAGTTGTAAAAATGCGTGACTGGGACATCGAAGTTGCCAAAACGCGTATTGGGGAAGCTTGCACCGCGAATCGCAATGGTACGGTCAAAGCGGAAAGTATCGTAATACACCTTTTCTTCATCGGTTAACGCGTTTCTTTCTATCTCAAGAAGCTTTTCGAGATAGGTACGATCTAAAGACTGACGTGCGGCAACCATCTGATCATTGACGATACCAAAGTGAGTGTTATCCAGAGATTGTGATTCATGTTGGTAGCTGTCGAGTAGTGTAGTCAGCTGGATGGAAGCATGATTTGTTTTTGGCGCGGAACTACAACCTGCCAAGATGACGGCTAGCGTTATTGCCGATAGGGTAATACGTTGTTTGTTTCTCATCTTCAGACCTTTCAGCTTCTTTTAAGTGACGACAAGGAAAAGAATGGAGAGAGTTTAACGATAGTGAAATCAGACTCTTCCTTGCGGGCGACCAGAGTAAAATAAGTCGTCTGCTGTGTTTGTGCAAAAGGTCACAGGACAAATTAACGGATAATTAACCCGCTATGCACTCATCATTGAAAGTTGCATCAATATGTTAGCGATTGGTGAGTAAGTGTGTCGTCCTGAAGAGGCGTTATTAAACCCATGAAGAGATTTGCAGAATACTTGAATGTACTTTCATCGCACAATCGCGCTTCGATGGAAGGTTTTGGTGTTAAATCCAAGCGGGCTCACAAATGATCCTTAGCGGTAAATATTCGGTCGAATATTATTGATAGTTGAGCGACCGCTAGAGAATAAAACGCCCCGAGAACGGGGCGTTGTGAATTAGTGGAGAGAACCTTCAGTCTCAAGGTGGAATGAAGGCAGACGCCATTTAAAGCGAACCGCAGCCATGCGCAGCATGTAGCCAACGACTAGAGTTGAGATGGTCGCGGTGACATCATTAATACCAAACTCCAGTAACGCTAGGTAAAGGCCTGAAGCAATCAGGGCGACAGACGCGTATAACTCTTCGTGCAATACAAGCGGTGTTTGACGACAGATTAAGTCACGTAATAGCCCACCAAAAACGCCTGTTACTAGTGCCGCTACCATACAGATCATGACATGATGGCCCATTGCTAACGCCACCTTAGTACCGATTATGCTAAACACAATCAGGCCCAGCGCATCGAGGCGAATGAACAACCCTTTAAACTTGATGATCCATTTGGCTAATCCCGTGGTTAGCACGCCCGCAATACAGGTGATCGCGAGAAATTGTGGATTCTCTACCCAGCCGAGCGGGTAGTGGCCGAGAAGGATGTCGCGCACTGTTCCACCGCCAATCGCTGTTGCACTTGCAACGAGCATAACCCCAAACCAATCCATTTTTCTTCGACCTGCACTGAGTGCGCCGGTCATGGCTTCAGCCGTGATGCCAATGATATATAAAATGCTCAATAACATTGTTTTGCCCTACGTGACTAGCGGATTGGAAATTTACCATTCTGTAACCAATAAAAGGCAGTTTAGTGGGAAATGTGATCTATGACGAATGAGATTTTATGAATGTGAAGGGGGTTTTCGCATAATTATTTCTAATGTCAGTAGTTGGTGTAGGGATTTGCAATTGGGATCAAAAATGCGAGAATGCCGAGCGCTGTAATTTAAACCATGATTTTATTCCCATGAGCCACAAATATCAGGACCTGATCAACATTTTTAACGCCACTTTTCTAAGTGAATATAATACGCGTTTGGAGTTAGGGGGCGACGAGCCTATTTACCTGCCAGCTGATGACAGCCAGCCTAATCACCGGATTATTTTTGCTCGTGGCTTCTATGCGTCAGCACTTCACGAAATCGCGCATTGGTGTGTCGCAGGACCAGAGCGTCGCTTATTAGAGGATTTCGGCTATTGGTACCAACCGGATGGGCGCACTGAAGCGGTTCAGGCTGAATTTGAGAAGGTTGAAATTCGGCCTCAGGCGTATGAGTGGATCCTCTCTCTTAGCGCAGGTTTTCCGTTTACAGTGAGTTGCGACAACTTAAACGGAGACTTTGAACCTGATCGGTTGGCCTTTATGCACAAGGTTCATACGGAAGTCGGCAAGATATTTGAGCAGGGCATGCCACTGCGTGTTCGTATGCTTTCAGATGCATTAAGGTCATTTTATCAGCAGCCTGCTCTGGATTATTCCATGTTTGAAGTCATGTAAAACCAGCCGCAGTATGCGACTGGTTTGCTTTTCGTTACTGAATGAGCCAAATCGTTTCGGCTTGATTGTTGTGATTGAGCGTATAGACCAATGGTGCAGTGTTGGGCTCCATGACGGAAACTACCGCTATCAATGATGCGCAGTGATTAGGTACCCGTAGTTGATAACTGCCCGTCCCGGATTGCAACGCTGCTTTCAGTAGGCATTTGTCATAGTCAACAGACTCCACGCTCCCCCCGGCATTATCACAAACGGAGATGTAAACCTGCGAAGCTGAAAGGTGAGGTAGGCTGACATCTATGTCGACCTGATACACCGAAGTGAGATTGTTGGTATAATCGATACGCACATCGGCCAAAGTGTTGGAATCTTCATTGGTTGATGCGGCAGCAGCCGAAGAACCCGTTGATGAGCCAGAAGATCCTGCTTCACCACCTCCGCCACCACAGCCATAGAGAGAAACAAGTAGTACCATTGCAAATAAGTGCGTTAGTTTGATATTCCACATAATCGTCTCTCCCTTAGTCGATATAAATTTTGCCATCTACAGAAGTTTCGTACCAGGTCGGTTCAGTTTGACCTGTGGCGTCTTCGGCATAATCGTCAAAGTTGGTATAAGCCTCTAAAATATTGACCTGTTCGTACGGATGTTGCCAAGTAGTAGGGATTTCTATAGCCCAAGGTAGCCCTTTGTCGTCGTGGTAGTGGGTATTACCACTTGATGCATCGACGCCGTAAGACTTGTATCGTGTATCAAACTTACTGGTCGGGGATTGGTTTTTGAGGTGGATTTCTAAACCTCGTCCTGGGAAGCCGCCTGTCAACTGATAACCGATATCACCGTAATAATGACCTGGAGCCGCAAATATGAATGGGTCGTACGGGAATGCTGGCATGGTAGATGTGTTGACTGCATTTTCAAACGAGAAGGTTAGGCTCCAACTTGGACGATAACTTGTGCCGCAGTTTTCTTGAGTTCGGAACATAGTGCACTCTTCGGCCTCACCTGATTCAGTAATGTCCCATAAGTCTTCGTGAATGATGAATACGGCATCAACTGTGTCTGTTTCTAGCACGGTCGCAGTTTGCAGCGCGTTATTCACGTAAAGTTGGATGGAATCTGATTTTATGTCTTCTCTTGCCACATTAGGTAATCGAATTGCGAAACCTGAGTGGTAGTTACCACCGAGAGCGGCGACCTTGCCTTCCATTTTCATACGAATGACTTGGCCATTGAGCTGGTACTCTGTGTACTTAACGTTCATCAGTACATCGTTCATGTCATAGTCTCCGCTTCTCGGATACTGATCTTCATAGGCGAAAGAAGTGTATCCGCCACCGCTGGGGTAGAGTTCGGTTACCACTCCGCTTTCTGTAATGTCGACCAGATAATCTTCCACCTCACCAGCGGGAACACCTCCGCTTGGACCAATGCCCGATGTGTTGGAAATTCTGAATCGGGCCCAAGTCTCTCCAGTGACAGCCCAAGTTGGAACAGTGAAGAAGATGTCGCCAGTACTATCGCTCATTGATTGGTCGCTGATGATGATTTCGTTAGACTCAAACTCACCATCTCGGTCAAAATCAATCCAAGCATTGAGTACTGAACTGCCAGATGTCCCCGCAGCTGTTGCGATGATTTTACTGGTTTGTCCGACCTGGATTGGAACAGGGAATTGGATACCGTCATCATCGTCCGAACCATCTGAAGTATCATCGCTAAGCGGATATGGGCTGCCGTCGGTCTCTCCATCGATAACAGAGCCTAATTTAAGATCTGACATACCATGACGTGCACCAGAGGAGGCGAAAGTCGTTTTGTAACTGTCTGGTGCGTCGCCGAAATCGGTGTATTCACTGGGCTCGACTGGAGCGAGAGCACAGCGAGCACCATCATTGGAGTTACTGGAAGGGCCATAAGCAAAAAATTCTGCGCTGGAGTTGTTTCCATTGATGGTTACTTTGAAGACATACCCATTACTGTTGTTGCTGGCGTAGAAGTTACCATCAACATCAAAATAGACCGCGCCAAAAGTAAAGCGATATCCGAGTGCATTTTTATCTAACAATTGGTTCAGTCGGATGGAAGTACCAGCGTTGACATCAATCTCCCACAGATAACCATTTGAATCGATGGAATACGCTAGGCTGTTGTCAGGGTGAAAGGCTAAATCGTATATAGCAGGATTGCCGAATCGGCTAGGCGGTGATGAAAGCTCCATGACAAGGGTATCTAAGTCAATTCTGTAGAGTCCATAGCTTGGTCGATATCCGTACCAAGCGTTTTCATCAAGCGATACGTCACCCACATAGATAGAAGTTGGTGCACCAGAAGGCTTGCTGACATTGAGTAAGGTTTTTGTAAAGGTGGAATCAATTCGGGATAGAGAAGCCGTACCGTAGTCCCAGCCGTAAATGAAATCGTCATGTTTGCTGTAACCTACACCATTTAGCTTTGCAGTATCTAGATTGGAATCCAAGGTTACATAGCTACCAACGTCGATGTTGACACCATAGGCAACTGGCGTGCCTGTTGGATTCTGAATTAAAAATGCCTGAGTGGGACACGAGGTGAATGGTGTCTCTGCAAAAGTGAACGATGCGTGAAACAAGGTACTGACCATCACTGATATCTTTAAAGCCGTGTGTTTTCTTTCCATGGGTCTTTCCTCGCTGAACTTCGTTGAATAGTTGAGGAATTGCACAGCGCGTGCCATGCTGTCAGCCCTTGATATAACTAGGGTTTGCGTTAATTTTCTCAATGTGAGAAGCTCTGCACTCTTTTTGAGAATCAAACTGACCTGGGCAATAGAGCATTATGATTATTGAATTTGAAGAAAAGCTGCTAGAAATTATTGATGCGCGTATTGAAAACGCATCTGATGATGAATTGTTTGCTGGTGGTTACCTACGTGGGCATATTTCTCTATCAGCTGCTTCATGTGAAGAAGAAGGCGTCAACGATTTAGAAGAACTTAAACGACGCATTCAAAGTAGTTTGGATGACGCTCGCTCAGAACTCACGCCTGCTGACCGCACTATTGTCAATGACCTATGGGTTGAGCTAGTGAACAACGCCTAACCAGAGTCACACTAAATTATCTTAAATAAGAGGTTGTTCGAGTTTTTCGAACAACCTCTTAAATTATTTATGGTTGTTGCTTTTCTGTTCAGTGATATTCTTCTAAGCACATATAGAGAAACGAACGGGAAATCAGATTATGAAGATTGTCGCTTTTGGAGCTTCAACCAGCTCTACGTCTATCAACAAAACGTTAGCCACTTATGCTGCTCATCTAGTTGAAGGAGCAGAGGTGACTATTTTGGATCTTAACAGCTACGATGTTCCGCTGTTTAGTGAAGATAAAGAAAAGCAAATCGGTCAGGCTGAGGGGGCGAAAGTGTTTTTGGCAGACATTGCTCAGGCTGATGCGTTGGTTATTTCTTTTGCCGAGCACAATGGCTCTTATCCTGCTGCCTACAAAAACCTGTTTGATTGGGCGACACGCATTGAGCGTAATGTATTTGCCAATAAACCAGCCATTTACCTTTCAACATCACCAGGCCCTGGCGGTGCATCTAATGTATTAGCTGCTGCAACAGGTTCTGCTCCATACTTTGGCGCTGAAGTGAAAGCCTCCTTATCTATTCCAAGCTTTTACGACAATTTTGATTTGGAGTCCGGCGTATTTAAAAATCTGGAAGTGGCTGAGCAAGTCAAAGCTGCTGTATCAATGCTACCTTGATGTTAAGAAAGAGAGCTTAAAGAGAATGACTCGGCAAGCTCTCTTTGTCACTTTAGAGTTCAGTGATGGCTTTGCCTTTTCTCAATTTCCTTACCCACATACGGCTTGGGTGAAGCGCTTCTAAAACATCCACTGGTAACGGCAATGGGTCACCACATATCTGCGAAGCTAAGGTTTCTGCCAAAAGAGGCGCTGAGCTTAAACCGCGAGAACCCAACCCAAGCATGCAAAACAGGTTAGGGTAGGACGGCACTTTTTCTGCGTCTTGCTGTTTGGTGGTTTGTAGATTGCGGTAAACCTGCTTGGTTTTGTCTAAATCCCCGACGGCGCCGATGAATGGCAAGTGGTCACGGCTTACACAGCGAATCCCTTGACGTGATTGGTTGCCTGATGTGTCTACTTGGTGAGGCCAGCTTTGTGCTGGGATGCACTTACGTAGTTTCTCCGCGTTGTCTTGCTGCGCGATAGGATCAAACTCACGATCCAGATTCTCTCTGTCGTAGCTTGCGCCAATACAGTGGAACCCATTATTCGGGTTGACTGGCGTCATATAACCGTCGTAGCAAAGCACGGTTTTGAGCTGGTTGAGCTCGCTGTTGGTTGGAATATGGCTTACCTGACCTTTTACTTGTCCAAGCGGGACGTCTTTCGTCGGCGGCAGCTCGTTGAATTGATGACCATTGGCTATTACCACAGTATCGTGAGTGAAGTTTTTCTCACCGCTGCATAATGTCCAGTTAGCGTGTGCTTCATCCCAGCGCATATCATCTATTTTGGTTTGATAATGTACTTCAAACACTGGGTTTTGGGAGAGTCTGCCAATCAATCCCTGAGTGAACTGGGCTGGACACAGCCATCCGCCAAGTGGGTAATGTATGCTGTTCATATCAACCGGTAAGCCAAGTATTTGATTGGTTTGCTCACTGTTTAGCTGGCGGATAAGTCCACTATCAAAATTGCCAGTCAACATACGTTCCAATTTAGCTTGTGACTTTTCATCCCACATAAGTTGAGTCACGCCACACCAATCATGATCAAACTTAATCGATTGGGCTGCTTGTACAATAAATTGACGAGCGAACAAAAAAGCCGGAGCAAAGACGCGGGACACACCTGTATGAGAACCATTCAGCAATGGGTAGATTGCGCCCTGGCGATTACCGGAAGCACCTTGTGCAGCCTCTGAATCCTGACAATATAGCGTGACTTTTATCCCTCGACGAATGAGCGTTTTTGCTAGCGTGGCACTGGCAATGCCGCCGCCAATAATCGCTACGGACTGAGTCGAGCTACTGCTATCTCGATGGAACCAAGGCTTATGGTTAGTGTGAGGCTTTCGCTGGGCTAGGTGCCCAGCGATCATGTCCCGTTTGGTGCCAAAGCCTTTAACTTTCTTCATTTCGAAACCGGCTTCAATCAAGCCCCGTCTCACGAAACCAGCAGCAGTGAAAGTGGCACAGGTACAATCTTGTTTAGCAAGTTTTGCCATACCGTTGAACAGCTCTTGGTTCCACATTTCAGGATTCTTGCTAGGGGCAAAACCATCAAGAAACCATGCATCAATCAAACCTTGTTCGCCAACAGGGACGTTAGGCATGCAATCTTTTATATCACCGAACCATAGATCTAGGGTTATCGCACCGTTTTCTAAGACAATTCGGTGGCACTCTGGCACGGCAATTGGATAATATTGCTGTAATTTTCTTGCGTATTCAGCAAGTTCTGGCCAAGCTTGGTGAGCTTTTATCAGGTCACCTTTACTTAGAGGGTACTTTTCAAAACTCACAAAATGCAGCTCTTTTAGTGGCGCATCCGGGTTTTGACGCCTAAATTCTTCAAACCATTGCCAAACTGCGAGGAAATTCAGACCAGTACCAAAACCTGTTTCTCCGATGACAAAACGACGTTGGTCATAATCCTGCCATCTTTGTGGCAGATGATTTTGATGAAGAAAAACGTAGCGGGTCTCTTCGAGCCCGTTTACGTTGGAAAAATAAACGTCATCAAACTGGTCTGATACTGGGGTTCCGGCGTCGTTCCAGCCCAGCTGAGCATTGGTAATTGAGGTCATAATGTCTGAATTTTTGTGATGAAGACGATAAAGTTGTGGCGATTGTACGGTTTTCCGGGAAAGCTGACCACTTTTCATAGGTAACTTAGTTATCATCTAGCAGATTTTTGAATTATAGGAATGTCATAATGAAACGAGTCGTAATCACCGGTATGGGTATTGTTTCGAGTATCGGTAACAACGTCGAAGAAGTTTTAGCGTCTCTAAAAGCAGGTAAATCTGGTATTACTGCCTCTGAGCAGTTTAAAGAACAAGGTCTTCGTTCACAGGTATGGGGTGATCTAAAAATCAACCCATCAGAGCACATTGACCGTAAACAGATGCGCTTTATGGGTGATGCGGCTGCGTATGCATACCTATCAATGCAGCAAGCTATCGAAGACGCGGGTCTGACTGACGAGCAAGTTTCTAACGATCGCACAGGTATTGTTGCTGGTTCTGGTGGTGCATCTGCATTGAACCAAACTGTTGCGACAGACACAATGCGAGCGAAAGGCGTAAAACGTGTGGGTCCTTACATGGTTCCACGCACTATGTCTTCAACGGTTTCTGCATGTCTTGCAACGCCGTTTAAAATTCGTGGCGTGAACTACTCCATGAGTTCTGCATGTGCAACTTCTGCACACTGTGTTGGCCACGCAATGGAACTTATCCAGCTAGGTAAACAAGACATCGTATTCGCAGGTGGTGGTGAAGAGCTAGATTGGTCTCAAACTATGATGTTTGACGCTATGGGCGCACTATCAACTAAGTACAACGAAACACCAGACAAAGCGTCTCGTACTTACGATGCTGATCGTGATGGTTTCGTTATCTCTGGTGGCGGCGGTATGCTGGTTATCGAAGAGCTTGAACACGCTCTGGCACGTGGCGCGAAGATCTATGGTGAGATCGTAGGTTACGGCGCGACGTCTGACGGTTACGACATGGTGGCACCATCAGGTGAAGGTGCAGTGCGTTGTATGAAAATGGCAATGCAAGACGTAGAGTCTATTGACTATGTGAACACTCACGGTACATCTACACCAGTTGGTGACGTAAAAGAGCTAGGTGCTATTCAAGAGTTGTTTGGTGACAACAGCCCAGCAATTTCTGCGACAAAAGCGATGACAGGCCATGCTCTTGGTGCGGCTGGCGTACATGAAGCGATATACTCAACGCTGATGCTAGACAATAACTTCATCGCACCAAGCGTGAACGTTGAAAATCTGGATGAGGCAGCTCAAGGTCTAGACATTGTGACTGAAACACGTGATGCAGAATTGACGACAGTAATGTCTAACAGCTTTGGTTTTGGTGGTACTAACGCAACACTTGTTATCAAAAAATACCAAGGCTAACTTAACTGCTGGGTTGTCCCAGTATACAGGTTTCCAGAGCTTGACTACGCTTTGAAATAAAACGTAGTTGAACAGACGCAGACTCTGACCCATGGAGAGCGGGTCCGGATCCTTTTGTTCTGGAACTTTGCCCGGCTTATGCCGGGCATTTTTCTTTCTGCCGCTAGTGCTCGACAGAGACTGTGCTTTTCTGCACAATCACTGCCATTCCCAAATCAAATCTCTGAAGCCATGAAAATCCTAATTGATGAAAATATGCCTTACGCTGAGCAACTTTTTGGCCAGCTGGGCGAAGTTGTTTTAAAATCCGGACGTACGCTGGGCGCCGATGACTTAGTCGATGTAGATGCGTTGATGATTCGCTCCGTCACCAAAGTGAATGACGAGCTGATTTCCAAAGCGAATCGGCTTAAGTTTGTTGGAACAGCAACCGCTGGTATGGATCATGTTGATCAGGCGTTACTCAAAGATAAAGGCATCTTTTTCACTGCGGCACCAGGATGTAACAAGGTCGGTGTAGCAGAGTATGCGTTTAGCGTTATGATGGTGCTTGCGCAGCAACAAGGCTTTTCTGTATTTGATAAAACCGTTGGAATCATTGGTGCAGGCCAGGTAGGGAGCTACCTGCAACAATGCTTGGAAGGTATAGGTATTAAGGTGCTTATCAACGATCCTCCAAAGCAAGCGGCAGGAGATGAGCGCAACTTCACCCCTTTAGATGACTTGTTTGAGCAAGCAGATATCATTACTACTCACACTCCAATTACTCGTGATGGCGACTTTCCGACCCATCACTTAATCAATGAAGATGTGTTGAATAAGTTACGTTGTGATCAAATTTTAATCAATGCGGCACGCGGGCCGGTTGTTGACAATGCTGCTTTGAAAGCTCGTCTGAGAAAACAAGACGGCTTTATTGCTGCATTGGATGTGTTCGAATTCGAGCCAGAGGTTGATATGGAGCTTCTGCCTCTGCTAGCATTCGCAACCCCTCATGTTGCCGGTTATGGCTTAGAGGGAAAAGCTCGCGGAACAACGATGATTTTTAATAGCTTCTGCGAGTTTCTGAATAACGATTTACGTGCACATGCCAGTGAGCTTCTGCCAACAGCTCCAGTACCGACCTTGGTATTGGACAGGGCTTGGGAAGAGGCTACGCTGCATAACCTGACGCAACTGGTCTATGATGTGCGTAAAGACGATGCATTGTTCCGTCGTGAAATCAGTCAACCTGGTGCATTTGACTTGATGCGTAAGAACTACTGGGAGCGCCGTGAATATAGTGCAGTCACGCTAAGAGGAAATGCAGAAACTAACCTGCAACCACTAGCGAAATTAGGTTTTCAAATTGAGGTAAGTCAATGAGCCAGCAATATAACGTTGCCATTTTAGGTGCGACCGGCGCAGTCGGTGAAACAATTCTCGAAGTACTTCAGGAACGTAAGTTTCCTGTTGGTGACCTTTTTCTGCTAGCCAGTGAGCGTAGTGAAGGCAAGACTTACCGCTTTAACGGAAAGACCATCAAAGTTGAAAATGTAGAAGATTTTGATTGGTCTCAGGTGCACATTGGCTTGTTTTCCGCTGGGGGAGAATTATCGGCCAAGTGGGCGCCAGTCGCTGCTGATGAAGGAGTGATTGTGATCGATAACACCTCTAACTTCCGTTATGAGTATGACATCCCTTTGGTTGTGCCTGAGGTTAACCCTGAAGCGATTGCCGAATTCCGAAACCGCAACATCATTGCTAACCCGAACTGTTCGACAATTCAAATGTTGGTAGCACTTAAGCCGATTCATGATGCTGTGGGTATCGATCGTATTAATGTCTCGACTTACCAATCTGTTTCTGGGGCTGGTAAATCCGGTATCGATGAGTTGGCAGGTCAAACGGCTAAGCTGCTTAATGGCATGCCGGCTGAAAGTGAACAGTTCTCGCAGCAGATTGCTTTTAACTGTCTGCCGCAAATTGACCAGTTTATGGAAAATGGCTACACCAAAGAAGAAATGAAAATGGTGTGGGAAACTCAAAAAATCTTTAATGACTCGTCAATTACGGTCAACCCGACTTGTGTGCGAGTACCTGTATTCTACGGTCATGCAGAAGCACTTCATATCGAAACACGTGCTCCAATTGATGCTCAGGAAGTAGCGAATTTACTAGAGCAGACCAAAGGTGTTGAAGTGTTCCATGGTGACGATTTCCCGACACAGGTTCGTGATGCCGGCGGTAAAGATCACGTGATGGTTGGTCGTATTCGCAACGACATTAGCCATCATAGTGGCATCAACTTATGGGTTGTAGCAGATAACGTTCGCAAAGGCGCAGCAACCAATGCAGTTCAGATTGCAGAAGTGCTGATTCGCGACTACTACTGATCGTATTATTAACTTTCATAGCAAAGCCTCACCATTGTGTGAGGCTTTTTTAATCAGATTCCAAAATTTAGTGTGAGATTAGTGCGAATATGGCGGCAGCCACACATTTTTTAGCTATGCGCCTATAGTTTTCGCGTGTTTATCCGATATATTTAACAGATCATTACATTAAAATTTATTGAGCACATAGCTGAGCCTTCTATGCTTCGAATTTTTAAGTGTCTGCTGCTGCCTGTTACATTAGTAGCCGTGACTCAGACATCGATTGTTAGTGCAGAAACTATTCGCCTTAAGGGACCTGATGGCGAGATCCAAGCATCGCCGCAATATTCTGATTTTGTCCCCCAAGATCTGCGTAACAACGAGCCTTCTCGCTTTTATGGACCAACTACTTCTCAAGAAACACTCTGGGCTATTGCTAGCCGTTTGCGTCCATCCGCCAGCGTTTCTGTGCAACAAACGTTGCTTGCTGTGTATCAGCTCAACCCTCAAGCATTTGAAAATCAAAACATCCACGAGCTTATCCCAGGTAGTACGCTACGAATTCCTTCTCTAGCGCAAGTCCAAAGCGTTTCGACACAAGAAGCCGTTAATGTCATGGCGGCCCATCAAGCACGCTTGACGGATATTCCTGCGGTTTCTCGCCCAACCCCGCAAATCCGGCCTCAGCAGCAACCGGAAGAGATGAAACCATCTGACGCTGAAAAGCCAATGATGGATGATACAAAACCGGCAATGCAGCCAAATGCGGATTTAGCAAAAATAGCCAAGCAAGAGCAAAAAGCGCAAGTTTCGACTTTGGAAAAGCAACTCGAAAGTTCAGAAGGCGAGTTGATGGCTCTGGAAGAGAAGAATCATAAATTACGCCTAATGCTTGCTGATGTTCAGTCTGAAGTGGACGTACTAAAAGATGAGCTGGGTGATGAATCTCGAATTCGTACTGAAGTTGAGAAGTTGCTAGAGGCTGAACGTTTACGTTTAGCAGAAGAGCAAAAGATGAAACCATCACCATTGGATGAGTTGCTCTCTAATACATGGCTCGTCGCTGCTGCCGCTATTATCCCAGGCTTGCTGATTGGCTTGCTGATCATGATGTTGTTGGGTCGTCGTAAGAAAGAAGACTCAGAAGAAGTACAAACCGCGACCGAACAAACCGTTCAACCTGTCGCACCAATTACTCCTGATTCATTAAATGAAGAGGTCGATGATGACTTGTTGCTTGATGATGACTTGTTTGGTGAATCAACTGACGATGAAGAGGAGTTGTTCTCGGATGACTCTGGTTTAGATGAAGTTAGAGAAGATGGCGAAGTAGATGTCTTTGCCGACTTAGAAGATAACGATCTCGATTTCAACCTTGAAGGTGAAGATGGCGAAGACCCATTCGCCGGTATTGGTGATGATGGCGAACTGGACGAAGCGCTCGCTGATCTAGATGCCAGCACTAATGGCATCAGTGTTAACAGCGAAGATAAAGCGCTCGGCCTAGAAGAGATGGAGCGTGCGCTAGATGAGGTCATTATTGAAGACGAATCACCGGAAGGAGAATTCGACTTATCTGATGATGACGATGATATTTCTCAAGACGAGTTAGATTCATTGCTGGCATCAGATGGAGATTCAGAAGATCTTGGGACCGATGAATTGGATCAATCACTGTTAGATGATTTATTTAGTGAGACGGATTCTGATGACTCAAGTGATGATCTGGATTTCGACTCATTGTTAGATGAGGCTGGTGATGACTTCGATCTTAGCGGTAACGACGGTAGTGTCGAGGCTACTGATGCCAATGAGCCGAATTTAGCTTCAGACAGTGAAATTGATGACCTCTTTTCACAAGTAGAAGCCCAGGCGGACCTTGAAAAACTTGAAGCGGAAGCACTCGATGAAACCGCATTGCTGGATGAATTAGTTGAAGAACCAACACCGACCCTCGATGAAGGCAGTACAGATCTACTTGATGAACTTATCGACGATGATGGAACCGAAGATTTCAGTAAAGATGATGAGCTAGATGACTTTTTAAGTGATGATCTTGACCTAAGTAGTGATAGTGACAACAGCTTTGATGAACTAATCACTGAAGATAGCGATGAACTGGATGCGGACTCTACAGAAACACTGGATGAATTTCTAACCGATGATCACATCGATGATCTCGCTTCTCTAGAAGATAGCACTGAGTTGCTCGATGATATATTTGAAGCGGAATCGCAGCAGGAACAGCCTATTTCTGAAGAGCTCGGTGATGAAGGGACTGATCTATTTGAAGAATTGCTCGAAATAGAAAAACAGAGCGAAGAGCCCGTTCAGGAAGTGCCAGAGGAAGAAATCCCATTAGTTGAGCCAGAGGAAAATCAACCAAAAGAAGGTGAAGGGCCTGAAACACTGGCAAGTGATGATAAATTCTCCAGTGAAGATTTTATCGATGACATGTTGAGCTCTGCGCCCGAAGGTGATCCATTGCTCGATGAGCTTGATTTGGATGAATCCGATTTAAGTGAAGCAGTATCTGAGGAAGTTGTTGCAGCGCAACCTGAAGATGACTCAAACTTTGCAGAGCCAGAGCCAGAGCCAGAGCCAGAGCCAGAGCCAGAGCCAGAGCCAGAGCCAGAGCCAGAGCCAGAGCCAGAGCCAGAGCCAGAGCCAGAGCCAGAGCCAGAGCCAGAGCCAGAGCCAGAGCCAGAAGAGGATGATTGGCTTACCTCAGCGATTGATGAAGTGGAAAGTCCTCAATTAGCCGAAGAGTCTGAGTTTGATTTGGCTCAGGACGAAAATCAGGATGCTCTCTCAAGCGAGATGGAACCCCTTGAACTCGATGAGCCGGAAGCGGCGGGTCCCGAGTCTGAGCAAGATGATGAAGATGACTGGTTGACGTCTGCTATTGATGAAGTCGAAAACCCAAGTTCTGAATTGGAAGAGAGTCATGAAGTTCCGGTTACTTCTTCAGCACAGTTAGATGAGAGCACTGCCGTTGCTGCTGAAGAAAATGTGCCTGTTGAGGAAGATTTACTTGCGCAGCAGGAACAAGCGGACACATCATCTCCAGAGACTCCAGAGACTCCAGAGACTCCAGAGACTCCAGAGACTCCAGAGACTCCAGAGA
>NZ_JAPPTP010000017.1:0-103775 GCF_027587155.1 Vibrio sp. T11.5
TTACGTGGGCGTAGCTATTTCGATTATTGGGGTGGTGCTGGTAGGGCCGATGATGTTTGTTGGTGCCGGCGCCGGGCTGTTATTGTCGTTTAAAATGGCCGGAGTGGTCAATAGACCTAGGCAGCGAGTGTTGCCATTTCACTCTCTGCTTAACTATCAATTCTACATTGCAGGCATCCGATATAAAAACAACCTTGTTCAATGGCATATGTTCCCAATGATCGAAATGGATTACGGTGATGATGAGAAAGCAAGAGACCTTTACAACCTTAAACAAAACTTTTACTTCTTAAGTTATGCCGCTTCGCATGAAGAGCAAGCTCAAATAGTGAAACTCCTAGCCTCCTTTATTACCATTGTCGAGGAAGAGTAAATTTTCACAGGTTCCCTAAACAGGGAGCCTGTGTGCGTACTGGGGGTTCAGCGATTGTTGGTGAATCACAAAGCCGGAACCTTAATTGAATTAATTTATCAGCTTTGTAACAGTTTAAAGCTGACTGACTTTCTGCATTATCTCTCTGCCTTCAGTCTCTACATAGTTGAGGAAAACTTTAGCGAGTGGTGATAAAGGTGTATTTTTCGCCCAGTAAAACGACCATTTAGTTTTAATGGGTAAGGATTCCACGTTAACCACTTTTACATTGTAGACGTTACCAAAAGCCAAAGTATGTGCCGACAGAATCGAAACACCCAGTCGCGATAAGACCGAGTGAATGATGGCTTCGTTACTGGCTATAGTCATTTTAATGTTGGGCTGATACGGGTGGTCTTTAAAGAATGCTTCTGTTGCATATCTTGTCCCTGAGCCAACCTCACGAATGAGAAAATCCTCCTCACAGAATTCTTGCAGCGAAACGTTCTTTTTTTGGGCAAAAGGATGACTGGCTTCTGCGATCGCAACGAGATCGTTTGACATGAATTCTATCTTTTCAAGCTCCTGGCTGTCTGGTAAATGGCTAAACACGTAAAAGTCATCGACTCCATTTTCAAAACGATCAATAACTTGCTGCCTGTTGGCTATCGTGAGCTGAATATCTATCCCCGGATAGCGCTCACGAAATGGCCCCAGTAGGTGCGGTGTGAAATACTTGGCCGTCGTGGTAACAGCCAACCTCAGGGTTCCTGATTCCAGTCCCCTCAAACTGGAAAGAAGCATGTCCAATTCTTCGCAACTGTGTAGTATTTTTTTTGCCGTTTCTACCGTTGCCAGACCAGCATCGGTAAACTTCATTTTTTTGCCTACCTGTTGATAAAGTGGCAAACCGATCGCTTCTGTTAGCTTTTTTAGCTGCATAGAAACCGTCGGCTGAGTTAAAAACAGCGTCTCTGTTGCCGATTTTATGCTGCCCCCTTCATAAACTGCGAGCAAAATTTCCAACTGACGAAACGTTCCGATATATGCGTGTAGCCTGGACGCCATAATCCCTCCGACAACAACTGACAATATAGATAAAAGTAGATTATTTTCATTAATATTATCTATTTTAATCTATTAAAGTTTAAAAGTAACATGCTCTGAAAATTTAAGGAGACTGTTATGAATTATCGAAATATGGCCCTGTCAGCGATCACTATTGTTATGTTGACTATGTTTTATTTTTACGGTGTATCAATAGGTTATAAGCCATCTGGCTTCGTCGCTATCGCCGTAGCACTGATGGGGTTCACCTCGTTGAACGCAGTCATATCTTGTATACGTAAAATGGGGTTCAGTACTCACACAGTAGCTGTGCCGTACTTGAGCAAGGGCAAATAAATTATGGTCATAGATGCGGTCGTTGCATTTTTCATTCTCGGTATCGTCATTCAATTGGTGGGAGCTAAGATCCCATTCCCCGAAAATCTGTATAAAGCGCTCAGTCTGGTTTTAATGATCGCCATTGGTCTCAAGGGAGGCATAGCGCTGCAAAAGCATCTTGACCCCGACCTTCTCACTATGTCAGTGGCGGTAGTGGCATTTGGCCTTACTATTCCATTAGTGGCTTATCCAATACTTAGGTTTTTCGGTCAGTTGGATAACATCAATGCTGGTGCGATTGCAGCCCATTACGGTTCTGTAAGTGTCGCAACCTATGCCGTCGCAGTCGCCTTACTAGAGGCAGGAAACATCAGTTATGAAGCTTACTTCCCACTTTTTGTCGTTTTACTCGAAATGCCCGCCATTCTGGTCGGTCTTTTATTAGCAAAAGGAAGCCTGAGGCATATCAACACGACCTTTATCCGCAAGGAACTAATCGCTAACCCAAGTATTCTTCTTATGATGGGTAGCTTAATCATCGGCTATATTGGAGGGGAAAGTGTACACAAACTCTCTCCATTGTTTATAGAACTGTTCTCTGGTGTATTAGCTTTGTTCCTGTTGAAAATGGGCCTAACGGCTGGCAAACAGTTAACTGCGTTGAAAAAAAATAGCCTGTTTTTAATCAGCTTTGCGGTTTTGATGCCAATGCTCGGAGGTATCGCAGGTACAGCCCTTGGCCTAGCACTACAATTAAGTGCCGGAGGCATTACCCTAATGGCAGTATTGGGAGCCAGTGCTTCTTATATCGCCGTACCAGCAGCGATGAAAGAGAGTTTACCGGAAGCGAACTCGGGCATGTCGATTACCGCGTCACTTGGGATCACTTTCCCTTTCAACGTTTTGTTTAATGTCCCTTTCTTTATTGCCGTTGGACAGCACTTGGGCAGCTAATTTGTGCGTGCTTTAACCTGAGGTGATGAGGGTTTTCATCACCCTGTTTCAATAGACCAAGACGGCGGTAAATCTAAAACTTTGCGCGCCGCTTGGTCGGGCTGTATGTTCGAAGGGTTTCAGGCCACCTACTATCATCCACACAATACCACCCAATCTATAGCTGATTGAGTTCTTCCTGATCGCCATGATAGCGGGAAGTGAGATAGAAGAATGCGGCAGTTCTTTAGGTGTATGTCCTTAATTTCCTAATTTCCTGCAATCGAATCTGTAAGTGTATTCGCCCTCGGATAGGAGCCTATTAAATATCGGTTAAAGTCGAAACCGGGTAGTATGAATGACGATCACATTCTCAAACCCTTGGTTTGCTCCAAGCTTTTCGAGCTTTTTCAATAAAGCGCTGTCCTTGGCCTTAAGGGGGGTCCAAGTATTCATCTTAAGCCCCAACGGTTTAATGATGCTATCAAGCAAATACTTGTCTACAAACTCAAACAGAGATATATCATAGCTCAAGGATCGCATCTGCTGAGACTTTAGTTGGTCTTGAAGTTGGCTCACATAAGCTAGGGTCTGCTCTTGGCTAGTTAGTCTCTGAGGTAATGAGGTTGGTAGGTAATAACTGGTTTTCCACCCCTTTTCACTAAGCTCTGAGATCCTAGGAGAAATCGAAGAGGTTTCGATCAGAGTTCTTCTTTTAAGCTGATATCGGCTATCAAGGTTTTCCAGAGTCTCAAGTACGAAAGAGAGGTTCTGCTCATTAATATTCTTGATGTCAAACCAGAGCGCTTCAAAATATCGACTTTCATACGCTAAATACGCTTCTAGACTCTGACCAGTTAAGGTTTCATGATCATGCCCAACTTGCATGATTCCATCACTAATAATTAAATCTAATTCTATACGTTGAAAGCCTTGATGTTTGGCGTCGTCCATCGCCCCAATAGTATTGACTCGATGCGCCATCAAGTTTTTATTTTTGTTAAGATTAACCTTGGTTTTATGCCGTGATAAGCTCGAGATTGGCAGGCTGGCATGCAGAGTTTTCGCTTGGTGGAGCGGCAAGGAGTAGCGGTCTGACCCTATATCGAGGTGTTCTGCTTTTAGATCGCTATTGATTTTGGTGATACCAAGTAGATAGTCAAACAATAGGTCATTAGTAAAGACTTTATCTTGATTGCTTTCAAGGTTAGGCCTTGGCTCTTTGCTCCAAACCAGAAAAGGGATTTCAGCCATTGTCTCTTTAAACCGTCGAGAATCGTGACCTAACTTTTCAAATACTTCTTCTCCATGGTCGGAGAAAAAGGTCATTGAGGAGAAGTGAGGTGTATTGGAAACCAATTCATAAACCTGAGACAGGATCCGGTCGGCAAATGCTACCGTTTCATCATAGCAGTCGTTTTGTTTGCCCTTGTATAAATAATTAGGAGCTGGTGGAAGAGAACGTGCTTGCCCTTTTATTCGGTCACAATATGCAATATGACTTCCCATCATATGCAGAACGATGAAATGGTTTTTATTGAGGTCTTGCGTCGCTAGATAACCTCGCAGTTCATCTATCAAGGCATCGTCCTGCTTTCGGCTAAAGTCGGATCTACCAACATTGGTATTAATAAACCGAACATAGTCACTTTCAAAAGCAAGTGCGGATACGTGGTTGTCCCATTCACCAGCTGACATTTGATTGCTGATCCAAGCCGTTTGAAACCCTACTTGATTAAGCACATCAATAAGCGATGCACTGGCAAAGTAATCGAGTTGGTTATATTGATTACTCTGAGTAAGAGCTAGGGTTAGTACCTCCATGGTATGGGTGTGATTAGAATACGCATACTGCAATTGAATAGGCTGTGATTGTGCTATCCATGGTGTCGTTTCTCTACGATAGCCATAATTAAACATATGAAATCTAGAAAGCGATTCACCAATAACCAATAGATGCAGACTATTCTCACTACTTGTAGTAACGCTATATTTGGATGCTGAAGATTTTCGTTTATCAATAACGGCGCGAAGTTGTTCAAGCTCAAAGTAATACTGCTCGATATGACTCAGGACATTGCTAAAGCCTTTGAACGTATTTGGTTGCAAGAGTGAAAAGAAACTCAAAGGAATGAGTACCAGTGCAAACAATGGCGAGTTGGCTCGTTTCTTATTGACTGAATAGCGCAACCAGAACCCTGTCAGCACAACACTTATTGCAAGTATAATGAATGCTTTGGGCTCTGCTATATAACCAAGAAATTCCGATGCTTCTTGAGTGTTCGTTTGAAGCAGAGCAAAAACGAATTCCTTATCCAAACTGCCGTAGTAAAGACCTGTCAGTAGAATCACAACTGAGCTAATTACAAATATCGTAACAAGCACTCTACTAGCTATTCGAAGCAACCCATATTCTGATTGGCTAGATAGATACAGCAACAACCAAGTATTACTGATGATCACAAAGGAGCTGAGTTCGAGTTTGACAGCAAGTAGCTCTTTATAAGCGGATACACTAAGCAGGTTGAGCAGGAAAGTAATGAACAACAACTTAAGTTTACATGAGTAAAGCAAGCAGCAAGCAAGCCATAAAACGCCACTGCAAGCAACAAGGCCTTGCATGAATAAAGAGGCAGAATTGACGTAGCGTACATTTGTGACTAGCAACGCAGTAAACAAGATCAAGAATAACAATTGTGGCAAGCGTGAGATAAAGCTTGAAAGAGACATATCCATACATCCCGTTATTTTCTTGGCGTTTTAAGTATTGGAGCAATTTCACCCATGGGGTACATCAGCAATTGTAGTCAATAATGGCTTACACTAACTTGTGAATACACGCGTGACCAAACTTTAAACTCAATATGCTCTTTTAATACTCCTAGTTGGTTGACCTTATTGACATCTTTTATTCCATCGACAAAGCAGATGATAAGCATCATGGTTTTCATGCAAGCCAGCCTTCAAAGCCCTATCCGAAGGGCTAAGGCTTTCAGGACACCTGCTACCATCCACACAATACCACCCAATCTATAGCTGATTGAGTTCTTCCTGATCGCCTTGCGCGTAACTACCAAGATGAGTAGAAAAACTCTTGGTCTTAATCAGTTCCAGTACTTTATCTTTAAGCTCTTTCGGATACATACGTTTGTCGTTCAGTTCAGATAATGGCACCCATTGCACAGACTGGATGTATTCTTCATCGTTAAGCCCTGCAAGGTTCTCGATATGAGGCTCGCCATGATAGCGTGAGACATGATAGAAGAATTCGGAGTGATAACGGTTTCTGTGTGTTTCAAGAAACTCACGTACACAAATCAGTTCTCCGGCTTCAATATCTAGCCCAGACTCTTCTTTAAATTCTCTCACGACACAATCTTTTGAGCTTCTGTCGCCCTCTTCCATGCCACCACCCGGTGGGATCCAATACTCTCCTGTAAAGTCTCTGACTTTCAAAAGCAGTATCGCGTCATTGTCGATGAGTATACCTGCCGCCCGAATTCTCTGTTCCATTGTAAACCTTTATTGATTGCCATAGACCTGAAAGGCCGCATTAAGTAACTGCATGTGGATCGGTACCAATTCACTGTGATCCGTTCGATAACCGCCTCCAACAACACAACCTATCGGAAGTGAGTTTGTCTTTGCCAGCTCAAACATGGCAACGTCTCTTTGGTAAATAGCTTGAGTAGAAACATTGAAGTAACCCAGCTCGTCGTCTTGATGGATGTCCACGCCCGCATCATAAAGGATCAAATCCGGTTGATGCAGATTGATCGCCATTTCGACAACTGAGACAAACGAGCTAAGAAACTCTTCATCACAGGTTTCACGGGGTAAAGCCACATCCATATCTGAGTCTGGTTTGCGAGCAGGAAAGTTTTTATCACAATGAAAAGAGAGCGTTACTATGTCATCGTGATCGGCACATAATGTCGCTGTTCCATCACCATGGTGAACGTCACTATCAACAATCAGCACTTTGTCGATACTTTCATAGGTTAATGCTCGTTTCGCCGCCAAAACCAAATCATTGAGTAAACAAAAACCACTGCCAAAATCATAATGCGCATGGTGATATCCGCCACTTAGGTGGATAGCCACACCATATTCAATCGCTTTTTCAGCCGTCAGGCAAGTTCCACCTGCCGAGGTCAACGTACGTTCAATAAGGCACTCACTCCACGGAAAACCAATACGTCGCATCCGAGCTGCAGGCAAGTGGCCAGAAAACAGTTCAGACACGTATTGCTTACAATGCGTTTTAATCACTTCATCAGGGGTCAACGCTTGGGGCTTACAATAGTGAAAAAATGTTCGCCACTGCTCGTCACGAAAACGCACTTTTTCGATTTCATTGAATAACAGTCGGTACTTATGGATCGGGTATCGGTGACCTTGAGGTAACGGCAGCTCTGAGTAGATGGAGTGATAAATCAGTGGAATCATTGATATCCGTCGATATTTGAGTTTTTAGTATGGTAACAAGTTGCATCATGGTTTCAAATCACCTTAAATGATAATAATTTTCATTTAAGTGGTTTGAGATTTTGCATCGTCTGAAACTGTTTGTACTGCTAGGAGTCATCGTCGGTTCAGTAGGCGCTATATCTTTGTTTTCACTGATACTGTTCTCTGCATGGTGGCTGGTTGATTTTACGTTGACCGCTTAGCAAAATAGCCTAAATACTTTTACAGGAGTTCTCCATGAAAACTGTTCTAATCACCGGAGCTAACCGTGGTATCGGGCTGAGCTTAGTCAAAAACTATCTTGCTCAAGGCTGGCAGGTTCACGCAACCTATCGCTCAGAGAAAAGCTCGCAGGAGCTCCTTGAGCTGGAAGGTGACAACCTGACGTGTCATCTGTTCGACGTGACGGATTGTCAAGGTCTGAGTGAGTTCGCCAACGCTCTACCAGCACTTGATGTACTGATCAATAATGCCGGCTATTACGGGCCAAAAGGGTACAGCTTTGGTCATACCGATATCGACGAGTGGCGCAAAGTACTTGAAATTAACACCATCGCGCCACTCAAACTCGTTGAAGCACTTTTCCCCAATCTACAAAGAGGTCAGCTCAAAAAGATCGCCTGCCTCTCTTCTAAAGTGGGTAGCATGACGGAAAATACGTCGGGTGGTGGTTATATTTATCGCTCATCCAAAGCCGCGCTTAACTCGGTAGTGAAAAGCCTGAGTAACGACCTTTCCAGTCAAGGTTTCACCGTTTTAGCGCTTCACCCAGGTTGGGTACAAACAGAAATGGGCGGACCAAACGCGTTAATTGATACGCAAACCTCTGCCGCGGGACTGGTTGAAGTGATCGAGAGCGCCGATATCAGCCGCTCTGGTAAATTTATCAACTATGATGGCAGCGCACTTCCTTGGTAATATCTAAATCAACAAAAAGTATCACTTTTCACTAACATTAGATTGAATGTGATACTTTAAGGCCCAACAATTCAGATTGAGCTCGTTAAACTGACACTAAATCAGCCCAAGCATCACTGACACAAACTATCACCCAGTACCTTTCCATCGCTTCAGCAGACGATCATTCTCTTGAAGGAGTTGCTGATCATTTTGGTATGAGCCGGGCAACGCTGATCCGAAAGCTTAAACTGGAAGGTAGTCAGTATCGGCAATTACTGGCGTAGGTGCGCCTTAGCCATGCATTGCAATTGATGCAAAAACATCCATATGATGGCTACCAGTTAGCGCAAATGTGCGGTTATCAGTCGGAGGAGCGCTTCCGTCAGCGCTTTAGAGAAAAGTTTGGCGTCACACCAAGAAAGTATCAACGAACTATCGGCAACAAGCATTAACTGCTCTTACGACGCGTGGTCGCACGTTTCTGGCCACCAGCTTTCGCACTGCTTCTCCGCTTACGCTTAAAGGCTGGTCGTTCCACCTTAGGAAGATGACGTAGCGACTCAGGCACTTCGCCGCCTTTGACTTGCTGCATTAAACCGTCAATACGCGTTTGCAATGCCTGCATAAATGGGCTGTAGGCTTGATTACGTTCAGCCATTCCTTGAAGCTGATGTTCCCAATGTGCCGTCATATCGGGATAAGTGGACTCGGAAGGCAATGCATGCACTAGCCCTCTTCCCGCTGGTGAACTGAGGATTGTTTTGCCCTGTCGTTGCAGCAGTTGACGCTTAAACAGCGTATCCAAAATCCCTGCGCGAGTCGCTTCGGTACCTAGGCCATCGGTTTCTTTGAGGATTTTTTTCAGCTCTTTGTCTTCAACAAAACGGGCAATGCCTGTCATCGCTTGGAGTAACGTCGCTTCAGTAAAGTGCTTGGGCGGCTCAGTTTTACGGTCTTTAATCTCGCCTTCGCGACAAGTCAGCACTGTGCCTTCATCAAGCGGGGGAACCGCGTCAACGCCTGTGTCGTCATCGTCCACTTTTCCCATTAACGCTTTCCAACCAGCCGATACAAGCTGGCGACCTTTGGCAATAAAAGTCCCGCCAGCAATGTCAAACACCAGCTTCGCCTCTGCATAAACCGCAGCTGGATAAAACTGCATTAGATACTGGCGAGCAATTTGCTGATAGATTTTCATCTCATTACCTGACAGCGCATTAACGGAAGCCTTTTTAGGTGTGGGAATGATCGCGTGGTGCGCGTCCACTTTTTTATCATTCCATGCTTTGGATTTGAGGCTTAAATTGGCACCATGAACCGCCTGACCTAGCTCGTTACAGTTATTCGATATCGCATCACAGACACTGTTGGCTTGTCCATAATGTTCCAGCGGCAGGTATCGGCAGTCCGACCTAGGGTAAGTAATGAGCTTGTGCTTTTCATACAAAGATTGACAGGTATCTAAGACCTGTTGAGCACTCATACCAAAACGCTTGGCAGCGTCAATCTGTAACGCAGAAAGAGAATAAGGCAAAGGAGCCGATTGCTTAGTTTGTTTTTGCTCCGACTCGACCACCTTGGCAGGCTGATTCGTAATGCGATTGGCAACATTCTCGACCAGTTTACGATTGAGAACCCGCCCCTCTTCATCTTGCCAAGGCTTACATGCTTCACTCGGTTTCCAGCGAGCACGGATATCAAACGCACTATTGCCATCCTGATAGGGGATCAGGGCATGCAAGGTAAAATAGTCACGAGGAACGAAGTTCTCGATCTCTTCATCACGACGAACCACCAACCCAAGCACGGGCGTCTGAACTCTGCCGACTGACAACACCCCCTGATAGCCCGCTTTTTGCCCCAGTAGCGTATAAGCGCGGGACATATTCATCCCATACAGCCAGTCAGCTCGGGAGCGAGCAAGAGCGGAGACCGAAAGAGGAATAAACTCGCGGTTACTGCGCATCTGATTTAGCGCGCGCTTAACTGCTGGTAAGTTGAGGTCGCTAATCAATAAGCGTTGCGTGGCTTCTTTTTTCGTCTTACTGACTTTGCAGTAATCCAACACTTCATCCACCAACAACTGACCTTCACGATCCGGATCGCCAGCATGAACGATTTCAGACGCCTCTTTGAGTAGTTTCTTAACTACTGTCAGTTGTTTAGAAGCCGACTTGCGAGGACGTAATTGCCAGTGCTCAGGAACGATTGGCAAATCAGCCAGATTCCATTTTTTGTATCTGTCATCGTAGGCGTCTGGCTCTACCTGCTCTAGCAAGTGGCCAATACACCAGGTCACCACGTCGCCATTTCCACAACGAATAAAGCCTTGATCTTTCTTCTGCGGACTAGGCAGGGCCGCAGCGATAGCTCGACCCAAGCTCGGTTTTTCAGCAATAAACAGACGTGACATAAAACTTAATCAGGCAGATACAATAAGGGCCACATTATCGAATGTGGCCCTTAAAAATCAAGAAAAACTGTAAATTTAGACAGTGGTTTTCAGTTATTCTTCATCCGTACCAGCGCGCTCGGCTGCTTCTTTGATAAGAGGCTGAAGTTCACCTTTCTGGAACATCTCAATAATGATGTCACAACCACCAATCAGCTCACCTTCAACCCAAAGCTGTGGGAATGTCGGCCATTGTGCGTAGGCAGGTAGCTCAGCACGGATATCTGGGTTTTGTAGAATATCTACGTAAGCGAACTTTTCACCACACGCCATTAGTGCTTGTGATGCCTGAGATGAGAAGCCGCAGCTAGGTAGCTTTGGAGAACCTTTCATGTAAAGAAGGATAGCGTTCTCTTCGATTTGTTGTTTGATTTTGTCGATGGTTTCCATTACTTCCTCTTCATGGAGTGACTGCCAGTGATTCGCCCATTTTAAACCATTGGCTGAGAATAAAAAGCCTATAATATCTGCGGTTTTATAGAAGAAAGAAATTTGTCGAGGCGCTTTTATTAAAGTAAAAACTTGTTAGACTATACCCAAGTCAGCAAAATTACATGGTTGGCTTTTGGCGAGCCATGAATAATAAATAACACTGGAAGCAATCGAGAGAGTTTAACTCTTTCATATCAATGGAGAATCGAGCAATGGCATTTGAACTACCAGCTCTTCCTTACGCAAAAGACGCGCTAGAACCACATATCTCAGCAGAGACTCTAGATTTCCACCACGGTAAACACCACAACACTTACGTCGTAAAGTTGAACGGTCTTATCCCAGGCACAGAGTTCGAAGGTAAATCACTAGAAGACATCATCAAAACTTCTACTGGCGGTGTATTCAACAACGCTGCACAGATCTGGAACCACACGTTCTACTGGCACTGTCTAGCGCCAAATGCAGGTGGTGAGCCAACAGGTGCTGTTGCAGACGCAATCAATGCTGCATTCGGTTCTTTCGAAGAGTTCAAAGCAAAATTCACAGACTCTGCTATCAACAACTTCGGTTCTTCTTGGACTTGGTTAGTTAAGAAAGCTGATGGCTCTCTAGAGATCGTAAACACGTCTAACGCAGCGACACCTCTAACAGAAGAAGGTACAACGCCACTTCTTACTGTTGACCTGTGGGAACACGCTTACTACATCGATTACCGTAACGTTCGTCCAGACTACATGAATGGTTTCTGGGCACTAGTTAACTGGGACTTCGTAGCAGATAACCTAGCTAAATAATCCTTCCCTATAGGATGATAAGTTTAGTCGCTTAAAAAGCCAGCACTTCGCTGGCTTTTTTCTTTTCTAGTCAGTTATTTCCCCTAAAGTTCACCTCGATATTGCCGCTACATAGTCATCAAGCGAGGTAACATGCAAACTCAGATTCACACTCTAGACAAAGCAGGCATTATTAACGAACTTCAGTTCGGCAAGGGGATTAACCATGCTGTTCATGAAGGACGTCGCGCCGACTTCGCCTTGATTCTGTCGATGTTTTCTGACGACGTTCGTGATAACACACCTATCGAGAAAGTAAATGAACAAGACATGACAGAAGAAGCGTTGCGGCGTCGCTTCGAAATACAGCCTCCCCAGCAAATTCGTTCTGACCAAAGCTCCTACCCAATTTCAGCGATGCAAGCCGATATGTTTCATCGCGCAGGATTGCCGAGCGCCAAACTCACTCACTACCTTCACCCAGAAGTTTTGGCCTACATGCCTGAGGATACACACGACCTTCCCGAAGAGATTTACAATAATTTATCTGGGCATCAGCGCCGACAACTAGACGAAAAAGAGGCTAAGGAGCTGATACCAATCGATCTCTACAACCAGTTGATCAAAGCTCAGCGCACCTTCCAGATCCAAACGCAAGTTTAAAGATCTAGCGAGATCACATAATTCTGTGGCTTACGCCACTCAATACTCAACCTGTCACTTATAAATGTGAATGAGCGCAAATTATTTACCTTAAGCACAAGATATGCACAAGTTATTTGAGCTTATTCACACTTAAGCAACAACTAATCTACCATGCTATGTGGACAACCTTTTCAGCTATGGACGGAGGCTCTCTATATGGATATAAAAAGTGCTGTGATTTTAATCACTTCGGCAGGCTCACAGCTTGGTAGTACACTCGCTACGCACTTTGCTTCACTAGGTGCCACCGTCATTTTATGCGACAAAAGTGCAGTGCAATTGAACGAAACCTTCGTGCGTTGTAAAGCCATTTCCCCTGATATTTATCAATATGCTTTGCCGGATCATTCCATGGATTCTATCCACTCACTGTTCAGATTTATTGATCAATCGGTTCATCAATCACCCAATGTGTTGATCAATGCGTTGACCAGTCAGGCGATGCCCAAGCTCTTTGATGAGCGGGCCGGAGATGTTTTTACGCAGCATTTATCTCTAATGGCCGCAACATTGTTTAGCTTTGGCCAAGCTACGGCAGAAAAAATGCGTCAAGACAAAAAAAATGGTGTGATTGTAAATGTGATTGCTCACGCGAATTACCATGATTTATCAGGGTTTGAGAACGCAACCTCTATGGTTGCCGGCTTTACTCAGAGCTGGGCTAAAGAACTAACGCCGTTTAACATTCGCGTCGGTGGTGTGGTCCCTTGCTACGAACAAGAAGAAACACAGTGGGCTGAAATCCACGATGAACTGATCCGCAATACAGAATACATTGTCTCAAACGATTATTTCAGCGGCCGCGTGATGGCCGCCTAAACTAAAGGGACCGAAGAAGCTTTTCTGACGCTTCTTCGATCAAGTCCAGCACCAATTCAAATCCCTTGTCTCCTCCGTAATAGGGGTCCGGGATTTCCTCTTCAACGGCTTCGCCGAAACTAAGAAACAGTCGGATCTTACCTTGATGTTGCAAAGGGCATTGTGCTTTTAAATCGGCTAAGTTGTCTTTATCCGCTGCTAAAATCAGATCGAAATACTCAAAATCGTTATCGACCACTTGGCGAGAACGAATCCCTTGAAATGAGTAACCTCTTTGTTCCCCCGCAGCTTGCGAACGGGGATCTGGAGGGTTACCTTGGTGGTAGCCAATCGTACCAGCCGAATCGACTTCGACATCTACGCCCATTTGCTCTGCTTTCGCTCGCAGAATCGCTTCTCCGGTTGGAGAACGACAAATGTTCCCCATACACACTACAAGTATTGATGGTTTATTTCGATTATTCATAGTGTTACTCCTAAAGTTGTCATGCCCAACATGCACATTATTTTAGCATTAAAACCGACTATCAAACTTCGGCTTAGACGAGGCATTTTCACCTCAAGTAACCCACACCATTGTCACAAAGTCAGAGCTCATCGTCTGTTTTTGCGCACTTCGACGGTCAGTCGATGGATGATCTTTTTAGCCCAACCTTCCGTAGACCAAAGGGCAATTCAAGTCGCAACGACTGAAGAACCAGCATTGATTGTGACGCTCATAGAAGAGAGATAGCAAAATGTAGAAATCGTGTACGACTTGGTCTTAAATACATGAGTGGGTCCCGACCGGGCAATGCTAGTCGAAACGCTAAATGTCACAATATCAAGCTTTCTCACCAAGCTGATGAACATAAAATATAATCGACTTTGTCACAGTGATTGAACGTTTGCTACTTGCAAGAAAATGAACGAGTTTACCGACCCACTTTGTGACTCATAAACCGGATAGGACATCAACCATGCATTACGTCACCGTCAGTATTGGCAGCAACATCGACAGAGAGTTTCACGTTAGTCAAGCGTTGAGCGCACTTGAGCACTTTTTCGCGCCTCTAACCGTTTCCAACTTTTACGACTGTGTTCCTGTGGGTTTTAAGGGCGAAAACTTCCTCAATTTAGTCGTAGGATTTGAGTGCTCTCAATCCGTAAGCGAACTAGCAAAAATACTCAGACAGATTGAAGATGATAGTGGTCGTATACGAATTGGAGAGAAATTCGCTTCCAGAACATTGGATCTCGACATACTTACTTTCGATGATCTGGTCGGTATCATTGATGGCGTAGAACTCCCACGAGGAGAAATTACTGAAAACGCCTTTGTACTTCGCCCGCTTGCAGACATTATCCCTGATGGTATCCATCCGCTCACAACAAAGACCTATGCACAACTTTGGAGAGAGTACGACAAAGACACTCAACAGGTAACAAAGACTGAACACATATGGCATAAATCATCACTGAAGCGTGCTTAGATTCACATCTACACCTTTCCAAATGCAAACTGATCTCAGCAAGCTACTATTACGTAGAGACTACCGTAATCCTAAATTGGGAAGTTAAGATGAATCACAATGCCATAATAACAATCACCAACCTCAGACTTCGTACCTATATCGGATTCAACGAAGAAGAGAAAACCAAGCAGCAAGACATCATTATCAACGCAGAAATCCACTACCCGGCTAACAAACTGTGCTTAGAAGACAATATTGACAACGCTTTGAATTACAAGACCATCTGTAAAGGGATTATTCACCACGTCGAAAACGGCCGTTTCTTACTGCTGGAAAAATTGACCAGTGATGTTCTTGGGATCTGTGTCGATCACCCTTGGGTCTCATATGCTCAAGTAAAAATCGACAAACCTCATGCTTTGAGATTTGCAGACTCTGTTTCTCTTACCTTGAACTACAAAGCAGAAGCAGGAGAGTAAGCATGATTTCACCAGAAGCGCACAAAGTACAACAAGCGTTAATCGCACGCGGGTTGGAAACGCCACTCGTTCCATCCGACATGACGCCAGATGAAAAGTACCATCGTATTCGAGGCCTACTTACTGAAGTAGTCAGTACATTAGGGCTGGACCTTACTGACGACAGCTTGTCTGAAACCCCCCACCGCATTGCAAAAATGTACGTGCATGAGATTTTCTCTGGTCTGGATTACCAAAACTTTCCTAAGATCAGTGTGATTGAAAACAAAATGGCCGTGGATGAGATGGTCAAAGTATCAGATGTGAACCTCACCTCGACCTGCGAGCACCACTTTATCACTATCGACGGCCTAGCTCAGGTCGCCTACATCCCAGACAACAAGATCTTAGGTTTGTCAAAAATCAATCGTATCGTACGCTTCTTCGCACAGCGTCCACAGGTACAAGAGCGTCTCACCCAGCAGGTCTTAGTCGCGATTCAGACCCTGACGGAAACAGAAAATGTTGCGGTATCGATAAAAGCAACGCACTACTGCGTCAAGTCTCGAGGTGTAATGGACACCAGCTCGGAAACATCGACTACGGCACTGGGCGGTATTTTCAAAACCAATCCACAGACCCGCGCGGAGTTTTTAGGATGAAAGGAACGGTAGTGATCACGGGCGTTGGTAAAAGATTGGGGTTAGCCCTAGCACAAGATTTTCTTGCTAATGAGTACAGGGTCGTTGGTACTTATCGTACCGACTACCCTGAGCTCGAATCTTTGCAAGCGCAAGGGGCCGATTTACATCAGGTTGACTTCTATCATCAACAAAGCATCGATGCCTTTATTCAATACCTCAACAATGAATACGCCCAGCTAAGGTGCATTATCCACAATGCTTCAGACTGGTACCCTGATAAGCCAGCGGATTCTAGTAATCACGCTCAGATATTACAAAAAATGATGGCGATTCATGTCAGCGCCCCGTATCAAATGAACTTGGCACTGCAAGGCTTACTCAGTCAGGGGCCAGACAGTAGTGACATTATCCACATCAGTGATTATGTCGCTGAAAAAGGCAGTAAAAAGCATGCAGCCTATGCTGCAAGCAAAGCTGCGCTCAATAACCTAACACTTTCATTCTCAGCTATGTTAGCGCCAAATATTAAGGTGAACACCATTTCCCCAGCCCTGATCAAGTTTAATCAGCATGATGATGAAGCCTACAAACGAAAGGCCCTCGCCAAAGCGCTCATCCCCAGAGAAGCAGGCTTTGAAGAGATAGTAGAAGCCGTTCGTTTTATCATGTCTAGCAAATACATGACTGGCAGGAATATCCATCTCGATGGTGGTAGACATTTGAAATGACACAATGATTGCTGGTATTTAGCAGCATTTTTTTTGGTTATGATAAGGCTAAACTCACTTAGGGAATGATTCATGCCTGATCAAAATTCAAAGCAAGAACGACATAAAGCGCGTCAGCAAAAAGTAAAAGAGCAAATCGACGCAAAAGTAGCGGCTGCTCAGGAAGAAAAAGGTTTGCTACTGGTCATCACAGGTAACGGCAAAGGTAAATCCACTTCCGGATTTGGTACTATTGCCCGTGCTGTAGGTCATGGCCTCAAGTGTTCCGTCGCCCAGTTTATTAAGGGGACATGGGACAACGGTGAGCGTAATTTGCTAGAGAAGCTCGGGGTTGAATTCCAAGTGATGGCGACGGGTTTTACTTGGGAAACTCAGAATAAGACCACAGATACTGAGGCCGCACAAAAAGTCTGGCAAGAGTGTAAACGAATGCTGACCGATGAATCTATCGATGTGGTTCTGTTCGATGAACTAACTTATATGGTCAGCTACGGTTACGTTGAGCTTGACGAAGTCGTAGAAGCATTGAACAAGCGACCCAAAATGCAATCCGTTGTGATCACTGGTCGTGGCGCACATCGCACTTTGATCGAAATGGCAGATACTGTCTCTGAAGTGAAGAACGTTAAGCATGCCTTTGAGTCCGGAGTGAAGGCACTTAAGGGTGTTGATTGGTAATCATCTGCGGTGTTAAAAAATGAAGACTAGGTGATAGAACAACGTTTCCATTTTCCCTCCCTTAAACCTAGGCTCGTTCGTCCGGTGAATCTGCAAGCATTTATGGTAACGTTATAAACGGACACCAAATAAAAAGCGCACCCTCGGGTGCGCTTTCAACTGTTATCCAAATCGATTAGTTGAACAAACCTTTCAGTAAACCATTGATCACTTCTTTGGTCTTTTCATCTTTGATTTTCTCACCCAGCTTCTCATCAAGTTTCTTCAGACCGCGATCAATTTCTTTCTGCGCTTTTTGCTTCAGAACATCATCGAAAACCAGCTTGAATTTAGGCTGCTGCCAAGAGCCAGAAATGTTGATTGGAATCGTCACATCACGTAACTCATCAATGTCTTTGCCACCCTGCCCCTCTAAAGAACCGACAATTGAAGTACTGACGGTGAAATCAACGGTTTGGTTCAGGTAATTGGCACTACCGTTGCCACGAATACGCAACAGTGGTGATTGCATCGTTAAATCGTTGGTCGAGACATTACCCTTGTTCAGTTTCAGCGTCGCCTTCATCGCACTAAAGTCCGTCTTTTGTGTCTCATTGCTAGACTCAACTTTCTGGCCTTTTATTTTGGCGTAGTTTTCACGAATCAATTGTGCAACGTTGATACCGTTAACGGCGCCATCGGTGAAGTTAATACCTACAGTCCCGACCAAGTTTTTCTGAATACCCGTTGGGGTCAGACTGCTGCCTTTAACGTCAACATCAATGTTGCCCGTACCTTCCAGCATGTCATTGTTTGCCACGTCTTTGAGTAGTGGCAGAACTTTAACACCTTTGATTTGCTTCTTCGCTGTGTAAGACGCTGGGCTCTTACGTGCATCCAATTTAGCGGTTGCAGTAATTGAACCTTGGTACAAGTTTGACGAGAACGATGTCAACTCTGCAATCCCTCGATTGACATAGAAGCTCGCTGTGACGTTTTGCATTCTGGCGTTGCTGGCTTTGAACTTATCAATAGTGATGTCACCTTTGACGTCCAACGTCTTCAACGCTGACAAATCAGGTTCTACTTCAGCTTGTGGCGTACTTGACGATGCAGCAGCACTATTTGTGGATACAGGGTCGCTATTAGATCTTGTCGAGTCTGTATTTGCTGGAACCGATGTATCAGGTTGTGAAGCATTCTCTGCTGGCTTATTCAGACCAAGAAACTCATCCAAATCGATGTTAGGAATGTGCAGAGCAAAACGTACTTTTGGAATATCACCTAGCGTTACATCCGCTTTACCATCAAAAGCCAGAGCATTGGCGGTTAATTTCTCTAACACAAAGCTCAAGTGGCTTTTCGTCAGATCAAACGTCAAATCAGAGGCCATATCCACTTTCATTGGCGATTGAGGCAGTGCATCACCTTTGAATGTCGCATCCAAAGTCAGCTTATTCATCACCACTTTAGAAATCGCGGTGTCTATCGTCAGCGCACCTGCACCTTTCATATCGATGTCGAAACCAGCAGCTGTACCTGCAACGCTGTAAGTCAAAGCGTTTGCTTTATCAAACTCAAACGTTTCTAACCCAAGCTTGATTGAATCCATCTTGGTTGCCGGATCACTAAAGCTCGCATTGAGATCAATATTGCGCAACGCATACTCAGCAAAGCCTTTTGCTAGCTTAAATTCAGCACTGCCTTGCGCCGTGAATTTTTGCTGGTTGTTTTCGCCTTTGGCAGCAAATTCTGCTTTGGTCCAAGTGTCGATAGCAAACTCAGACAAGTTAAGCGATACGTCGTAAAGCTTAGTGTAAGAGCCTGCCTGTTTATCTTGGATTTCAACCGCAGCATTGGAGACGGTGACTCCTGCAAGATTAATCGTCCAAGCAGAGACAGGACTTGGGCTTGACTCTGACGGAGCGTTTTCCGCAGATGCTTCAGGGCTTGGTGTATCCGTTGCCGTTGCGGCGGCCTCCACCTGCGTATTTTGAGCCTGAGTCAATACATCAATGTTCTTTCGACCATCTTTGAGTGTTTCGAGGTAAAACTCAGCACCCGTGAGAGTAACATTGCCAATTTCAAGTTGTTGACTGAGTAAAGGCATAACAGAAACATCTACGCCTACCGTGTCAACTTTAAACATATTTGGCTGGCTAAAACCTTGCGGATTACGCAGTTCTGTTTTGCCTAGCTCAAAGCCGATAGACGGGTAGAATTGCCAGCTGATATCGCCTTCAATGATTAGCTCAAGGCCTGTTTGTTTTTGCGCCTGCTCAACAATGAGGGGTTTAAATTGGTTTGGGTTAACCAACAGCACCAGTGCCAATAGTGCACCGATAATGATTACTAGAGGAATCGCTATATATAGCAATAGTTTCTTCATCAGCATTGTCCTTGCTATTCGGGTATTGGTGGACAAATACCCCAATTATAAGTCTTGTCGAAAAACGTTTATGAAACATAAAAAGAAAGTGGCACTTAAAGTGCCACTTCTTGCGTAAAAAATAAAGCGTCTGAATGAGACAAAGGGTTAAGCTTTCAAAAGTTTTGCAATGTGCGCTTTCAGTACGTCGATCGCAATACGGTTTTTTCCACCACGAGGAACAATGATATCCGCGTACTGTTTTGACGGTTCGATAAACTGCATAAACATTGGACGTACCGTTTCTTGATATTGCTTCAGCACAGATTCCATAGTACGACCACGCTCTTCCACATCACGCTTCACACGGCGTAGCAGACAAATGTCGAGAGGGGTGTCCATAAACACGGTCGCGTGCATCAAATCACGTAAGCGTGGATCAGTCAGGAGAAGAATACCTTCCAGAATGATCACCTTTTTTGGTGTCATCGATGAGGTATTGTCTGTGCGTGTGTGGTGCGTGTAGCTATATTCTGGTACTTCGACAGCTTCACCACGAGTCAGCATTTCAAGATGCTCACACAAAAGATCGTGATCCAGCGCGCTCGGGTGGTCGTAGTTGGTCTTAACACGCTCTTCCATGCTCAGGTGACCCTGATCGTTGTAGTAGCAATCTTCCGTAATCACACCAATTTGATGATCGCCCACTTTCTCACGAAGTTCGTTATAGATAGTGCTGGCGATTAAACTTTTTCCAGAAGCAGACGCGCCAGCAATACCGACGATGACGCATTGATTATTATCAGACATTATTCTTGCACCCGATGAATTGAATTGGTGTCATATTCTAATACTAGCAGTGTGCATAAAGCGCATTGTGTATTAGTGTGTAATAGATAAACCGCCTGATTATAGGGAGTTCGGCTTGCAGTTACTAGTGAGTATTTAACCCAAACCTACAAATGGAATAAATAAGCTCAACGCAAACGTTTACAGGCCATAAGATGAAGAAACGAGTGCTTAAAAAGCACTCGTTTTATCGTTACTCGACCATGGTAAATTGGATAGAAGCGGGCTTTTCTTTACCATGCCAGTACATTCGAGCACAGACGGATTCAGCCAGTTGAATGTATTGAGCGGCATGTTCAGAGTCTGGGCGCGCAGCCACCGTTGGACAGCCATTATCAATGTCTTCACGCATAGAGATGTGCAAAGGAATTTGAGCTAGTAAGTCAAGACCATACTCACTCGACATTTTCTCAGCCCCTCCAGCACCAAAGATGTGTTCTTTACCACCACAGTGACTGCAAATGTGATAACTCATGTTCTCAACTAACCCTACTACAGGTACTTGTACCTTCTCAAACATAGCCGCACCTTTGCGCGCGTCGGCTAATGCGAGATCTTGTGGCGTAGTGACTATCACAGCTCCAGTCACAGGAATTTGCTGCGCAAGTGTCAGTTGGATATCTCCTGTTCCCGGCGGCATATCGATCACCAAATAATCTAGCTCTGGCCATTCCGTCTCATTCAACAGTTGAGCCAGCGCTTTGGAAGCCATCGGCCCGCGCCAGATTGCTGCTTCATCCTTCGACACCAGATAACCAATCGAATGTGTATAAATGCCATGCGCAGCAATAGGCTGCATCCACTTGTCATCGCGAACGACTGGTGTTGCTTGTTGCTGACCTAACATCATGGGTACGGACGGGCCATAAATATCCGCATCAAGTAGCCCGACTTTTGCCCCAGATTGCGCCATGGCAAGCGCTAGGTTAACTGAAGTTGTCGATTTGCCGACACCACCTTTCGCAGATGTGACTGCAATGACATTTTTGACACCTTTGACTTCATGAACAACATGAGTTTCCAATGGTTTAGGTTCAACAGCAATCTCACACTCAAAAGCGGTGACCTCACCACTTTGCTGCTGATCATGAACCCACTCTGACAACTCGCTAACCAACGCTTTGGCCGCGAAGGGAATCGCGATTTGGATAGCGTTAACTCCAACCGTGACAATATTTGCCACAGATGCCCATTGCGGAGCTAAACTCGGGTGCTCAAATTGGTTTAACCAAGTACAAAAATCTTGCTTTGAAGTGAACTGACGCATAGGTCCTCCTTATGCATCTAATCGTAGCACTGAGCGGCGAAGGACTGAACCCCGAAAAAACTAAGGTAATCACGCTGATGACTCCTTGGAGTCACTGGTGGGATAAGGTAGTATTACTCTCTATTTTTATACACCTTAAGAAGCGATTATTAAGTATGGCAAACGATCCAAGAAAACTACTGGTCACTTGTGCCCTTCCGTACGCCAACGGTTCGATTCACCTAGGTCATATGCTTGAGCACATTCAAGCTGACATCTGGGTTCGCTACCAACGCCTACGTGGCAACACTGTAAACTTCATCTGTGCTGACGATGCTCACGGCACGCCAATCATGCTAAAAGCACAACAGATGGGTATTACGCCAGAAGAGATGATCGCTGCAGTAAGTGAAGAGCACCAGAAAGACTTCGCTGGCTTCGATATTAGCTTTGATAACTACCACAGCACACACTCTGAAGAGAACCGTGAGCTGGCTTCACACATTTACCTAGAGCTGAAAAAGAATGGCTTTATCTCTAGCCGCACTATCTCTCAGCTGTTTGACCCTGAAAAAGAGATGTTCCTACCGGACCGTTTCGTAAAAGGCACTTGCCCTAAATGTAAGTCAGAAGACCAATACGGTGACAACTGTGACAACTGTGGTGAAACGTACAGCCCAACTGAACTGATTGATCCTAAGTCAGCAGTATCTGGTGCAACACCAGTGATGAAAGACTCTGAGCACTTCTTCTTCGACCTACCTCAGTTCGAAAGCATGCTCCAAGAGTGGACCCGCTCTGGCTCACTTCAAGCTGAAACAGCAAACAAGATGCAAGAGTGGTTTGAGTCTGGTCTTCAACAGTGGGACATCTCTCGTGATGCGCCGTATTTCGGCTTTGAAATCCCAGGTGAGAAAGACAAGTTCTTCTACGTGTGGCTAGATGCCCCTATCGGCTACATGGGTTCATTCAAAAATCTATGTGACAAGCGCGATGACCTAGACTTCGACGAGTACTGGAAGAAAGATAGCACAACTGAACTTTACCACTTCATTGGTAAAGACATTGTTTACTTCCACTCGCTATTCTGGCCAGCAATGCTTGAAGGCAGTGGTTTCCGAAAGCCAAACAACGTTTTTGTGCACGGCTACGTAACTGTAAACGGTGCGAAGATGTCTAAGTCGAAAGGCACATTCATCAAAGCCTCGACTTACTTGAACCACCTAGACCCAGAGTGTCTACGCTACTACTACGCCGCTAAGCTAAACAGTCGTATCGATGATCTCGATCTTAACCTTGAAGACTTCACTCAGCGTGTGAACGCGGACGTGGTCAACAAGATTGTTAACCTAGCGTCTCGTAACGCAGGCTTCATCAGTAAGCGTTTCGAAGGCAAGCTGTCTGAAAACTTCGCTGAGCCAGAGCTATACAACGAGTTCGTTGCTGCTGCTGATCGCATTGCAGAGCTTTTCGAAACTCGTGAGTTTGGCCGTGCTATCCGTGAAATCACGGCACTGGCAGACAAAGCCAACCAATACGTTGATGAAAAAGCACCGTGGGTTGTAGCCAAAGAAGAAGGTAAAGACCAAGAGCTACAAGACATCTGTTCTGTGGGTATTAATCTATTCCGCGTTCTAATGACTTACCTGAAACCAGTCATGCCAGAGCTTGCAGCACGAACGGAAGGCTTCCTAAACGAAGAACTGACTTGGGAAGGTATCGCTGCACCACTAACGGGTCACGAAATCACTAAGTTCAAAGCACTGTTCAACCGCATCGATCCTAAGAAGGTTGAAGCCATGGTTGAAGCTTCAAAAGAAGATGCAGCAGCAGAAGTTGCAGCAAAAGAAGCGGCAGAAGCAGCAAAGAACCAAGCAAGCCAGACTGAACTTGATAAAGAGCCAATTGCAGACGAAATCGAATTCGATGACTTTGCCAAAGTTGATCTTCGTATCGCTAAGATCGTTGAGTGTGAAGAAGTGCCAAAAGCAAACAAACTTCTCAAATTGAAGCTGGATATCGGTGGTGAAGTCCGTCAGGTATTTGCGGGTATTAAGTCAGCTTACAAGCCTGAAGATCTGATCGGTAAGCACACGGTTATGGTGGCAAACCTTAAACCACGTAAGATGAAGTTTGGTATGTCTGAGGGCATGGTACTGGCAGCAGGCCCAGGTGGCAGTGATCTTTGGATCCTTGAGCCGCACGAAGGTGCGCAGCCAGGCATGCGCGTCATGTAAGTCAGCTGACTTTTAGTTACTCAAGCCCCGCTTTTATAGCGGGGCTTTTTTGTTAATGTAGCCATAATAAGTGCATCACAATACGCAAAGCCATGAATTAACATACAAAATACAAATCAATAAATAGCTTAATATTGATATATATAAAATAAACCTTTAGCTTTGGGGTAAATAACAAGGATTTGCTCTAATGTCTGACACCGCGATTACAATTGAAAACAATACCGACTCTTCGGTACACCATACAACGTCTAAAAACAATATAAGGCTTAATCAAACTCGCTCTTTTATATGGGAATTTTTACTCAGCTTTGCTACTTTCGGCAGTTACTCTAGCTTCTATTTCATATTTCGAACACACGAATTTAATAAGCTAGGAAAGAAAAGGTTTACACCGTGGTTGTGGTTGTTTTCTTTAACACCTGTCATTTCATTGTTTAGCCTACCGGCATTGCATACAGCTTTAAATGAGCTCGAAGCTGAATATCGCTCTCCTCATAGTAAGAAGTTCAACGTCCTAATCGTGATTTTGATGTTACTAAGTAGTACTTACTTGGCAATATCATCAAGTTTACATAGCCCAGTATGGCTCGACGTACTGATACTCACCATTTTTTCCGTTAGCTTCTCTTTGTTTGCGAAGCGTATATCGACCCTGAAACATGCGATACCTTATGTTAACTGGACTAAAGAGCACAATATTAAAGTTGTCCTCAAATGGCTGTTTACCGTTATCTTTGTGCCTCTCTACATCATCGCAATTGCTTCCGAGCTTATTGATATATACAAATATAAAGATACGCCAAGACTTGAAAAAAACACTTCCATTTCCATATCTCAAGATCAAATAGCGTCACTCAGTTTCTTTGAGGACGGATGGTATCAGGATGAAATAGGCACCTACTCTGACGGTAGCGCTGAGGCTGAGTTTAGTAACATCAATACATCGAGCTATCTAATGTTGTTTACTTATGACGAAAAGTTTGGCCTGCTTGATGAGCATATTCACGCTAGACGAAGTTGGGTAGAAAACGATCTATCGAAAACAAAATGTCACCAGGATAAATACCTGTTAAGTGACCAACTGTCTGTAAAGGTTGACCTTATTTGTAGCGGACAAGTAAATGGTGAAGAACAAATGGGGTTTGTTAGTGTTATTGAAACCGCAAACAAAACGTATGAAATTTTAGGTATGTACGCAGGCTCACCCTATTCTTTTTCACAAAGTAGTCAAGAGATCACTCAGATGGTCAGGGAGTTCAAAACACAATGAACAAGTTCATTATCTTCACTTTAGCGAGTTTTGGGGCGATTGCAGCAGACGACAAGGAAGGTGTTGTGTGGCAACAAGATATAACTGCAAATCGAATACTAATAGAACAAGCAAATGCGTTGAAGGACTCAGTGGCTAACACCGATACTATGACAAGGTTGTTGTACCAACAATATTTCGATATACAAGCCAGAAAAGTCGAACGTACCGTAACTATTGTCGACTATTACCCAGACTTTATAGGCACTGAAGAATATGGGTCAAAGTCGATCTATTTCGACAGATATGAACAACAAGTAGATATCATTGCTGCCACGACCATTTCTCCACAAGGTGAACTCGTCAATGTCGACCCTAAGTTAACAAAGCTACTTGATACTCATAGTGAAAATACTTTCACAGACCAACAAAAGCTGCTCATTCCACTTCCATCTCTAAAAAAAGGCAGCATTTCAATTATTAAGTATAGGACCACAACTACACGCTCAGAGCAAAACGACCACTGGTCAAATCAAAGCTACACTCGACGCTCATACCCAATACTTAAATACCTGTTGGAAGCCAATTGGCTTCCTGAAGAAGTCATTCAATGGAAAGCGAATACAAAGGATGTTGTTTGTAAAGACCAAGCGCAAGGTATGCAATGTCGTGGTGAAAATATCGAATCATATCAGCATGATAACTCTACTCGGTGGCAGGACCACATCGGTCGAATAGAAATATCAAACTTTTCCAATTGGCAGCAAGTAATAGATCAAGCAAATGCAGCTATGTCAGAAGCGGAAAATGACGTTAGAGGCCTAGATTCCTTGTACGCAGAACTTTCGCAAAAAGCGAAAAACACGGATGAACTCATAGCCAAAATACTAGAATTCGTCGCTCGTGATATTCGCTACGTATCAATGTCTGAAGCTGAGCACTCCATTACCCCACACACATTTTATGAGACCATCAATAATCGCTATGGAGATTGCAAAGATAAGTCAACGCTACTTAAAGCGCTGTTAGCGAAAGCTGGTATAGATTCAAGACTTGTCTTAGTTGATACAGATCGCTTTAATCAAAGCTCCATGTTGCTTCCTGCGATGAATCACTTTAATCACGTCGTAGTGTGCTTCGACTTATCCGGCAAAAAATACTGCCTCGATCCGACAGATAATTATACTAATTGGCAGTCGACACCTACCTGGATTCAAGGTAAAGCCAGTTTAGTCCTCGAAAACAACCAGCGCCCAAAAAGCATCAACGCAAGTCCTTATCGTTGGAAGGTTGATTCTGAGGTCACATTGCAATTCGACCAACAAGGCGGGCAACTGGAACAGCAGTCTCGTATCTACAAAGGGGAGTATGCGTCCTACTACCGTCAAAAATTGCTATCACGAAGTAAGGAGGAACAACAACAGTTCCTTGAAGAAGAGTACGATGCTGAGGTTAGCTCACTGACAATACCGAATTTCTGGATTACTCACATTAACGATATGAACGCGTTACTTAAAATCAACTCAGATGCTGAATTCGAGCCTTTCCTCGATCCTACAGAAAAGAAGCTCAGCTACTATGAAAATGATGCTTGGTTAGCGTATGAACTCAGTTCGATGAAACTTGAAAATGAGTGGCATAGCGAAACTTTTTCAGGCATTAGTGTATCCAGTAAATATACGTTTGATCTAACTAACAGCCCATGGCTTATAAAGTACCTACCTTCAACAGTAACATTTCAACACAAGTACGGTAGTATGATACGCACTGTAGAAATGAAGTCAGACAATAAGCTCAACGTAACCACTCAGGTGAAGATACGTGCTCAAACGGTTCCAGGGGAAGAGATTGAATCGTTTAACAACTTTATCCAGATACTAAAAGACCATTCTCAGATTCAGTTTACGGCTTTTAGCAAAGCTTAGTTCTTATCAAGCTCGTTCTCGAAGCCCCGCTTTTATAGCGGGGCTTTTTTGTGTCCTATTTCACACTTTTGGTGAATTCGTGCACCTTCTGAGAGCATAACTGCACACCTAAAAACAATAAGTAATTGAAATATAATAGATAAAATTCTGGCATCAAAGCTGCTCCTAGCATTGAGAGGTATCAAGCAACAAGGAGTCAGTCATGTTTGTACTCATTTCTCTCGTTATATCCATTGGCATTTTGCTGGCGATGTTTCACTTTTCAAAACACCGTCAAACGACACTACAGAGAAAATTCGACATTCTCGTATTACTTAGGCAAGTTTTGCTGCTGAGTCGACAGCACAGATCGTTCACTCATCAAGCACTGTCCCTTCAACATCAATCTCAGAGCTTTCCTGAGTTAGAACGAATCTATGACCAAATGATGGAAAAATCGGGTGAGCTTATCGCTGTGGCACAGTTTGAAAACAAACCTATGTATCGAATACTGCAGCTCAAACTGAAAGGACTGCATAAAGAATGGTCACAACGTTCTGTTGCGCGCAATCAAGTCATTCATGGGCATGCCATCCGTCATTGTATGTTCATGATGGATGAGGTGGCTATTGCATGGCTGATTGAATCCGGAAGAGAAGAATTGAGTGACGAATACCATCTAAACTGGCAACAAGTGTTAGATAGTATGGAAGTGCTTACTCAGTTACGCGTATGCATTCAAGAAGCACACTACCCGGAGGGAATGCTAAGAGTTAAATACTATTGTGAGAAGTCGAGACGAAAACTTAATCAACTCTCCTTAATTTGTCCAATGTCGATTGCCTCACCGCTAAGCTCAAAGTCCATGCATACTTTGTCCGAAATAGGTGCTTCTGATGATATGGCGCTTTCAGTGGAAGAGCTCTACCAACTGACGACAGATATCTCCCTGATTATTTCTCAGGTGTATGACCAAATGTTGTCGAACATGACAGAAAGTTTGTATTTACCTCTCCCTAAAGTGGCTTTTAGTTAGCCGAACATCCCGTTACAGGTGTATTGCGAGATAAAAAAAGCCCTGCTCAAAGAGCAGGGCTTTAGAAAGGGAAAAGTTTGCTATTAAAGCATCTTGCGTGCAGCTTCAACCACAACTTTGATTGAACGCGCTTCTGTCTCTTTCAGCGTTGAATGGTCTGGGATCTCTTTCTGAGTACGGTTGATGATAACACCCGCAACACAGCCCGCTTTCAAGCCTGAGCTTGCACACATGGTAAGTAGCGTCGCAGACTCCATTTCAAAGTTCAGCACGCCCATATCTTGCCATTCTTTCATCGAGCCTTGGAAACGCTTCACGACGCGACCTGAGAATGTATCGTAGCGTTCCTGACCAGGGTAGAAAGTATCACTAGATGCAGTAACACCCATGTGTACATTTGCACCAGACTCTTCAACAGCGGCTTTCATCGCTGTCGCCACTTCAAAATCAGCCACTGCTGGGAATTCCATCGGAGCAAAGTGAAGACTAGCGCCATCTAGGCGTACAGAACCTGTTGAAACAATCATGTCACCAACGTTAACGTGTGGCTGAATTGCACCCGTTGTTCCTACTCGTAGGAAAGTACGTACACCTAGTTGCGCCAACTCTTCGACAGCGATCGAAGTAGAAGGACCACCAATACCAGTAGAACAAACAACAACCGGCTTACCATCTAACTCAGCACGGTAAAGTGTGTATTCACGGTGGCTCGCCAAAAATACCGGATTCTCCATTTCTTCTGCGATCTTTTGAACGCGTGCAGGGTCACCTGGGATGATCGCCAACGTGGCACCAGCAAGATCAGCTTCAGTAACGCCTAAGTGAAATACGGCTTGAGACATAGGGGGCTCCTTAGTTTGACGAAACTTGATTCAACACACGAACCTGTTCGTTCTATAAATTTCATTGGGTACTGGAATACTTTATCTGACTCACGCCCACCAAAGAGTGATAAAACTCACATTGATGAGCGCAAACAGTATTAACATTACACATAAAATCGTTTGGCATCACACTTTTATACAAATAGGCTACTCATGTTGCATAAAAAACAGCCTCTATACCATGGATACAGAGGCTGAGAGTTTAGTCAGGCATGTAGTGACTCGCTATTCCTGATGGGACTTAAATTTCAATAGTCGAAGTGCATTCAAGGTCACAATCGCAGTTGCCCCACTATCCGCTAATACCGCCACCCAGAGACCAGTAATCCCCAATAAACTCGTGACTAAGAAGACACCTTTCAAACCCAGAGCCAAGAATATATTCTGACGAATATTGTTCAGTGTCGCCCGCGACAGCTCTATCATACCTGCTAACTCCATCAAACGATTGTGAGTAATTGCAGCATCCGCGGTTTCAAGAGCCACATCTGTTCCGCCCCCCATAGCGATACCGATACTTGATGCCTTCATCGCAGGTGCATCATTGATACCGTCACCGACCATAGCAACGTTTGCATTAGCGGAAAGCGCCTCAACATAGGTGACTTTGTCCTGAGGCAGGAGGCTGGCTTTGAAATCAATGTCGATCATTGAACTGATCGCTTGCGCGCTGCGAGGGTTATCACCTGTTAGCATAATCGAATTGATACCTAAACCTTTCAGCGCTTTCACCGCTTTGGCGGAATCTTCTCTTAAAGTATCTTGCCAAGCAATCAAGCCCAGTACTGTGTCTTCGTTTTGGACAGCAACTACCACTGTCTTACCTTGCTCTTCCATCTGCTGAATAAGAGACTCGATGTCACTGCTCAACTCAAACCCAAGCTTACTTGGTGCAATCGCTTGATACACAACTCCATTCACTACACCTCGAACACCACTACCAATCAACGCCTGTTTGTCCGAAGCCTCTGGTAAGTTAATGCCCGTTGATTTTGCTTTGTTCACCAGCGAGACTGCCAGAGGATGGCTTGAACCCACCTCAATAGCCGCGATACTTTCGAGCACTTCCGACTCTCGAACCTCACCCAAGGTGATGATGTCGGTCACTTCTGGTTTGCCTTTAGTCAAAGTACCCGTCTTATCGAAGGCGATGGTTTCGATCTTTCCGAGCTGTTCTAGCGCCGCTCCGCCTTTAATTAGAGCCCCACGTTTTGCTGCTGCAGCCAGCCCCGATGTAATCGCTGCTGGTGTGGAGATCACCAGAGCACAAGGGCATGCAATCAATAGCAACGCCAGACCACGGTAGACCCAAGTCTCCCAAGGCTGAGCAAAGAACATTGGCGGTACAATGATCACAAACAGTGACACTAGCATCATGAGTGGTGTGTACCAGCGGCTAAATTTATCTAAGAAACGTTCCAGAGGTGCTTTGCGTGACTCCGCTTCTTCAATTAAATGAAGAATACGATCAATGGCGTTCTCTCCTTGTTTGGAGGTAATCGTAAAACGTACAACCTTATCGACCACAACAGCCCCAGCCATCACAGATTCATTTTGATAGCGCTCGACTGGAATCGCCTCACCGGTGAGTGCACTTTCATCGAAACTGGCGACATCACCGATCAATTTACCATCTGCAGGCAATCTTGCTCCGGGCGAGACCTCGATGATATCGCCAGGTTGCAGCTCACTAGCAGAGACTTCAACACGTTGGTCGTCAATAATTTTGGTCGCAGTTTCCGGCACCAATTCCATCAAAGCTTGCACGCCGCTGCGGGCACGAGAAGCTGCAAAAGCCTCTAACTGCTCACCAATCAAGAACAGCAGTAACACCATGGCCGCTTCAACGGTCTCCCCCAGATAAAGAGCACCAAGTGCTGCCACACTCATCAGAGTTTCAATGGCAAAGGGTGTACCTGATTTGGCTAATACAATCGCTTTCTTACCGATGGGATACAGGCCAGCCAAACACGTCAGGATAAACATCCATTCGCTGACTAGAGGAAGAGCCGGTTTGAGCACTGCCGCAACCGCCATCGCCGATGCAATAGCAATAATCTGGGCGTTTTGCTTGAAGATATGTTTCCAACCAGAAGTCGTTTTTTGATTAGAAGAAGAGTTGGGACTGGCAAAGCTAAAGCCAGTATCAAGAATAGTTTGTTCAACCAGTTGCGCCACACCAGAGTGGTCTACTTTTACAACCAATTTTTCTGTCGCAAACAGAACTTTTGCTTCAACAACACCATCAACTTTGTTAACGGCAGTTTCAATTTTTCGCGCGCAGGATGGGCAGTCCATACCACCGATTTTCCAGCTTTGTGTCATTCGAGGGTTTTGTGACAGACCGGAGTCACTTTCCTCATCGGCTGGATCAGTGCCACTGCCACAGCGGTCTGAGCTACAGCAGTCCGAATCTGACGTTTCAACGCCTGCCATCTTAATGGTCGAAAATTTTGGACTGGCACAAGAGTGAGTATTTGATGGGTTAACCGCTACTTTGTCTGAACGACATGCTTGATGTTTAGTGCACATAAACTTATCTCCATTGAATGTACACCTTAATCATAAACCTTGGAGTCAGCTCCAAGGTCAACTATTTTTTATGTCTTGAGGAGAAATTTTTTTCTGTCTCGCCACTTCATCAATCAAGACAGCGTCATGAGTACAAAACGGTTGCGAATTAATACTGGTGATCGAGGGGTCCTCCTCCACTAGCTCTGCAGTCCCACCTTTGATTAAGTCGGCTAAATGCATGCGCAATGCCAAGGTGGCTAGGATGCCGAACACAATCGAACCAAGCGCTTGACCATACAGCACGCCCAATGCCCCGAACCAATTCGATCCTAAATAGACAAACGGTAACGTCCCTAACGTCGCTTTACCTAAGTTTAGCGCTGTAGAATAGAGCGGTTTACCGAGATTGTTAAATGAGGTGTTGGCCACAAATTGAGCGCCATTGAAAATAAAGCTTGCGGCCACATAAGTACAAAAGGCAGAGACAATAACCGCCGCATCTCCTATTAAACTGAACCCAGAAATCACTAAAGGTTGTGCGAAGTAGAGAATGAGACAAACCAAAATCGTGTAAGTGGTCGTAACAATCAGCGAGTTGTTTAACGTATCTCGTACCCGGTCAATCCGCTCCGCTCCGAAGTTTTGACCTATGATAGGCCCGACCGCACCCGACAAAGCAAAAATCACAGCAAAGCACACTGGGATCAAGCGTCCGATTACCGCATAACCTGCAACAAAGTCTTCGCCGTATTGTGCAATCGATGTAGTAACAATCGCGTTACCAATCGGAGTAGCGATATTAGTAATCACGGCCGGAATTGCAATCGTCAGAATAGCTTTAAGGTTGTTGCTCCACGCAGATAGCGAAAGTGGTGCCACCAACCGATGAATACGAATTAAAGGGGTGATGGAGAAAAACAGTACGGTAAAACGAGCAAAAACAGTGGCAATAGCCGCACCTTCCACATTCCAGCCAAAACCAAAAATGAAAATCGGATCGAGAATGGCGTTTGCAATACCGCCAGCCAAGGTCGCCCACATTGAACGTTTCGCATCTCCCGCGGCTCTTAAGCCCGCGCCCGCGGACATAGCAATCGCTATTACTGGCCCACTCGGAATAAGAATCCTCAAATAAGCTTCTGCACGCTCTGCTACGTACCCTTTTGCACCAATCGCGTGCAGCAATTCAGGAATGTAGAGAAACATAACCACGCTGACCACACTGCTGATAACAAAAGCCGTGGCAATAATACTGCTACTCAATCGCCTTGCATGATCACGCTGTTTAGCCCCTATCGCTTTAGAGACTAATGCCCCCATAGCGATCGAGGTACCAATAGAAATAGAGGTGGAGAAAAACACCAATGTACCAGCAAAACCGACCGCAGCAGCTAATTCAACTTGCCCTAACATGCTGATAAACAACATATCCAGTAAGTCGACAACAAACAGGGCCATTAAACCCACAGAGCCTGCCCCTGACATCACTAGTATGTGGCGCATGGTTGAGCCTTCAACAAATTTAGCGCTCTGATCCTGCATGCTTCTCCTAAGGATTTTGCTGATATCAATAACAACAAGAGGCGCATCGTTGCGCCTCTTTCTAAAATTTATAACACACCACTATACTGGATGTTTAAAGCAATCGTCGAGATTCTTCGCCACCGCTCTGAGTACATCACGACGTGTAATAATGCCGACGAGTTTGCCGTTATCAATCACCGGATACACTTTCGGTTTACCCACTTGCATCATATCTGCCAGCTCAATAATTGAGGTATCGGGTCCAACCGAAATAACATCAGGATGCATGCAGTCCGACACAATGTGAGTATCCTGACAGTAGTAACTGACCTTAACCAGTTTATCTAGCAAGTCATGCCCTGAAAGAAAACCAATCACTTGTTCTTTTTCATTAATAACCGGTCCACCGAGATAACTCGACTTCATCACTTTTTCCAGCGCAGCACTTAGTGACATTTCAGGTTTAAACGTCACGGCTTGCAGTGTCATGTAATCTCTTACTTTCAATGATTCCATTTGTATCTCCTTAAAGAGCAAGTCACCCTTGCCATATTGTAATTGTTGTCTAATTTCTTGATTTTACTAAATTGAAAACAACAATTTTTCCAATAGACGTTACCTATCACAGAACTAGTCGCCGGGACAGTTGGACTGCGCATCACGTGTGGCCAGCCAACTACTGAACAGTGAGACACAAAACGGGACACAATAGGTCAAAGATGCTTTGGCCCAGTTGACAGAGCCTTCCCCAAGAATCGCATCATACTGGTTGATGAAATTGAGTAACGTGCCGACTACGGCCGCAATGATCAGCGCTCTTTTGGTCATTTGTGCATTCATATGAGCAAGCCTTATGTTTGTATCAATACTTGGTGACCTAACTAAACTATAGTTAGAAGATTTAAAGCAGTTAAAGATTCCCCCTCGCCCAACATGCCAGCGCGACACCAAACATATAGATTGATCAAATACAAAACAGGCCCATCATCAAGAGGGCCTGTTTTTTATGATTTCCAACGCTCAGCAGCTTTCGTATCTGACTCTCGGGATTCAACCCAGCGAGTTTCTTCTGTTGTGCGTTCTTTTTTCCAAAACGGTGCTTGGGTCTTGAGATAATCCATGATGAATTCGCAGGCTTCAAACGCCGCACCTCGGTGAGCACTTGAAACACCAACGAAAACTATCTGATCGCCAATATCTAAATCACCGACACGATGAATGACACGAACATCAAACAAAGGCCAGCGCTGCTCAGCTTTCTGGCAAATTTCGTCGAGTGCTTTTTCTGTCATCCCCGGATAATGCTCCAGAGATAGCCCAGTGACCTTGTCGCCAAGGTTCATGTCTCGTACTTTGCCAACAAATGTAACGACGGCGCCAGAGGTTGTGCCCTGTGCGAGAGCTTCGTACTCAGTGCCAACAGAAAAATCTTCGAACTGAACAGACACACGTTCCATGATTAACCTCCTGTCACAGGAGGGAAAAAAGCCACTTCATCACCATCACTCAAAGGGTGCCCAAGAGACACAATAGACTGATTCACTGCTGCCAGTAGTTTGCCCGGTTCCAAAGCTAAGTCCCATTTACCTTCGCGGGCTGCAAGGTCTGCTCGTAGTGCTTCTACGGTCTCAAAACGAGCTTCTAGTTCAAGTTCATCAGTATCAACCAATTCACGGGTTTGAGCAAAAAACAGAACTTTAATCATGCATCCACCTTAAAATTACCTGACTTACCACCCGTTTTCTCCAGCAGACGAACTTGGCCTATCACCATGTCTTTTTGTATAGCTTTACACATGTCGTAGATAGTTAATGCGGCCACTGATGCAGCGGTTAGGGCCTCCATTTCAACACCGGTCTTACCTGCTAACTTACACACAGACTCAATACGAACTATATTTTCAGCTTCGATCGCTTCTAGCTGCACTTCAACTTTAGACAGCAATAAGGGGTGGCAAAGTGGAATTAAATCCCAAGTTTTCTTCGCGGCTTGAATACCAGCAATACGCGCGGTCGCAAACACGTCACCTTTATGATGAGAACCAGACACGATCAATTGCAAAGTCTCAGGTTTCATATGAACAAAAGCTTCAGCGCGAGCTTCTCGTACCGTTTCTGCTTTGGCCGATACATCAACCATGTTTGCTTCACCAGAAGCGTTGATATGAGTGAATTCGCTCATTAACTACTCCTGAAGGTTAAACCGTTAGGTGAGGCATAAAATTACATGGGCGATGGGTTGCATCGAGTTGCTGCTTAATGATCTTTGTCCAACCTGTACGACACGCACCTGTCGAACCCGGCATGGCAAAAATAACGGTATGGTTAGCAAACCCTGCAATCGCACGTGACTGAATGGTAGAGGTACCAATTTCTTCGTATGACACCTGACGGAACAGCTCACCAAACCCTTCCACTTCTTTGTCAAATAAAGGTTTTAGTGCTTCTGGTGTGCTATCGCGAGAGGTAAAACCTGTCCCACCAGTAATCATCACAGCTTGAACACTTTCATCCGCAATCCATTGAGAGACCAACGCACGGATTTTGTACATATCGTCAATCACGATCTGCTTATCCACTACGTTGTGACCCGCCTCTTTTGCGTTCTCAACCAGATATGCACCAGAAGTATCATTATCTTCTGTACGAGTATCAGAGACGGTTAACACAGCGATGTTTGCTGGTTGGAATTTGCTTTCTGCGTGACCCATTTGTTCACCTACCTATTTCGATTTGTTTAGATTGCGCCAAGTCGACTTAGCCCAATAAAGTATGATTTGAGAATTGAGAGTCAGCGTTTAGCCGCCAATCGACGCCAGATGCGGTGTCATGCCCGCATTGCCATCATGAAGGAAGTGGCTCACTGATTTCGTCTGTAATTGAGCCTGAATACGCTCAATCAACGCATTTTCTTGCGAGTCTTGCTGCAATAAGTCACGGAGTTCAACACCATGTTCACCAAACAGGCACAAGTGCAATTTTCCTTTAGCCGAGACACGTAAGCGGTTGCAGCTCTCACAGAAGTCTTTTTCATAAGGCATGATTAGGCCAATTTCACCTCGATAATCAGGGTGAATAAAAACCTGAGCAGGGCCATCATTGTTTGCACGGGCTTTAAGTAACCAACCATTGGCGATGAGCTGGTTGCGTATCGCCACTCCCGACACGTGATGATTATGGAAAAGTTCATCCATCTCACCAGTTTGCATCAGCTCAATAAAACGCAACTGAATTGGACGGCTTTTAATCCAACCTAGGAACGCTGGCAACTCATGAGAATTGAGGTCCTTCATCAATACCACGTTAACCTTGACCTGCTCATAGCCGACTTCAAAGGCGCGGTCGATACCAGCCATCACTTGTGCAAACTTATTTTCGCCAGTAATTTGATGAAACATTCGTGGTTCAAGACTATCGACACTGACATTAATGTGGGTCAATCCAGCTCGTTGCCAATCCGCGACCTGCTTTTCCATCCGGTAACCATTGGTGGTGGTGGCGATCTTATCAATACCTTCGGTCTCCGAAACGGTACGAATAATATCGGTAAAATCTTTACGCAAGCTTGGCTCACCGCCAGTGATACGGACTTTCGACGTACCACAGTCAGCAAACGCTCTAACCACACGTTTGATCTCTGGAAGCGTTAAAAAAGACGAGTTTTTCTGTCCCGAGGGTTGATAACCATCAGGCAGACAATATGTGCATTTAAAGTTACAGACATCTGTAACAGAGAGACGCAAGTAGTAAAACTTGCGTCGAAATCTATCTTCGAATTGTTGCGCCACGGAACACCTTTCCAAACACGGGAGGCGATAATCATTTCCAATTATGCCCTGGTGACAATCAGTCACTGGCTCAGCACGCATATTCATTATGAACTTAGCCCGATGAGCTCGGAGTTATGGCAACTGCCTATTAAGATCTGCGCTTAAAGACAGCAGCTGACGATAAAATACTTAATAATTGTGTGTGTTTCTACCCTAAACAGAAAAAAATCACACCCAGCGCCCAAAATACCTCGTATTGAGTACTTTCAGCAGTTCAATTATTCTAGATTGTAGATGAATATGATCAAATAAGAACAAAATTGATGACTCTGTACTGTACAAAAAAAGTGGTCGCCATTGGTGGTGGCCACGGCCTAGGACGTATGTTGGCGGCTTTGAAAGACTTTGGTGGAAATGCGACAGGCATTGTTGCTACTACAGATAATGGAGGCTCGACCGGAAGGATCCGTCACTGTCAGGGAGGCATAGCTTGGGGTGACACCCGAAACTGTATCAACCAATTAATTACCGATCCTTCAATCAGTTCGATGATGTTTGAATACCGCTTTAAAGGTTCAGGCGAATTAGATGGTCACAACTTAGGCAACTTAATGCTAACTGCACTCGACAACCTTTCGGTTCGGCCTTTGGATGCAATTAACCTTATTCGTAACATGCTGAGAGTAGACGTGAATATCATTCCAATGACAGAGCACCCCGCTGATTTGAAAGCACTAGCTCCAGACGGCCAGTGGGTGACTGGAGAGACGAGTGTCGATGAAATGCCAGAGAAACTGGTACGCCTCGACTTAGAGCCCGAAGTTCCAGCGACCACTGAAGGCGTGCTGGCAATAGAGCAGGCTGACGCAATCATTCTTGGTCCGGGCAGTTTTCTAACCAGTATTATGCCGCCATTGTTATTACCTGAAATTGGTCGAGCCATTGAGAATAACAAAAAAGCTCAACTGGTTTTCGTTGAAAACCTCTCTCCAGAACAGGGGCCTGCCAGTAAGCTGACCCTTAAAGAAAAGCTAGAATGGTGTCAGCGTGCTTGCCGCGGGCGTAAAATTGATGTGGTACTGGGTGAGGAATCGCATCCCGAATTAAACGATTGGAATTGCGTGACGACGCCTCTGGCTTCACCGAATCGAGACTGGCGACACGACAGAAGCAAATTGCAATCTGCCGTAGAATCGCTATTTTGTCAGTAATGCTCTGTAACGCTGTTGGGTTTCACTCAACAGCGCGACCATTTGCAGCTGCGTCGCTGAGACATCGAGTTGCTGACCCGATTTAGCCTTGGCATCCACTTCAACAGCGTATGCACAGAGAGATTCAGCGCCAAAGCTCGCTGCACTACTCTTTAGCGCATGACTAATCTCTTTTAGATAGGCATCCTTATCCAAATCTTCGTCAGTGCTCAGCTTCTCAATGTATTGCACCAGCTCCCCGAGAAAGATATCGAGTAAAACGGGGACATTATCGGCACCAATTTCACTGGCCAATCTGTCTATTTTGGTTTGATTTAAGACTTCCATGATCGATTACTGTGTTTCCTTAGTGTTCCAGTTTTGTAGCTTACGATAAAGCGTTGATGGGCTGACATCTAAGTAACCCGCCGCTTTAGGAATATTTCCTTCACATGCCTTAATCGCTTGCTCGATGGCTTTCTTCTCTGTTAACCACAGAGGGAAAATGTCATGCACAGAAAAGCTGTCTTTGTCCTGCAGTTCAATCCTTATCTGCCTCTCAACTGGCTGGTTAAGTGGTGGTGGCAACATATCCATCGAGATATTTTCACCATTGTTGAGCACCACGACATTTCTCAGCACGTTTTGTAACTGACGCACATTGCCTGGCCACTCGTATTGGGCAAAACGACTAACGACTTCTGGTGCCAATCGGACAAAGTCCTTTCCTTCCTCTTTAGACATAAAGCCTAGCAGAGAGTAAGCAATTTCTATGACATCATCACCACGCTCTCTCAAAGGAGGTAAGTGCAATGGGATCACGTATAAACGATAGTACAGATCTTCACGAAAGCGCCCTTCCTGCACCTCTTTCCATGGATCGCGATTGGTCGCACAAACAAAACGTACATCGACACTCTTCATTTTCGAGGAGCCCACTTTTTGAAATGTGCCCGTTTGGATAAAGCGTAGCAACTTAGTCTGCAGATCTAAATCCATTTCACACAGCTCATCGAGAAAGAGAGTACCACCATCGGCAAGTTCTGCTGCGCCTTGACGATCAGTAGCAGCCCCCGTGAACGCGCCTTTCACGTGACCAAACAACTCGCTTTCAATCAGATCTTTGGGAATGGCTGCACAGTTGATCGCAATAAAAGGTTTGTCACCACGCTTACTAGCAGCGTGAATAGCTTCAGCACACACTTCTTTGCCCGTACCGCTTTCTCCAGTAATAAAAATACTGGCTTTACTCGCTGCAGCGGAGTCAATGGTGCGATAGACAGCCTGCATAGTGTGGCTACTGCCGATAAAGCCTTGATAGTTCTGATTACCAGGATTATCTGCTTCATTTTTCAACTTCGTCGCTTTGCGAATAGCGTTGTTGACCGTGACACGAAGCCGGTCAGCTTCACATGGTTTGATAAGGAAATCCTGTGCACCATGACGCATCGCTTCTACTGCCGTGTCAATCGAGCCGTGAGCCGTCATGAAAATCACTGGAACATCAGGGGTTTTCTGTTTTACTGCGTGTAAGACATCCATACCAGTCATGTCTGGAAGTCGTAGATCCAACAAAATTAAATCTGGAGTGCGAAAGTTGAGACTCTCGATAGCATCACGCCCAGTGCCAACGATATTAATATCGATGCCCAATGGAGTGAGATAAGAACGGTACAACGCCGCGACTGACGCTGTGTCTTCCACCATCAAAAGATATCTTGACTTTTGTGTTTGCGTATTTTGTTGCATAACCTAGCCGAATTTTTCTTCGCAATTTGTATAAATGATTGCATTGCGCTTTGCATTTTGCAAATTTATTGTTCAAAAAACGAGAAACGCCCTAAAATTGGCGTAAAAAAATTGGCACGTTAAATGCTGCTCAAATAATGACCCTTTGGGTCACCTAGCCAACTGACGTTGTTAGTGAACTTAGTTTTCACAACTTACAGCCAATAGGATGTTACCTACTGGCTATTTTTTTGTCTGTCAGAAGTTCATTCAGCTATTCACTATGAACTGCTGGCGCAATTTCTCTATCTGATCTCGTTTTTCAGCTGCCGCTTCGAACTCCAGATCCTGTGCATGCTGATACATCTGCGCTTCCAACTTGCTGATCTCTTTTTCAAGCTGTTGGGGTGTCATCGCATTATAGGACTGGGAGGGCTCAGCAACTTCAGACAACGGGACCTGTTTATTAGTTCGTTGTTTTTTGCTCTTAGCAATATCACCAAGTTCCATAATATCTTTGATATTACGCTTTAGTGCCTGCGGCTCAATGCCCATCTTAGCATTATAGGCTTGTTGTTTCTCTCTACGCCGATTGGTTTCTCCCATCGCCTTATGCATAGATTTCGTTACAGTATCGGCATAGAGGATCGCTTTACCACTAATATTCCGTGCCGCACGGCCTATGGTCTGAATTAACGAGCGTTCCGAACGTAAGAAGCCTTCTTTGTCGGCATCAAGAATAGCCACCAGCGAAACTTCTGGCATATCCAAACCTTCTCGCAACAAGTTGATACCAACCAAAGCGTCAAACTTACCTAGTCGTAAATCACGGATAATTTCCACACGTTCGACCGTATCGATATCAGAATGGAGATAACGAACGCGAACATCGTGTTCCGTTAAATACTCAGTGAGATCCTCTGCCATTCGCTTTGTCAACGTTGTTACAAGGACACGTTCGTCTTTGGCAGAGCGAAGGTGGATTTCAGACAATAGGTCATCTACCTGTGTCGCTACAGGGCGAACTTCTAATTCGGGGTCTAATAAGCCTGTCGGGCGCACAACTTGATCGGCAATTTCACTATCCGATTTTTCCAGTTCGTAGTTACCGGGTGTAGCAGAGACAAATATCGTTTGGGGTGCGAGAGATTCAAACTCTTCAAATTTAAGTGGACGATTATCCAGCGCTGAAGGCAATCGAAAACCAAATTCCACCAAGGTCTCTTTACGAGAACGGTCTCCTTTATACATGGCGCCAATCTGCGGTACCGTCACATGAGACTCGTCAATCACTAACAAACCATCATCGGGCAAATAGTCAAACAAAGTTGGAGGCGGCTCACCTTCACTACGACCACTGAGATAACGCGAATAGTTTTCGATACCAGAGCAAAAACCAAGCTCGGTCATCATCTCAATATCAAATTGAGTCCGCTGTGAGATGCGCTGCTCTTCAAGTAACTTGTTGTTGTCCAATAAGTATTTCTTGCGACTTTCCAATTCAACTTTAATGTTCTCTATCGCATCGAGGATCTTATCTCTGGGTGTGACGTAATGCGTTTTGGGGTAGATAGTAAAACGCGGCAAATCACGCTGTTTCACTACCCCAGTGAGAGGATCGAAAACACTGATACAGTCGATTTCATCATCAAACATTTCAATCCGGACAGCATCTTGATCAGATTCTGCTGGGAAAACATCAATCACTTCACCACGGACACGGAACTGACCTCGTTCAAAAGCGACATCATTGCGGCTGTACTGCAACTCAGCCAGTCGACGCAGGATATCGCGTTGATCCATCACGTCACCGCGACGCACATGCAGCATCATTTGTAGGTAAGACTGAGGGTCACCCAAACCATAAATCGCGGAAACAGAAGCCACTATGATAGCGTCTTTGCGCTCAAGTAAGGCTTTGGTCGCTGATAGACGCATTTGTTCAATGTGGGCGTTCACAGAGGCATCTTTCTCTATAAACGTATCCGTTGTCGGTACGTAGGCTTCAGGTTGGTAATAGTCATAGTAAGAAACAAAGTATTCAACCGCATTGTTAGGGAAGAATCCCTTCATCTCTCCATAAAGCTGTGCTGCCAGTGTTTTATTCGGTGCAAGCAGGATGGCCGGACGCTGTGCCTGTGCGATAACATTAGCTAGGGTAAATGTCTTGCCTGAACCTGTTACACCCAACAAGGTTTGATGCGCGAGCCCCGAATCTAATCCGTCCAACAACTGGCTAATCGCGGTTGGTTGGTCGCCTGATGGCTGGTAATCCGACACTAAATCAAAAACTTTGCTCATTGGCACCTCATCCGTACATGAAGAATAAATCGGGTCTATTTTGACTGTATGAATATACAGAAACAATAGCTAAAGAAAAAATAACCGCCTGTTTTAAATATTTTGTCCGCATAACGCTAGATCCTAATATTCAATCCTGCTACTATTTCTGGCCCTAAACTGTGTGCGCTCTAATCTTCGCGTAGAAACTCATTCACAGCTTACTCACATCTACGGTTAATCAACCAGTTTATCCACACAATTCAAAAAAACCTCTACCATCATCAGTTATGTTCTAGCCTGCTACTGAAGCTTTAATGTACAACAAGTTATCACTGAACTTTTATTGGTCACTTTTTCATCTAAAAATCGATTGCTTCGACGTTATTTCATTTATCAAGTTTAATTAACACACTTATCCACAATTTTGGTGGATAAGTAAACCTAACCTTTACGCTTCAAGGGCTAAAAAAAAGTAAAGCACTTTCTAACAAAAATATTTAGCTCAATGAGGCGATTTTGAGGTTGACAGAGTCTCATCCCGTCGATAAGATTCGCAGCGCTTAAACGCAATTCCCCCTTAGTTCAGTTGGTAGAACGGCGGACTGTTAATCCGTATGTCGCAGGTTCGAGTCCCGCAGGGGGAGCCAAATTCATAAAAAGCTCAATCGAAAGGTTGAGCTTTTTTTCGTTTTCAACTGCGACTTGCTTGTTCCAAGCAAATGTCTCAGAGCTAGCCGCCCGCGTTGAGTCCCGACAGGGGGAGCCAAATTCAGAAAAAGCTGAATCGAAAGGTTGAGCTTTTTCGTTTTCAACTGCGACTTGCTTGTTCCAAGCAAATGTCTCAGAGCTAGCCGCCCGCGTTGAGTCCCGACAAGGGGAGCCAAATTCAGCAAAAAGCTCAATCGAAAGGTTGAGCTTTTTTTCGTTTTCAAGAAGATTGCACGCCCTAACGATCGTTTCCCAACGTTTTGCGCAAACATTACCCACTTAGCAGTACTTACTCGTCCCTGTTGTTTATTGTCATGCCTATAGGAGCGATGGCTGGTCATTGTTGGCGGCCTGCGACAACCATCGAAATTTCATCTGCATATTTATTTGCCAAAATAATTTTGGTTTTCCTGTACTACAAGCACTACTCAATTGCGGTGCAAAGCGAAGAAAAATGACTTCCGATCCGAGTAGACAGAAATCGACAAGCTCAACAGAATGAAGCACTCGTTTATAAAACCAATAATACGAGTTTCAAAAAATAAAAACATGAGACAACGTGCGGAAAATAAATACTTTGCCCTGTGGCCCGCTTCTCAATACTCCAATGAAACATGTGTGCATTTAGCTGACTAAGCCGTATTGAAGGGTACCAACTATGAACTGCGTTGACTCAAAATTTCAATCTGATTGCTCTCAAGCCACATCGTGTGCAACTAGCCAATCTTTACGCTCACCGATAAAACCGACCTGCCAATCATTCGGCGGGTGCCTGGGGTGTCAAATTCATACCTTATCTGGATATGGTGGTTGCACAGCCTACGAGACTCAGCCTGCGGAACCTACCTGTTGCCTACGCATATTAACCGTTTTGCGCGGTGAACGATTGCTTTGGCACAATGGTCAAGATCAACCACTTGAACTGGAACCCGGTAAGAGTGTTCTTATTTTATCCACCGACCAGTTCAATGACGTTTTTATAAGTACAGAAGAAACCTTTGTTGAGATCGCCGACATTCGGTTTGAATGTCACTACTTGGGCAAGATTCATCACCAAATTCAAGAAGTGCTAAAAAATCGTAGCCTTGAACCTCTCGCTGACAATCGACCTTGGGTATTTGATACAAGCTTTGATATTCAGCGCTTTCTCAGTCAGCTCGATATCAATGAAACAGCCCATACACCAGAGACAACAACACCCCTGTACACTGTTTCACAAGCCTATCAATGTTTGTCAAAGTTACTAGGGCAGCTGGAGATGATTCAGCCCAACCGAAAGACTGATGATAGCGCATGTTTATCCAATCGAACTCTGAACAAGATCCGTAAAGCACATTCTTTAATCGAGCAAGAACCTGGCAAAAACTGGAGTATTGCAGAGCTATGCAAAGAAGTGGGTACCAATGAAACGAGCTTTAAACGAGGATTCAAGTTGCTCTTCAATACGACATTCTCCAAGCGGCTACAACAAACACGAATGGATATCGCTGCAACAGAACTCGAGTTCACTGACCAGCCTATTATAGATATTGTATACAAAGTAGGCTACTCAAGCCCTTCTCACTTCACCAAACTGTTTAAGCAACACTTTGGACAAAACCCTCTTCAATATCGTAAGTGCCGCCAAAGAGCCTGATATTAACCTTCTGTCTTTCCCTCTGGTAGCAAGTTGAGACCAGCCCCGGCGTACGTCGGGGTCTTTTTACTAGAGTGTTTGTACTAATGCAATAATAGACATAATAGCCAATAAGTGATAATGTTTCTCATTATCAAAAAATAATTATTAATAAAACTATGGCTTACTACCGTATTCCTTTCCACTTAGATCTCATGGAGGAGTCTATCCAAACCAATGGAAACATTGTATTTAAACATCCTAGATGTGAATTTTCCCTAAGGTGTAATCAACTTAATGATGATGTGGTGCTGAGCGAGTTCCATGGCCACTTCAGCTCTCCTATCCAACTCGATACACAAGACAAAACTGAGTTCGATTCTGTTACCATCATGCTTAACTTTGGCAATGCGGTTTACTATTATATCGACAGTTTAGCCACCCCTCGTATCCTCCCCAGCCAAGCATTGGCCTTGTGTTATTCTGATGCGAGAACAGGCATGTGCCGATACCAACCTCAACAAACCCATCTATTTGCGATACAGATGCCGAGAAAAGTGTTGATGGAATATCTGGATGTCATGCAAATCGGCGACGACATTCAAGACAAGCTTCGACGTAGGGAACCCTTTCTGACAATGAAGCCCGCAACGGAGACATTCAAACGATTCGCGGATCGCCTATCTCTAGCATCTACGTTCAATGACACGCTGCACCATCACTTATCCTACTCGTTTATACCGGAAGCCACCCGATACCTGTTTGCCAATGATGATGTCCGATGTACACGTATAGACAATTGCAATGGTCTCGAAAGAGCCATCGATATTCTTGATAAAGAATACATGGTGCCCACGACTATCACACAACTGGCCCGACGAATTGGCACCAACGAAACATCACTCAAGCAGTGGTTCCGCAAAGAGCTAAATACCACAGTGCACCAATACATTGTCCAACAACGTATGGCCAAAGCAGCCGAGTTGTTAAGTATGCATGCACTCTCCATTTCACATGTTGCGCAAGAGGTAGGCTATGCCAATCATGGCCATTTTGCCGCGGCATTCAAAAAAGAGTTCGGCTGTGCTCCCTCGGCTTATCCGTCAGAGTCCCCCTCGACACAGTATCACCACACACTGTAAGTAACGCTTAACACAATAATCATGCCCGTTTGAAATCTAGACAAAGAACAACAGTTCTATTAAAAAGTGCTTTAAATACAGCATGTTAAATACAAAACCCAAGATATAGGCAAATTTTCTCTAAAAGCTCGCGTTTGAATTTTACTCATTCATTGTCGAAAACGCCTATTCGCGCGTTTTTTTCCCCTGATTGAGTTAGCGCCTCGACGATGAGATTTGCACCATAGACGATAAAATCATAAATAGAAGGATTCCGTAAAATGTTCAGGCACCGTTTCTCACTTTCTCCGCTCTCACTCGCAGTGTTGACGGCAATACTAAGTCCAGCCGTTGTTGCCAGTAACCAGGGTCAGGAAGTGATGATCATCGAAGCGACTAAGCAGGACATTCCCTTAGAACGTGTCGACAATGCCATCTTAATCAAAACTGGTGAAGAGCTTGAGAAAGCGGGGATCCACGAAGTGAAAGATTTAGAGAAAGCATTTCCGGGGCTGATGATTCAGACACGAGGTAACCGCACGTATGCCAATACAACCGTACGAGGCGTTAGCTCACCAGACTATTATTCACCCACAATTAGTATCTACGTTGATGGTGTACTGCAAGACAGTGCATTCCTTACCCAACAGTTATTGAACGTAGAACAAGTCGAATTACTCAGAGGTCCTCAAGGCACGCTATACGGAGGTAATGCTCAAGGTGGTGTCATCAACATTACGACCAAAAAGGCTACCGATGAAACCCTAGCTTCAGCAGGTGTTACCTACAGCAATCGAAGTCAACAGCTTGATGGCTCAGCCGCCGTCGCGATTAGCGAAACAACCTATGCTGATATTGCAATCCGCTCATTAAAAGACGAAGGAAACATTCGTCATATTCCAAGCAATACGGATGATGCCAATAAAACCGAAGACTTTAGCGGTACTGCCCGATTCCACTATCTGCCTGAACAATCACCACTCTCCCTCACCTTTTCAGTATCTTCTGCGCACTTAGACAGCCATGAAGAGTGGTATTTAACTCAAGAGGAATATAACAACAAAGCGACCAGCCAAGACATCCCTGAACTTAAACGTGTCGTCAATAGCTATGCTTTAAATGTGGGTTACGATTTTGGGGCTACCCAGTTAACCAGTATCACAGCGTACCAGAACCGCAACGTTGACCGTCAGTTTGTCGGTGGAAAATGGTTTGAAGATCAAAACACCTTCAGCCAGGAGATTCGTGCCAACACTCGATTCAACGATGACCTTTCTGCACTCATCGGCGGCTACTACGAGAATAGACGCTTTGATGTTAACGCGGGTGCTCACAATGACATCAAGACCGATACCTATGCTCTATTTGGCCAAGCAACTTATGCGCTAACACAAAGTGTCGACCTCACTGGCGGATTACGCGCATCTAGATTCTCCTCCGAGTCCGACTTTGGCGGTAACTCCCTCAGGAAGATTGATAGTTACCAATCGGAAACGTCGGAAAGTGTGGTTTCACCAAAAGCGGCGCTTGGCTGGCAAGTGGATGAAGACTCGCGAATATTTGCTTCAATAACCAGCGGTTACAGGCCTGGTGGCTTTAGCCCTGTTCCAAGCAGCTCAGATGCTAAGAATGGTTATGATGCAGAGAAGTCTCTAAATGGTGAATTGGGGTGGCGAACCATCTTGCTCGATCAAACGCTACACTTTAGTGGCGCTCTATACTGGATCGACACCAAAGATATTCAATTGTACACCGGCACCCCCAACAGTCAGGTCCTAAGCAATATGGGCGATGCTCAAAGTAAAGGCATTGAACTCGACCTTGCTTACTACCCAACTGATGATCTGACGCTGACACTAGGTGCCACCTTCGGTCATTCAACATTCGAATCGGGCAACAATGGTATTCAAGGCAACACTCTGCCGTATGCACCGGATACAACCGCTGTAGCTGGGCTTGAGTATTACTTGCCTCAAACCTGGGTAGAGGGTGATATTTCAATCATTACCAACGCACGATACACCTCAAAAATCTACTTTGATGAAAGCAACACGGTGGCACAAGACGGCTATGCTCTCGTTGACTTAGCTATTCAGTATGCCATCAATGACAACCTCTCTTTCCGCTTGTTCAGTCATAACTTGACCGACAAAGAGTACGTCACCTATGCGTATACTCGAAACAACACGCGCTACAGCAACTACGGTACAGCGCGAGAGGTTGGCTTGAACATGAAGCTGGAGTGGTAATACCATGAACACCGCTCAAACAACGCTGGGCCTCAAACCACTACTGGCGGTTCTTGCTGGCGTATACACCATACAAAGCCTCGTTGGGATGTTTACACTGCAAGGGCTACCTGCCGTGTTGCGCTCTGAGGGTATCTCAACCTCTCAAATCGGCTTGTTTTATTTAGCGATGCTACCATGGGCGTTGAAATTCTTATGGGCACCCTATGTGGAAGCAATGCGAAAGCGCCGCGGACTGATGAGCCATGGGAAACTAATTGGTTTTGCCCAATTAGGCGTTGTTGTCATCCTCACTGGAATGGCTTTAACTTCTGCGATACAGCTCCCTGCCCTGTTGTTTATCAGCGTGTTTGCTCTGGCTTTATTCTCTACTATTGCAGATATCAGTACGGATGGCTTAGCGGTCGATCGATTGCCGCAAAGAAGTCGTCATTTAGGCAATTCAATGCAAGTCGGAGGCGCTTACATCGGTGCTCTATTTGGTGGTGGACTTTTCATCTATATGATGGGGGTCTACCAATGGCAAACGGCGCTGTATGTTCTGATGACACTCATTGTTGCGATGTCACTACCAACAATTGCATTGTTTCGTAAAGAGGTGCCTTCACCACAACTTCAAATCGAATCGTGTCACCCTTCATTGCGCAGGGCCTGGAACAGTTCCAGCGTTCGTTTGGGGTTACTCATGGTAATAGTATGCCAAATAGGGACACGAGGCGTGCAATCAATGATGATGCCTTACCTGTTTGATCAAGGTCTTCAATTGACCGATCTAGGTGTACTTGCCGCAGGAGGTGGTGCCGTCACTGGACTGATCGGGGTGCTAGTCAGTGCCATATTAATGAAACACTTTTCTGCTCGTACCATGCTGCTGACCTGTTTAAGTTTAGAAGCCTTGGTCTTTGCCTGCTTCTTCCTCGATACACAAGAGCTCATCATAAGCGCATTCCATTTACCGATCCTCTACGTGCTCAGCTCAGCAGTAGCCGCCGCGAAGTTTGTGGCCCTTTACACCCTGATGATGGAATGGGCATACGGCAAGCAAGCTGGTGTTGACTTCACCCTCTTCCAGTCCACAGACATGGCGGTTGCCATTCTGATGGCACTGGCAAGTGGCATTGTCATCGCCAACTTAGGTTATGGCGCCCACTATAGCATTGCGGTTATTGCAACGGTCATTGCTTTTGGGCTTGGTTTTCTTCGCCTCTCTACACCAAGGTCATCACCTCAACCTCAACCTCAACCTCAACCTCAAGTTACCTAATCCCATAACGCCCACTAATGGTGGGCAAATTTACCCCTCCCATCAGCCACATGAACGCATGTGGCTTAGGGAGGCTCAACCTAAATTTGATAAAAGTAAGATGCCAACATGTCCAATAACACTGATCTAATTACCCAGTTTGAACAGGCGCTCTGCGATACTTATGCACTCTCTCATGCTGCTCTCAATGACGAAGAAAACATGTTCTCACTAGGCGTGGATTCAATGTTTTTAATGCGTATGGTCAGTCAGTTTAGGCGGGCAGGCTGTAAAGTTAGCCTCAAGCAGCTCTATGCCAGTCCAACACTAGGTGATGTGCGCGATCTACTTCGTTTACACGCAAGCGGTAAAAAACACCAACAGGCGCAATCAGAAGTCTCGCCTGCCCGTTTGCCTAGTATGCTCGATGGTCAGCCGTTTCCGATGACACCAGTGCAGCATGCGTATTATGTCGGTCGCGACCCGAATCAGCCGCTGGGAGGCAACGGCTGTCACCTTTATCAAGAGTTTAATGGACGACAGCTCGATACTGTTCTCTTAGAACGCGCTCTAAACACTTTAGTCAAACGCCATCCGATGCTGAGCGTCGCATTTCAAAGCGATGGTATGCAACGCTGGCAAGCACCAACGAGTCCGATAAAGGTCATTTGTCATGATTTGACAGACATGCCTGCTGAGCAGGCAGACAGTGCCTTGCTCGACTTGAGAGCGAAACTTAGCCACCGTCCGTTAGACGTACAAAATGGCCAAACGATAGAATTTCACTGTTCTTTACTGCCTCAAGACCAATTCAGAGTGCATGTCAGCATCGATCTCTTGGTTATGGATGCCGCGAGCTTTAGCCTGTTTTTTAATGAACTGTCACAACTATTACAGGGCATGCCGTTATCGCCTCGCTCAAAGCACTATGATTTTTGCAGCTATCTGGCACAGGAGAAAGCGGAATTGGCTACTGTGCGCCAAGCCGCCAAACAATTCTGGTCCGAGCAAATAGACTCGCTACCTGCAGCGCCAAAGTTTCCTTTGACAAATGAACCGCATCAAATTGGTAAGCCCCAGTTTCATCGTCGTCGCCATACTCTAAATCATGAGCAATGGGCGATATTTCAGAAACATGCTTCGGCACATCAAGTCACACCAACCATGGTATTGGCAACCGCTTATGCAGCCGTTCTCTCTAGATGGAGCGGTCAAACCGATCTCCTACTCAATCTAACCTTGTTTGATTGCTACCCATTTAACGAAGATGTACAGCACTTACTTGCCGACTTCACCAACATTCTTTTGTTGGATATGCGCCTCGAAGAGAAAAGCATTGTCGAGTTGGCTCAAACACATCAACAACGCTTCGCTGAAGTCTATGAACATAGGCATCATTCTGGTGTAGAGGTTCTTCGAGAGCTGAAAAAAAAGGGAACCCATCCGCACGGCGCACCTATCGTCTTTACCAGTAACCTGAACCACTCCCTGTTCGGTGACGATGACTCATCGCCTTTGGGCGAACCTGGTTGGGGCATCTCACAAACACCTCAGGTCTGGCTCGATTTTGTCGCCTTTAAGCACAAAGACGGCATCATGTTGCAATGGGATAGCGTGGACGCACTGTTTCCGTCAGGCTTTATGGATAGTCTATTTGCAGCTTTTGTTCAGGTTGTCGAACATCTGGTTGCCAAAAACACAAACTGGTCAGAGCCTTTCCCTGATCTCTTACCGCAGCAACAGAAACGACAAAGGCAAGCTCGTACTCCTCTACCGACTCAACTGCCTGACGGGCTGCTTCACCAACGCATTTTTGATGTTGCTTCGCGCCACCCAAATGCGATTGCAGTCGTGCACGACGGGGAGACGATTAGCTTTGAAGCACTGACATTTCGTGCTCAATGCCTCGCCAACCTATTAATCAAAGCAGGCTTAGAAAAAGACGAACGTGTCGCGATCAGTATGGAGAAAGGTCCTGGCCAAATCATTGCTGCACTTGCCATACTCTACGCAGGAGGCATTTATGTGCCTATTGCCCCCGACCAGCCTTTGAGCCGCCGACAAACTATATTAGATAGCGCGAACATCCGATTTGTATTGCGTTGTCAGAACACACTCTCACGCTACGATTGGACAGATGCCGATCATATCGAGTGGCAAACCGCTATCGAGTCTCCGTTGCTATCTCCCCCTCATCAATGCACACCTGATGACACCGCGTACATCATCTATACATCAGGCTCTACGGGGATCCCTAAGGGTGTCGTGATCTCTCATCAATCGGCTCTGAACACATGCATTGATATCAACCAACGGCACCAAATTAGCACAAAAGATCGCGTCTTGGCATTATCTGCTCTGCACTTTGATCTGTCTGTTTATGACATATTTGGCGTGCTTTCAGCGGGTGGTGCATTAGTCGTTCCACTTGAAACGCAACGACGAGATCCTATGGCTTGGGCAGCTCTAGCTGCTAAGTACCATGTCACGCTTTGGAATACTGTACCCGCTCTGTTTGACATGTTTTTGACCTACTGTGAAGGTATGGGCCTCACGACTCCATCTCATCTCAGAACTGTGATGCTCTCAGGGGATTGGATCGATTTGTCTCTCCCTGAGCGCTACCGTAAGTTTCGCCCGCAGGGGACGTTCAGTGCCATGGGAGGCGCAACGGAAGCAGCCATTTGGTCAAATGAGTTTTTGGTCGCTAAGGTTGACCCAATGTGGCGTTCCATTCCCTATGGCTACCCTTTAAGTAATCAAGCCTATCGAGTCGTTGATCGTGCAGGTCGTGATTGCCCTGACTGGGTAGTGGGTGAACTCTGGATTGGTGGCGTGGGGGTTGCGCAAGGTTACTGGAACGATCCTGAACGTACCGAAGCACAATTTGTTGAAACTCATGACTCAGTCAGTGGTGAACGTCAGCGATGGTATCGGACCGGCGACATGGGATGCTACTGGCCTGACGGCACACTTGAGTTTTTAGGACGTCAGGACACTCAGGTCAAAGTCGGCGGCTATAGGATAGAGTTAGGTGATATTGACGCCGCACTTAATCGCATAGATGGTGTTCGTCACGGTGTGAGTTTAGCCCTCAGCCCTTGTGGGGGAAAAGATCGTCAATTAGAAGTGTTTGTTGTCGCTGAAGGTAATCAACTTTGCGCTAGTTCAGCCCCAGACAACAGACTGCCCAAAAGCTACAGCGATCTATTTCCTGCGTCGAGTCGTCCGGCGAACCAGCTTGGGGCAAACGAAGTCGCTCATTTTCTGCTCTATCACCTTTGCACCAGCATCCCTGCAAGTGAAGCATCACGCTCATTCGAGTCTTGGTGTCATGCTTATGGAGTAGCAGAAGGCTACCAGCCACTATTCAAGCAATGGTGGGCGTTACTCTGCCAGCAAGGTTTAGCAACGCAGTCAGAAACCCATTACCAATTGCACAACCCAACCGGTCAGTGTCCAAACTGGTTTGAAACACCTTCCGAGTTTACGCACAACAGCGAATTGCTGAAAGCCATCATCACAGGAAGCAAGCCAGCGCCAGCCCTGTTAGATAGTATACTCTCTCCTGAAGCGTTAATGACTCAAAGCCCTGCGTTTCAGGCGCAAATTGGTGCTCTTGCTCAATGCATATCTAATCTGTCATCTCAACTTGGTCGCCCTGTCGTTCTCGCAGAGTATGAAGCCAGAAGCGGTCGAGTCGCGCACGCACTATTGGAACTGTGTGGTCCTGACACCCTTCACTATCACGCAATGGACACGTCTTTGTCCCTCGTTCAATCAGCCCAATCAAGATTGGCGCGCTTCTCTCATGCCAGCGTGCATCATTGGGATAACAAGGACAACCAGGAGTTGTTCGGTCAATCAGACATCGTCCTGCTCAATAACGTTCTTCACCGACTCAAAGAGCCACAAGCAGGGCTCACCAACGCTCAAAAACTGCTGACGCCACAAGGCTTGATGCTGGTACTTGAAACTTCCGCGCTAGGAGAAGGTGCACTTATCAGCGCTTTGGTCATGGACCCTGCCCTGTCAACACTCCCCACTCAGCGCGAACTGCTCACTTGGTTCCAAGATGCTGCCCTGCGTCTCGAGCATAAGCTAGATCAATGGCCTTTGATGGGTTATGCCCTACGTAATTTATCTCAGGTCCTAGTTCCTGATAGTGAAATTCTAAAAGCAAAACTGGCAGAGCTTTTACCTCAATATATGCTGCCCAAACGCGTCCATTTCCTGACATCAATGCCACTGAGTCCAAATGGCAAGGTGGATCGCAAGCGATTGGCGCAAAACAATACATCAATGGACGAAGCGCAACCACTTGAATCACCGCTGCAAACTGAGAACGAACGCGTTTTGGCTCAAGTCTGGCAATCGCTTTTCCCCAAACAGACTTTTGACCGCCACAGTGACTTTTTCTTGCTCGGTGGCGACAGCCTGATGGCTACCCGCTGTATTGGCGCGTTGCAAAAGCTCGGATACATTGCCGATCTCACTGATCTTTTCACTCACACAAGGTTAGAAAGCTTTGCCGCCAAATTGACTCACGCTGAAGCTCAGAAACAGCCGGCCCAACTGATACCAAACCCAGAAGATCGCTACAGGCCATTCCCAATGAACGAAGTACAAGAAGCCTATTGGATTGGCCGACAATCTGGTTTTGCTTTAGGGAATACAAGCGCGCAGTTCTTCGTCGAATTTCGTGTGTCTGAGTTTGATGCACTAAGGTTTAATCAGGCATTTAACCAACTGATTAACCGCCATGATGCACTGAGAACGGTCGTACGCAATCATCAGCAGCAAGTCTTAAGTGACGTTCCTGCTTTCTCAATCCAATGCCATACCTTCGCTGATATTGACTGTCATGAAGCCAACCTAATTCGCACTGAATTATCTCACCGAGTGAATGACCCCGCATTGTGGCCACTGTTCACAGTGGAAGCCCTTGTATCGCCAGAACACTCCGATGCTCGACTCTGTATCGGATTAGACAACATGATGTTGGACGGGCTGAGCATGCAGATTTTCTTCTCAGAGCTCGAAACTTTGTATCTGAACCCAAGCATTCAGCTTCCGGCGATCGAACTGACATTCCGAGATGTGCTTCAGTGGCAGAGCAATCACCGCTCGCCTCAAGCAGAAGAGCATGCCAAGACCTATTGGCAGCAGCAACTGACTAATCTTCCGCCGGCAGCAACACTTCCATTGCAAGCCGACCCTGCAACTTTGAATCGCCCGAAGTTTATACGAGCAGCTGGAACTTTATCGCCACATGAATGGCAAGCTCTCAAAACACAAGCAAGCCGGCATCAGGTAACACCATCCGTTATTTTAATGGGTGCATACGCTGCAACGTTAGCAGCATGGGGACGCCAGTCATCGCTAACCCTAAACCTGACTCTGTTTGATCGCCCTGATGTACACCCACAGATTAATCAGGTGATGGGTGATTTCACTACATTGCTCCTATTGGCTTGGCATCAGGAGTCTAATTGGCTCAGTAGTATCAAACGTCTGCAACAACAACTGGCTCAAGATTTAAAACACAGCAATGTCTCCGCCGTTTGGGTAATGCGAGAGCTCGCTCGTCAACAGCACTTATCCAGTGCAAGCATGCCAGTCGTGTTCACTAGTGCGCTGGGGACTTCCGATGGCGACTTTTTGTCGGATAAAGGCTGGCTAAAACCTGTCTGGGGTATCTCTCAGACACCTCAAGTCTGGCTTGACCATCAAGTCTATGAGTCCGAAGGAATGTTGTGTCTAAACTGGGACGCGGTTGAAGCACTATTACCTCAACCACTGCTAGATCAGATGTTTGGACACTATGTCGCATTGTTAAAAACACTGGCTAATCAACCTCAGAGCTGGTCCCAATCTTTGGACACTCTGCTGCCTGAACATTCGGAGTCGGTCACTTCTCCGATCCCCCATGCTACAGGTCAACCGTTGGTCTCTCAATCTAAGAGTAACCGAGGCAAACCAGAAAATGTGCAACGGATTCAGGCAGCCTTTGGTCAAATTGTCTCGACACCGATTGGTGAAAACGACAACTTTTTCGATGCCGGGGCAAGTTCATTGCAGTTAGTCCAACTGCATGGGTTACTCACCCAGCAAGGCGATACGATCTCGGTTACAGACCTGTTTACTTATCCTTCACCAGCCTTACTTGCTGGCGCGTATGAGGTATCAACAAAGGGTTCTGAACCTCACTCTGCACGCACCCAACGTCAGCAGAGACAGACTCAACGCAAACTCACACGCCGACAACGCGTTAACTAAAGACTAGCTCGAGGTGAGTGCTATTGAGCTCTCACCTCGAAATGAGAGAATAACCATGGACAACAACCACTTATATGACAATTGTGACCCAATCGCGGTCATCGGAATGGCGTGTCGGTTCCCTAAAGCTCCAAACATAGACGCTTTTTGGCACAATCTGACCAATGGCATTTCAGGTCAATCTTTCTTCAGTATTCAAGAGTTGCAAGCAGCAGGGGTCAATGCTGAGGTTTGCAATAGGGAGCACTTTGTTCCAAGCGGTGCCGTTATTGATAAACCCGAGTACTTCGATGCCGCGCTTTTCGGCTATTCGCCTGCAGAGGCAACCTCTATTGACCCACAGCAACGCCTCTTCTTGCAAAATGTATGGCATGCGCTAGAACACGCAGGTTATGCCCCAACGCAAGCGCCATCCAGAACAGGGGTCTTCGGCTCGATAAGAACCAGTACCTACCCTTCTTTTGAAGCATTCGATGTCACCCAGGTAGGTCAAGTAAAAGGATTGCAAGCTTTACTGGGCAACGACAAAGATTATCTCGCAACCCGAGTTGCCCATAAATTCAATTTCACAGGTCCCGCTTTTACTGTTCAAACCGCCTGTTCCAGCTCGTTGGTTGCTGCGCACCTTGCTTGTGAAAGTCTCAGGTCTGGTGAGTGTGATATGGCTATCGCTGGTGGCGTAGCGGTGTCGTTCCCGCAAATTTCAGGTTATGAATATCAGCCGGGTATGATTTTCTCACCTGATGGCTTATGCCGTCCTTTTGATCAGCAGGCCAACGGTACTTTTGGTGGTCACGGCGTTGGCAGTGTTGTGTTGAAGCGCCTAGATGACGCTATCGAAGCTGGAGATACTGTCCTCGCGGTACTGCGTGGTAGCGCCATCAATAATGATGGGCAGGATAAAGTTGGCTTCACCGCTCCTTCAGTGAATGGCCAATCTCAGGTTCTGGCAGAGGCACTCCACCTCGCAGATGTTCAACCTGATGAAGTGGAGATGATCGAGACTCACGGAACAGGCACAAAACTCGGCGATCCTATCGAAGTCACTGCCATAAAGAATGCTTACTCACGTAGCTCTGGAGCACCAGTATGTCACTTGGGCTCAGTAAAAAGCGGGCTGGGACATCTAGATACCGCAGCAGGTATTGCTTCACTCATTAAAACGGTATTGTCGGTATCACGAAAAAAGATCCCGATGTCACTGAATATTGCTCAAGCCAACCCTGAACTTGGCTTAGTTGGTTCCAGCTTTGACTTAGCAACACAAACACTGGACTGGCAAAGTCCAGTGCGCACCGCCGCAGTCTCCTCTTTTGGCATTGGAGGCACTAACTGCCATATGTTGGTGCAATCTTCGTCACAGCCAAACCAAACTTCTCAGCCAACCAGAGCAGAAGACAAAGATATTCCTTTGTTCCTGTCGGCCAATTCTCCTAAATCTCTTGGTGACATCGCTCGTCGTTACTCTGAGCATTTGGAGCAACACCCTAATTGTGCCGACATTGCTTACTCGGCCTTGAGCACTCGTTCATTAGACTTACCGTATCGATTGGCCGTTTTAAATGCTAATCAAGCTAAACCAGCACTGCGTGCATTTGCAGAATCGGGGGAGGCTTCCGATCAGATTCGTATAGGCCATGTCCAATCGCGCACCAAGCTGGCATGGACATTTACCGGACAAGGTAGCCAGTTTGAAGGAATGGGTGAAACTTGGTACCAAACCAGTGAGGCTTTCCGACACAGTATCGATCTCAGCCAGTCCTATACAAAAGGCAAGCTTGAAGTACCGCTAACTGAGATCATGTTTGGCTCAGAAAGAAAGTGGCTTTCACGCACCGATGGCGCTCAAGTTGCCATTGTCGCCTTTGAGCTCGCTTTGGCGGCGCATTGGACGTCGAAGGGAATGACTCCAGACGTTGTTTTAGGCCACTCAGTCGGTGAGATTTCAGCGTGTGTCATTGCTGGCTATCTGAGTCACCAGCAAGCGATCGAACTGGTGATCGAGCGTGGTCAGCGAATGCAGCAATGTACTCAAAACCAACATGGCGCCATGCTAGCGGCTTTCGCGCCATTGGAGCAACTGAACACCATTTCATCACTAGCAGAGCTGGATCAAGCGGCTCATAACGGCGCTGCGCATTGGGTGTTCTCTGGAGATATCGAGAAGGTCGAACAGGCGAGCAAAGAACTCGAGGCTGCCGACATTACTTACCATCAATTGGATGTTCCTTGCGCTGCACATTCAAGGCATCTCGATTCGATGTTGTCATCTTACGCCAACTTCACTCAACACCTGACTCCGACTCAAGGTGAGATCACGCTGATTTCAAGCGTAACAGGCCAAGTCATCCGTTCATTGAGCGAGCTTAATGCTGACTATTGGACACGCCATGTTCGAGAGACCGTCCAGTTTCAACCGGCGATCGAACAAGCACTTGCGTTAGATTGTCATACCTTTATGGAAATCGGTCCTAAACCTCACCTTACGTCCATCGGTCGCCGTGAAAGCTGGAGTTTAAAGTCATGCTGGCTTCACGCTGCAGATGAGAATGTGTTAAGTGAACTGTTTATACTCGGCATTGATGCACCGTGGAAAGAGATGCTCGACATTGCCGGAAGACGATGTGAATTACCACTATATGCCTTTGACGAACAACAATATTGGGTTGATTCTCGCCAAGATAAAAAACCGCAGCCGCTAATCACTCCAGAACCCGTAGCAACATACCCTCTGGAACCGTTAACACTGCGTTGCGCAGTCATAAACGACTTCCTGAGAACTTGTACATCTCGTAAGTCATTCAGCCTGATCGACATTATCCGAGGGGGAAGAATACTCCCTCGCCATCGAGATCATATCAAGGCGCTGTTAGATCTCTTGCTATCACAGGGGTATTACCACAAGCAAGGCAAACAGTGGGTGTCGTCTGAATCAGGACTGCCAAACGCCGACATCATCGCTCAGCATTGGCGCTCTGAAACAGAGGGCCATCACTTGGCCAGTGTCCAGCGTACCTGCACACAGTTACTAGCTTTAGGGCAGTCCCTGCCAGAGTTAATGCGCCAACTCGAACATGCCGAAAACCTAAGCAAGCACCTAGCGCCATTACTGGATGGCGATAGTGCAATACCAGTCAGCCCAAGCCATGATGCCGACCTAGTATGGCAAAACACGCTCTCAAGCCTCACCTATCAAGACTGGTCGCCATTGGCGGAGCATGGTGATTTACGCACAGCCATTAAGCACCAATGCTCAACGTTTCTACCCTGCGGTTGCAAAGATGTCGATCTATCGGTGTCGGCTAAAATTGGACTCAGCAATGTGTCAAGAGTTGCCATCAATCGACTCAGTAAAATGTGGGGACAAGATATTTATCACTTGCGAGCACAGGCCCCTCAAGGACACTGGGAGTGGCTTGCTCGAATTGAACCTCAGGCGACAAAAAAAGATGACCCAGCGGAGCTACTCCCTTCACCGCACAATCGCTATCACTGGCAAGTACGTCCTATTGAAGCAGACCAACCGCTGAATCCTATCACCGTTGAACAGGTGGCATCGGCATTTAATGAGCTAGGTACTGTCCACAGAACGGCTGCCGAACAAGGCATACTGGTTTTACCTTCAACTCCCTTATCAGAAACGGCCACACTGCTCGCACAAGGTTTAAGCAATAGTCCTGATAACTTATGGATACTGACTTGTGATGCGATGAAAGCGACGCCTAATGACACCACAGAGCCTACCGCAACGGCCCTGTTGTCTCTGATACGCGTCGCACGTACAGAGTATCCTAACAAGCGCTTTTGTGTCCTAGATATATCAGAAAGCGACGCGGAAGAAGTTACACAAGTACTGGCGCATGCACCGTTTGTATCGGCTAGCGAGCTAGCCTATCGAGACGATCAATATTGGGCTTATCAACTTGAGCATGCTCCGACCAATGATAACTCCATTCCAGCATCTTGGTTCAATGCCGAGGGCAGTCATCTTGTGACGGGTGCAATGGGAGGAATTGGCCGCTTAGTGATTCGTTGGCTAGCCTCTTGCGGTGTCAAACGCGTCATAGCAATTGGCCACCACCAACACTCAGACTGGTCAGCGTTTTGTGCTCAGATGGCCAAGTTCGGCTGTCAAATTGAAACACATTTGGTCGATTTAACCTTGAAAGGTGCACTGACTAAGCTGCTCAACCAACTCGCAGATAATCAGCCTGTCGCAGGTGCCATTCATGCCGCTGGTAATCCTCATCATGGTCTGATCGACCAATGGGATTCGCTGACGGCAGAACAGGTAATCCGTGTAAAAGCAGAGACCTTCGCAACACTTTATCAGTGGTTAGAAGCTCGACAGGCAGGTTACCTGATCGGCTTTTCTTCGGTCGCAACTCTCGGCGCACCGACACAAGGGCTATATGCTGTCGCTAATGCATTTATTGACGGTTTTGCTCAATCTCATCATGCCGATGGACACTGTCGCGTCATGAGTCTGGCTTGGGGGGCATGGGATCACGTCGGCATGACCCGCGACGCAGCACTAGTTGCCAAGCTGGGTGAGGAAGGTATGCATACACTGACACCAGCCGAAGGCCTATGGCATCTAAGTCAAAGCTTATTAATGGGTACCAAGCATGCCTTTGCCATGAATATAAGTTCAAACTCGCCTCAATTTAGCCAACATTTTACCTTGGAATCATCAGGGAGAGCCGCTGCCGATTGTGCCTCTTTGGTCGTAGATGGGCTAGCGACAAGCACATGGCTTGAGGATCGTATTCGATACCAGCTAGGCTTGGCTGAAAATGACCTACTAGAACCTCAACAAGACCTCATGCAGCTAGGTCTGGACTCGTTGCAATTCCTTGAGCTCAACGCTGCGATACAAAAGCAATTTAACGTTAAACTCACCGCTGAAGAAGCGTATCAGGCAATGACCATTCATGGGCTTGAAGCATTAATCGATAGTAAAAGCCATCATGCAGAGCCTCAGCCGTCCCTGCCTTTTGTTATCCAACCGGATCAGCGACATCTGCCATTCCCACTGACACCGATTCAGCACGCCTATTGGGTAGGGCGTGAATCTTGGGTGCCTTACGGAGGCATAGCATGTAACGTCGTGTTTGAATGGGATCTATCACACTCTCAGTTTGATATTCAGCGGCTAGAAGCGGCATGGAATGCACTGATACAGCGTCATGACATGTTGAGAATGTCCGTCTTACCCACTGGTGAGCAAGTTATCTTAGAAGAGGTTCCAAATTACACGTTTTCGACTCAGGACCTATCCCGTTTAGATAACAACGCCAAAACACAAGCACTGGCAGAAGCGCGTCAGACAATGAGTCAGCAAGTCCGTCCAGCCACTCAGTGGCCTTTATTTGATGTACGTATCAGCAGCCTCTCTGAGCACCAATACCGACTTCATATGAATCTTGATTTGCTTCAGTTTGATGTTCAGAGTTTTAAGATCATGATGGATGATCTAGGTCGTGCTTACCATGGCGAACATCTGCCACCGCTATCACTTTCATTCCGCGACTATGTGGTCCATGAACAGGCGTTAAAGAACCAACCAGATTGGCAAACTTCTTGGAACTATTGGCTGGACCTGTTGCCATCAATCCCCAAAGCACCTCAACTACCACTGGGTAATGTGGCTAATTCGTACAAGCCAGAATTTGTTACTCGGAAAGGCAGTTTACCAAAATCCCAGTGGTCGAATCTGAAATCACACTGGCAACAAGCTGGCATTACGCCATCTGCAGGCTTGCTGACGTTATTCTCTCGCATACTTGCTAAGTGGTCAGAATCCCGTGCTTTTACACTGAATATGACCTTCTTCAACAGACAGCCATTTGATCAGAACGTGCAAGATCTAATTGGTGATTTCACATCCGTTCTTTTGATGGATTTTGATTGGTCTCAAAATCTGAACCTGAAAGAACAATTGTCTCGTACTCAGGAAACGCTTTGGACCCGTCTAAGTCATAGTCAAGTCAATGGGGTTGAAGTGATGCGAGAGCTAGCAAAATACCGCAAAGCCGAACAGCAGATGACGGAACAGGAAGCATCACTCCCCATGACACCCGTCGTGTTTACCAGCATGCTAGGCATGTCGATGGACGGTATGGACATTGAAAAAGCAATGACACACTTGCTCGGCGATCCCGTTTATGTACTCAGTCAAACGCCACAAGTCTGGCTAGACCACCAAATCATGGAGGTTGATGGCGAGCTGAAATATCACTGGTACTGCATGAATGGCGTGATCGCACCGGATGTACTAGATGACATGTTCACACAATACGGTCAGTGGCTTTGTCAAATGGCAGAGGCACCAAGAGAATTCGAACGCACAACCCTAGTGTCGAAATCAGCGTCAACACCATACAAAACAAGACTCCCTGAGATTAGCTCTGCGATAGAAAGTGAAGTGACTAATGCTTGGTCATACATAGAGCACAAAGCACTTACCGGGCTGTTAACGACCTTACGTCGACATCAGATCTTTCACCAACGTGACCAACTGTTCAGTTACTCTCAGATCATACAAGTACTGCGCACCGCACCAAAGCATCACAAATTAGTCCAACTATGGCTGGATCAACTTGTAAGAGAAGGCTTACTTCACTTCGACAATGGCCTCTATCAATGGCAAGGACATGAACCCACTGCGCCAGACTGTGACTTACCACAGAGCGAATGGTGTCAGCGTCTATCTCAATATCTAGACGAATCACTACAAGCACACCCAGAATTATTGAATGACCAAAAATCCGCACTGGAGATCTTATTCAAAGACAACCAGATCACTGATGCTCTATACAGAACGAACCCTTCTCTAAAGATACTCAACCAAAGCGCAGCCAATCTGATCTCAGCGCTGGGAGAGAAAAAGGGAACACCGCTAAAAGTCCTAGAAGTGGGTGCAGGAACGGCGGCAACGTCCACTGCAGTTCTTGGCCAAGCCGCTCGATACATTGAGCACTATCGTTTCACTGATGTGTCGCAAGCGTTTTTGAACGAAGCCAAGCAGTCTCTAGCGCAGTACAACCAAGTTGATTTCGGATGGTTAGACATTAACCTCGCTCTCGAACCCGAAATGCGAGTAACGGGCGGCTATGACGTCATTATTGCAGTCAACGTCCTTCATGACGCAGCAGACCTTCCTGCCACGCTTAAACAGCTTAAAGGCGCACTCGCCAATAATGGGCATATGCTGCTAATCGAAGCCACTGATCAATACAGCCCGATGCAACTGGCCACGGTTGGCTTTATCGAAGGGATCAATGCCTTTAGCGATTTCCGCCAACATACTGGTAGCGCTATGCTCAGCGCCTATGACTGGCAACAAGTACTTGGCGAGCAGGGCTTGGTGATTGAGCGACGTTTCCCAGATTCTGAGCAATCCGTGTTACGCCAACATTTATTCTTGGCCCGAGCCACACAGAACGACTCGCCGGAGGCATTACCTTGTGCTTACTCACCCAAAGACAAAAACAAAGCACAAGAAGTGATTGTAGAGTCTCAGAGCGTACCAACCCAAGATGCACTCATGTCGCGTATCGCTGAAATCTGGACATTATTACTCGGACAGTCAGTGACCCCGCAGACAGACTTCTTCCTGTGCGGAGGCGACAGTTTAATGGCCACTAAGATGATTGTGGAAATCAACAAACAGGAGATTGCTCACGCTAGCTTACAGCAGATATTTGAACATTCGAAACTTGAACAATTCGTTCAAGTGCTGAACGGCACCTTGGATCAACAAGCGGGTAATGAAGAGCTAGAAATCAGCTCAGAAGAACATGAAGTTCAGCAAATCTGGCAAGAACTCCTTAGCCAAGACATCACTTCGGAGACAGACTTTTTCCAGTGTGGTGGAGACAGTTTGATGGCGACTAAGCTGATCGTTCAACTGCAGCAAGCAGGATTTAAAACAGTGACTCTGCAACATATCTTTGAGCAGCCAGTTTTCGCTCAATTCTGTAAGCATTTATTCAAGCCGGATGCTGAAGCAACGGTCAATGCACAGAAAGCTAATAGAGACTACCCATTGACTCCGTTGCAAAACGCCTATTGGCTGGGAGAGAGCAGCCTATTTTCTTTAGGTCAGGGCATTGCACACTTTTACGCTGAACTAGAAATTAAGGACCTGAATCGCGCAAGGCTTGTCGACAGCTGGAATACAATGGTACATCATCATGATCAGTTGCGTGGAGAGATTCGTGAAGGGCATTATTGCACTCTTCAAGAAGTACCCCATTATGAGCCTGATTATGTTGACCTAACACAATATGCAGAATCGGACAAAGCACAATATTTGACCGAAGCACGAGAGCACATTGCAGCACAAGGTATACCGACTGATCGCTGGCCTCTATTCAACCTCACTATTATCAAAACAAATGAAGACACTCACCTACTTCACCTGGTGATTGATTTAGTCGTAGCCGATGGGACAAGCCTCAACCTGCTATTCCAGCAGTGGCAACAGTTATACAACGACTCTTCAGCGACTCTGAATAAACCTTCAATGACGATTGCTCAATATCTGGATCAGAAAGCAGAACGACATGCAAATGGTTCGCAACACGCCTCTCGACAATACTGGATAGAGCGCTTGCCAACTCTACCGGATGCTCCTGCACTTCCCTTAGCGGATTCGAGAGCAGAGAGTATGAACCAATGCGTGCTGACACACCGCGTGTCTGAAAAGGACTGGAACCAGCTTCAACGTCAGTCACTTGGCCACAATGTTTTACCTTCTATGGCAATGCTGGCGACTTTCTGTCTCGTTTTACGACGTTGGAGTGATACACACCACTTTTCGCTCAATGTACTGCACAGTAATAGACCAGCAAGCGAACCTGATATAGCCAATTTAGTGGGGAACCTGTCGACGACATCCATGTTGGAAGTAGACATCAGTAAAGAACCCACTTTGCTTGCTCTTATACAGCAAGTTCAACAGCAAATGTCAGACGACCTCGCCCATGCAGAATTTGACGGACAGGACGTTTTGACCGAAAAGAACAGGCTCAATCGTAACTTCAGCGCAGGTATGCCCGTTGTGTTTAACGATACCGTGTCTGTTGGCCAGCAAAGCTCTCTTACGTTGGGTACACTGCGTGATTTTGGGGCACAAACACCGCACGTTTACCTAGACGCGATGCTCATTTCCTCCGCATGCGGCGGCATAGACATCAAATGGACAGTGCAGCAAGACCACCTCAAACCGGGGGTTTTCGACGCTATGTTCCATGCCTATACCAAGGCTGTAGAATCACTGACGACCAGTGACTGGCATAAACCCCTTTGTGTCAGTCTATCTGAGTCGCAATGGGGACATCAGTCAAACAGTTCTAAAGCTAGCCTCACCGAACAGCTAAGCGCTTCAAAACCTCAATCCTTACTGGAAATGATCAAACAAGGCTATGAGGCATACCCAGAAAGAATCGCGATTCAACAAGGGGAAACGTTGCTGACTTATCGGGAGATCTGGAACGCGGCCCTTGGGTTGGCTTCCTCGATTGCAGCCAACGACGATGACGCTCCTTTAGTTGCCATCGTCATGAACAAAAGTTGGCAACAGGCCGTGGCAGCAATAGGTATCTTAATGGCAGGTAAAGCATACTTACCTATTGATGCCGCCTACCCTGAAGCAAGGATTCATGCATTACTTGAACAGGGTCAAGTCACAACCGTTGTTGCTGAAAAGGGATTAAAAGTCGCTTTAGACACTTATCGTGTCCTTACTCCATCAGTCAGCCATACGCAGCACAACGAGTTCCAACCTAAGATGGTGGGGCCATCGGATCTAGCCTATGTGATCTTCACCTCGGGTTCTACCGGGCAGCCCAAAGGCGTGATGATGGATCATCAAGCTGTCGTCAATACGCTTTTGGATGTAGAAAGCCGCCTTTCTCTCGATTGCGAAGACAGAGTACTGGCCATCTCTTCGCTCAATTTTGACCTGTCTGTATTTGATGTGTTTTCAACCTTACACTGCGGGGCTTGTCTGGTGATACCTGAATCATCGCCAACCAAAGACCCTGATGCCCTGATCGAACTCGCCATTAAAGCACAGATCACCATCTGGAATAGTGTTCCAGCGTTTGCTCAACTTTTGGCTGATGGATTGACATCACGCTCCTCAGTGCTTCCGTCGTTGCGTCATATAATGATGAGCGGCGACTGGATTCCTGTATCTCTCCCTGAACAGCTGAAAGTCATTGCTCCCAACACCAAATTACTCAGTCTGGGCGGTGCCACAGAAGCCGCCATTTGGTCCATTGCTTACCCCATTGAAGGGAGTCATGCTGAACGCAAAAGTATCCCTTATGGTAAGGCGCTTACGAACCAAGCCTTTTTCGTTCTAGACAGCCAACTTCAACCATGCCCAAACTGGGTTTCTGGTGAACTCTATATCGGTGGTTCGGGTTTATCACTTGGTTATTGGCAGGATGAGTCGAAAACACAGGCCGCGTTCATCACTCATCCAGAATCCGGCCAGAGATTGTATAAAACGGGTGATCTGGGTCGCTATCAAGACGATGGCAACATCGAATTCTTGGGCCGTAATGATCATCAGGTCAAAATCAACGGCTATCGAATTGAGCTCGGAGAGGTAGAGAGCACGCTTCGTCTGTGTCCGAACGCGGGTTTGAAAGAACGGCTACAAAACATCATCGTTCAGCCTATCGCGATCGAAGGTGTAGGAACAAGATTGGTTGCCTATACGGTCTGCACACAGCCAGAACCTCAAGACGCAACACATTTACTCGATCACGCAAGAAACAATCTGCCTACTTATATGTGCCCAGTTCAGATAGTCTCGCTTGACACTATTCCTCTGACATCTAATGGAAAAGTAGATCGAAAGGCTCTGCCAACTCCGGTGGTTGAGATCAACGCAAATTCGCGACCTCCAATGACAGAGACAGAAGAGCAGATTGCTCAGATATGGCGTGACTGCCTGCAGCAAGCTGCCATTCCAGCCAATCAAAGCTTCTTCGACTTTGGGGGGAATTCACTCGCTGCCGTTAGGGTAATCAGTCGAATCAACTCACAGCTCGGTAGCCAGCTTACCGCAGGTCACCTTCAGTCTCATGATACTATCGAACGGTTGGCATCACTGATCGATCGTCGGACAACATACGAGAGCTCCGAGCCTGTACTTCTTAACCCGACCAAAGAAGCCAAACCGCCTCTGTTTATCGTGCATCCGATTGGTGGGCACTTACTCAGCTATCAACCTCTAGCCCAGCAATTAGATCATGTTTCCTTGTATGGATTGGCTTACCCAGACACGGGGTTCAAGCAAAATGAGTTCGACGTAACACAGCTAGCACAGCACTATCTGAATCAAATAAAAAGAATTCAACCACACGGTCCCTATCGTCTAGCGGGCTGGTCATTTGGTGGCATCGTTGCTTATGAGATGGCCCACCAGTTGGTCGAGAGCAAGAAGAAGGTTGACGCTTGCATCTTAATCGACAGTTACAGACCAATACCTCAAAAAGAAACCATGTCTGCTCAAGAAGTGCGCCGCCATTTTTATGCTGATGTGATTGGCCGCTTCCCGCAGCTTATGCAGGTAGAAGAGCCCGATCTGAGCACTGACGATTCACTCTGTGGTCACCTTTCATCAGCGTTTGGGCATATCGCAGCAATCGAAGATGTGACCAAGGATAGCGTACAGCACTTACTTGATGTGTATCGCCGAAATCTGGCCGCCATGTTGTCATATACCGTACCTGAGCTCACCTCTGTGAACACAGCACTTATTGCAGCTGGTCGGAATAACCATCTCGATTTTATGAGTTACCAAGATCCCATCATTGCTCAAAGCCCACATCATGGTTGGGGTGATGTGTGTGATCTGACCGTACATGAATTGGATGGCGATCACTATACCTTACTGCAAGAGCCCAACGTCAGCGAATTGGCTAACACGCTCGTATCTTTGCTTGATCGAACTCTGAAGCGCACTCAGGGTTCGCAATCTTCCACAATGGAAATCCTAGAAAATGAATAAAACAAAAAAAATCATCATTGTTGGTGCCAAATTTGGGGAGCTTTACCTCAATGCGTTTATTGATCCACCCGAACATTTGCAACTGGCTGGCCTGCTTTCAACAGGCAGCCCACGTTCAAAGAACCTTGCAAAAGCATTTGGCGTGCCTTTGTATACGAACGTATCTGATTTGCCGCAAGACATCGATATCGCCTGCGTCGTTGTGCGAGCCTCTGTTATAGGAGGCACTGGCAACCTTATCGTCGAAGAGTTGCTAGAACGAGGAATACATGTCATCCAAGAACACCCAGTGTCGATCAATGAAATGACACGCCATCAACGTCAGGCTGCGCAGCATCAAGCCCATTACTGTGTTAACGCTTTCTATGCCGCCTCGGACGCAGGACAAGCTTGGCTAACCAGCACCAATCATATCGTACAACGCACAGGCCAAAAACCAAGCTACGGTAACATCACCACCAGCAGACAACTTTTGTACTCAACACTGGATTGGCTGCTGCAGAGTTTTGGAACACAAGCCGAGCCGTTAACGCCTGAATTGCTGAACAAGCAGCCTCAGTTTGATGTAATCAATCTGCGTTCACAATCCGGTCATTATTTATTGCAGTTGCAAAACTATCTCGACCCCAGTGACCCTGATATGCATAGTCTGGCAATGCACCGAATGATGCTTGGTTGGGATAATGGTTACCTTTCATTGACAGACAGCTACGGCCCGATCACCTGGACACCCGTTTTGCATGCCGACAACCACCAAAGCGATCATCTCAGTCTGTATCAGCGTGCAGGCACTCCTGAGGGCGACTACCTTCAAGCTCCCGTCACTCAGGTGCTCTACCAAGAGAACGCTTCACGACTCGAGACATTTGAAACCCTAGGGCCAAAAGGCGTCGCCAACACACTGAGTATGTTCGCTCGTCTAATTGACGGCGAGCAGGATATCGCCCCTCTGGGTGTTGCTCATCAGCGAAATGTCGCTCGTCTATGGGAAGAGATCTTAACCCTATGTGGACCAGCAAAAGAATGCGCTCTCAAACCCGCCGATATGGTTCACTTTCCATTGGGAGGTGCAGCATGACCACAGCTACTTTCAAGGTGTTATGTCAGCGAGGAAAGGTGGTTGATGAACTGTGGGTGATCTGCCCGTTTGCTGGCGGCAGTCACAGCGCCTTCACTAGTTGGGCTTCCCTGAAGGAAAACGACCTACCTAACAATACGCAGGTTCTTCTTGCCACCTACCCCGGCCGTGATCAACGAATGAGGGAGCGTGCGCTTTCTAGCATCGGTGCGATCGCCTGTGATGTGTTTGATGCACTCATGGCACGCATGGCTTCTGCGCCACCAAACCAAGTGCCACGCTTGCGCCTTTGTGGACACAGTATGGGGGCACAGGTGGCCTTTGAGGTGTGCAAACATTTCGAAGACTACTACGGCTCGTCAACACCAGTTTCACAGCTAGTTTTATCGGGCTGCCATGCGCCACATCTAGAAAGCCGACGTAAGCTCAGCCACCTTAACGACCAAGACTTTGTCGAACAATTAATAGAAATTGGCAGTGGCAGTCCGGTTCTTAAGCAGCACCCTGAACTGCTGGCACTCTTTTTACCTATGCTCAGGGCTGATTTTTCAGCCACAGAAAACTATCTAACGACTCAGGGGGCCGCCCCAAAATTGGCACATACTCCCTGCACTTTAATGTTCGGAGAGCAAGACCCTGAGGCATGGTCTAGCGAAGTGATCGCTTGGCAAGATTGGCATTCTTGCCCAGAAATGACTTCAGTATCAGGCCTTTCAGGAGATCATTTTTACATTACCGCTCAACCAACACAGTTTATTCAGAGCGTGATTAATCACGCTCATGATGCCCCACATGCATCTCATATCGAATTTGGAGAACCTCAATATGGCTAAACCATCTATTACTCAGTACCACAACCACATCATCCCACACCAATGTGACCCTCTAGCCATAGCGACCGAGCTCAGCATGGCTGAATTTTGCGATGATTATGTGGTGTACGAACACAACCAAGAGTGGTCAATCGGTATCAATAAGCTGGCCGAGCTGACCGTCGATACACAAGGCAAAATCACTGACTTTTCTGGTCACGTGCATCAGCCTGAACACGATCTGATCTGTGACACCATCTACCAAGCTACCCAAACTTTACCTTGGGAGGGATGGCGCGTATTTGGCCGAGTCGATTTTGAGTTCAGCCACTTCGCCCATCATTTGGCGCAGAAAGAAACAAATCGCACTCTGCTAGAACTCTTTGTGGCTCAGCATGATATTCGAATTTCAAACCATCAACTCGCTGTTCGCACAACCGACGACTCGGTATTGCCAGAGATTCATCAGGCGATAGCCAGAGCATCATCGTTAGTTCAGCCAGAACCGATGGCACCGCTGACACAAGACGACATCCTAGACCATCATAAAATTCAACATGACTATCAAACTATCGTTGCTTCAGCGGTGCGAGAAATCGTTGCAGACGATTACAAAAAAGTCATTTTATCGCGCTCAGCTACTTTGCCTGCTGCGATCGATATCCGTCGCAGTTTTGTATCTGGACGTCGCAATAACACGCCAGCCCGTTCTTTCATGCTCAAACTAGGCGAGCTTGAAGCCTTTGGATTTTCGCCTGAAACCGTACTGGAGGTCGATCATCTAGGCCATCTAAGCACGCAACCTTTGGCAGGTACTCGCTTCCTCCCTGCCGATCCCGAAGAAGCCCAAAGACTGAAACGAGAGCTAACAACAGATCCAAAAGAAATTGCAGAACACGCGACATCAGTCAAACTGGCCGTAGAAGAACTTGAACAAGTTTGCGACCGAAGTACCGTTAACGTGGCTGAATTTATGGATGTCTCTGAACGAGGTACCGTTCAGCACCTTGCTTCACGAGTGACAGGACAGCTGACACAAGGAAAATCTGCATGGCATGCATTTAAAGTCTTGTTTCCAGCGATCACAGCGTCGGGAATCCCAAAACGAGAGGCCATTGACGCCATCGCACGCTTTGAACCCACTTCACGCGGTTTATACAGTGGCAGTGTCTTGATTGCCGATCAAAACGGTTTCTTTGATGCCGCATTGGTATTGCGTGCCGCCTATAAACGTCACTCTGTCTCCATGCTGCAGGCCGGAGCCGGTGTCATCAGCCTGTCCACACCGGCAAGAGAATGGGAAGAAACATGCGAAAAAATGGCTTGTGTCCTTGATCATCTCGTCTTTGAAGCACCAGCAGAAGACCAACCTTCTTCAACAACTCAGCACAAGGAAGAAGTGAAAATATGACCTCTCGCAAGGCGATGGAACCGGTTATCCCGCATTCCACTGAAAAACAACAAACGTACCAACAAGCAGGCCTATGGGAACAAGTCCCCTTGTGGCAATTACTGTGGTCTCACTCTGCCAATACACTCGACCAAATAGCCATCAGAGATGACAGTAAATCAATGACATACCGAGAGTTAATCAATGAAGCGGATCAAATCGCTCAAGGGCTAATTTCTCAGGGCTGGGCAGCGGGCGACCGTGTAGTTATGCAACTGAGCAATCGCTGTGAGTTCGCTGCTACACTGTTCGGATTCCTGCGTGCGGGGCTCATTCCTGTGATGGCGTTGCCTGCACACGGCCTAGCAGAGATAGAGCACTTTATGCGTACTTGCAATGCGCAGGGCTATATTGGAGAAGGGAAGATTGGTGAGAAAATAGTCAACAACCTCAAGAAACAGGGCGATCTAAAACTCTACCTGATCGATCAATGCACGCCAACGTGTGCTTTACCTTATTCCGAGGCGAATGGCTTTGCCCCTGCCGACGTTGACCCAGCAGAAACCGCATTATTTTTGGTCTCTGGGGGTACGACAGGGCTGCCCAAGTTGATTCCCAGAACGCATAACGACTACCTGTATAATATTCGCTGCTGTTGCCGTGCGAGTGAAGTGGTAGAAACAGAGGTTTACCTAGCCGTGCTTCCAGCCGCTCACAACTTTACGTTAGGTTGCCCAGGATTTTTAGGCACCTTATCGGTGGGTGGTGAAGTTATTTTTACTCAGTTAGCAAGCCCTGACCATTGCTTTGAACTTATTGAACAGTACAGTGTGACAGCAACCGCACTGGTGCCTGCTCTGGCACAACTATGGACCGAAGCAGTTCAGTGGGAAGAGGCGAATTTGACCAGCCTTAAGCGTATCCAAGTCGGTGGTTCTAAATTGGCGTACAGCGACGCGATAGCAATGCAACACGTATTTCCGGGGGTCTTACAGCAAGTGTTTGGTATGGCAGAGGGCCTGATTGCCTGCACCCGGCTAAACGACACTCCCGAGGTCGTTGCTTCAATGCAAGGCAAGCCTGTGAGCGAGTGGGACGAAGTACGTATTGTCGACTCCGATGGCAAGGACGTTGAATTGGGAGAAGAAGGCGAGTTGTTAACCCGAGGCCCCTATACGCTCCGTGGCTACTATCGTGCGGCTGAACACAACGCTCGCTCATTTACAGAAGATGGTTTCTATTGTAGCGGGGATAAAGTACGCATGAATGACCAGCAATACCTCTCTGTCACAGGCCGTATCAAAGATGTCGTCAATCGAGCGGGAGAGTGCATTGCTGCGGATGAAATAGAAGAACAATTACTGGCTCACCCCGATATAGCTCAGGTTGCGGTGGTGGCAGTCCCTGATCCGCACTTAGGTGAACGGATAGGAGTTGCAGCGATTGGACGCGATACATCACTGACACTGCAAGACTTAAGACGATTCCTACTCGAACAGAACCTAGCAACATTCAAGATGCCCGATGAATTGCTATGGGTGTCGACATTGCCCAAAACAGCGGTTGGCAAAGTGGATAAAAAAGCCATAGTCGGGCCATCAGGCACTCCTTGGCATCTAGGCTAAAACCCTAAACAAAGCCTCGCTTCATAGCGAGGCTTTTACTTTGCTGTCTGGGATTTCTAGGCAACTTGGCCAGCAAGCCACAATTGCTGATAGCCCCCTCCTTCAGCCATCAAGGTATCATGGGCTCCGGAATCAACAATTTTGCCATCCTCTAAGTAGTAAATAGTATCGGCATGTTGAACGGTGTCTAAGCGGTGGGCGATAGTAATCACGGTCTTCCCTTCAGACAATCTAGCAATCGACGCCAATACTTCATTTTGCGTGGCTTCATCCAGCGCCGAAGTAATCTCATCCAAGAGGAGAATCGGCGCATCATGCAGCAAGGCACGAGCAATGGATACTCTCTGGCGCTCACCTCCGGATAACTGGTTACCGTTTTCACCAATATGACTATCCAGACCTTTTGGTAAACCCGCCACTAAGGCAGACAAACCGACGGCCTCAATCGCTTGTTGCAACTCTTCACTGCTTGCTTCTGGTTTCGCAAGTAACAAGTTGTCTCGTAAACTGCCACCGAGCAGTTGAACATCTTGTGTGACATAGGAAATCAGTTTATACCAGTGTTGCGTTCCGATCTCATCAATGCTGCGTCCGCCAATATTTATAGAACCCGAAGAGGGAATATGGAAAGCAGCAATGGCATCCAGAAGACTGGATTTTCCCGCTCCACTTGGTCCCACAAAAGCGATACGATGCCCTTTGGGGATGGTAAGGTTGACGCCACTCAGTATCTTTTGCTCATCAATAGTAAGATATAGGTCATCAATGACGATATCGTGCCCAGCAGGAGCTTCCCCTTTCGCTGCTTGTTGAGGCAATTGAGCGAGCGCCTGCAAACGGTCGGCGGCATTGAGCATATATCGCAATAACGCGGCATAAACCGTCATTCGGGTTAAAGGACGGATACAAACCACGCTTGCCACAATCACCACTAAACATTCTGGCCATGTCAGCTGATCAGATTGCAAAAACAGACTTGCGAGGCCAAGGTTTAGCACCAGTGCAAGCTCAGTGATCAATGTAGCGATAAGAACACCCATTCCACCAGCCCATTCCAGACCAAGGCCAGCGGCTCGTTGTTGCTCTATTTTGTCACACAAAGGGGCCGCCAGACGTTCACTTTGGGCAAAGCCACGTAGCATAGGCAGACAGTCAACATATTCTAACAGTCGGCTGGAGACCTCACTATTCATACTGTGATGATGCTGTGCTCGCTGACTGAATGTGCTCTCCGCGAGCATTAACACCCCCAGAGCCAACACGAATATCCCCAAAGTAACAGCCCCTAAAACAGGGTCAACCAAGCCAATCACCAATAGCATGGCAAATGGCACAACCCACGCTGAAATGAAATCCGCTAATAGATGACTGAATATATCTTCAAACTGCTTCAAATCTGCAGTCAGAAGTTTCATTTTTTCGCCGAGACGCTTGCCTTTTAGTGCAGCAAGAGGTTGTCTTCGAATATCCGTCAACAGCTGGCTTCTCAGTCCATGAGTAATGCTATATGCACCGAGAAATGTCTGCTTGGCACTCTGGCCAAACCACCATTGGCTCACCACCACCATCAATGAGAGCGATCCTACCGTCAGCCAAGACACTGATTCTGGGCTCAAAAGCCAAACAAAAAGCGCACCAAACACCAATAGAGGCAAGGCTTCCACCACCAGCTTTCCAGCAAGTCCTTTCCAGAACTGCCGAGCACTGATACCACTATGGCGTATCAAGATCTGAATACTAGTCATCACCACTCTCCTGCACTTTACCCTCCTCCACTCGGAAGCGACGATTCACTTGCTTAACTCGATCCGCTCGATGACTGATAATCAACTGAATCTGTTCAGGGTGATAGTCACGAAGTCCTTCTAGCACCATTTGCTCAGAAATTTGATCAAGATGCGCTGTCGCCTCATCAAGAATCAACACTGGCGTTTTAGCCAACGCCGCCCTTACGATTGCCAGACGTTGCATTTCTCCACCACTGAATAAACGCTGAGCTTCGCCAATAGAGGAGTCCAGACCGTGGGGCAATTTCATCACCAAGGTTTTCAGTTTCATTAGCGACAACAGTGACCAAAGCTCATCATCATGCAATGCCTCGCTAGTCAATGACAGATTGTCACGCAATGAACCGGAGAAGAACGCCACCTGTTGATCGACACTCGTCACATAACGGCTGCGTGTTACATCATCCCAACCCTTCATCGGCATACCATTGACACACCAATCACCCTTGTCCGCTGTCAGAGCTCCAGTCAAGGTCATTAACCAAGAGCTTTTCCCCGCGCCCGATTCCCCTTCGATCGTCACCCGTTCCCCGGGATAAAATTCGACATTTATCTCACTCAATAGCGGATTGTTTGCGCGAGAAAGCGTCAACTGAGTGCAGGAAAGAGTGGCTAGCGGGGCCACATAACTTGGTACCACAGACTGACGAGAGTGAAAGAAAGGAAGGAGGCGATCGACGGCGACAAATGATTGCTGTATCTGAGAAAAAACCTGAGTCAGATCGAGCCAAGGTTTTAAAATACCCGCACTGATACAAACCACCATTACCAGCTCTGCATGCGACAACTGTCCCATTTGAACCAATGCGATGGCAGCAGGCACAACCAACATGAGTGATGTCTGAGCCAGTGTAACAAACGTCACCCAAGCGCCAACCATGACGCGAGTATAGCCAGTTACGATTTTATTATGGGAACGAATTGTGCGGCTAAGCGTCAAGTAAGAATCTACATCGACGGAGAACAGTTTCATGACACCAATGCTACGCAAAAATTCCATCTGCGCTTGGTGCATATCGGCAACGATCTGCATGTACTTTTCTTGCCGATGACGGAAGCCACTCATCAACATAATCTGAACAACCAGTGCCACAGGCAAAGGCAGAAGTGCGATCAACGCCAGACGCCAGTCTATGTAACCCATCAGTATGGTGAGCAGTACGGGCATCATAAGACCGTTGATCACATCCGTACCATGATGGGCAATGAGTGGCTCAAGACTCTGACAGTCATCCGAGAGTCGTTTTTCTATGTCTCCTCGCTTCAAGCTTCGGAGCTGTTCGATTTTCATGGATGCCAAAGCACGAACAATGTGTTGGCGCGTCTTCTGGATAATCTGATACGCGGCTAAATGCGCCAGCCAAACCGCAAAAGCGTACAATCCATAGCGCGCAAACAATGCGCTAACGAATACCAACAGGTACCCAATTGGTGACTCTCCAGAAGCCATGGCTTCGAGAGAGAGAAGCAAACATAACCAAGGTACGACTTCTATTAGACTGCACATGACCGCGCTGCCTAATGAAAGAGTGACCTGACGACGCTCACTGTACAGCATGGCTTTGAGTGCTTCGCTTCGCCCCATGCCCTTTGACAGTAACATACATACTCCCGACAAATGGAGAGTATTGTCCGGCAGTTTGTCGGGAGCCACTAACGTAATCAGGTGTTAAAATGGCGACTTCCGTCCTTATTGATCACTCGACGAAAGAGAGCAAAAAGTCAGCCTGCCCTAGCACATTTAACCAGTGAATGAGATGTCATGATGCTAGTAGGTTGGCGAGATAACGCCCTAAGGTGGGATGCGGGCGGTGTTTAATATCTCCCTCAATTCGGGAGACATCCTCGAACTCAACACTCAAGCACACTGCTCGACTTTACCTTGTTCGGTTTTTGCTTTTGGCTTTGAAGTCTTTTTCGCCGCATCTAAGTTGACCACTTCTTCTGTGGAAACATTTTTTGAATTGCCTAGAAAGACGCCACCTTTCTGAATCGTAAACTCTGTCGCAGACACCTCTCCTTCAAGGTAGCCGTGTTCGAGAATCTCCAAACTTTTGGTGTAAACCTTGCCCAGAAAGCGGCCATTGATAATCAGGCGTTCTGCACGAATCGACCCATCGACAGAGCCCGTAGCGCTTATAGTGACACTTCGATCGGTTTCAATACTGCCCTTTATTTGACCATCTATCTGGATGTTACAAGTAAGCTTGAGCTGTCCCTCAATGTAGCCTCCTTCCGCGATGACAGTTTGAGAGCAGTGGCTATTTGATTCTCGATTCTGTTTACCAAGTAATCCCATTTTACGTCCTTATTCGATTCGAAAATCGAGTCAAAGTTATTCATTTCCCATTTGGTGAAAGGCAGTGGATCCAGAGAGCGCCCCACCAAACGAACCTCATAATGCAGGTGATATCCAGTCGACAATCCGGAGTTCCCCGATAGGCCTATCAAATCACCTTTTTTAACGTAATCTCCACGCTTCACCTTGAATGCACTCAGGTGAGAGTAAGAAGAAGTAAATCCGAAGGAATGCGCCAGCTTGATGAAATTGCCAGATCCCTTATTGCTCTTTCTCGCCACTTCAATAATGCCATCGGCTGGAGCGTAAATAGGTGTGCCAGCATTCACCGCATAATCAATACCATGATGCATGGTTTTTACTTTGGTAACAGGATGCACTCGACGGCCATAATGGGAAGAAAGGTAACCAGCCTTGACTGGCCGTCCATTGGGTATCAGTTGCATCATTTGATGACGAACAGCGGCACTGAGCCCAGCACTGTCTACTCGTTCCCTTAGATCTAACGATTCGTTAGAAAGCGCTAGCGCAGACTCAATATCGCGCAGTTTGTCCGTCACATAAGCAAGGTCTTGCTTCTTTCTTGTCAGGTGGCTTTCCAAATCACTCTGAAATTCATGTGAGCGTATGAGCTCTTGTTCGAGAGAAGAGGCTTTGCTCAGTAACTCACTTTTTTCTCGCTCAGAGTCAGAGGCATCACCTGCTAAAATCGACAAAAGTCCAAGCAGGGTACAGAACACCACTGCAATAAAAAGGAGTGAGTACTTAATCCCTTTAATGGCCCGGAACGAAAGATTAAAAAAGCGCGTTCCTTCAATGCCTGTGACCATAACGGTTAAGTGATTAGATTCCATACTTGTTCAATGACACACTCTTACAATCATTAAAGTGAGAGGAATTCTATCAGGGCACGACGACGCGAAAAGAGGCAGGTTTCCAATTCGGAAACCTTATCCCAGAGATAAAAATTGAATTTAATTCGCGAGTAAAACTGGTCGCTTTGCCTATTGTGGTACTAAAAATAGAGTCTCAACTACTCAGCGACTTTCTCGCGACTAAAACGCTTCATGTCACTGGCAAATTGTTTAAAGTCGATACGTTTAACCAACACAGCACAGATAGGAGGAAGTGGTTCAAACATAAACACACTGTCATGATGGAGAAGGTGGTCAAAAATGAGGGTAAGATTGTCTTTGCTGGACAAGCCCGTTGAAAGATATAGGGCGTGGATTTTTGCCACACAGCTCACCTTGTCAAGCTTACGGGTAAAGCTATCCAGCACAGACTCGGCACTTTGGCGTACACCAGTGAGGAATTCAGAATGAAGCTGAATTATCGCCAGATGCTGACTTTCACTATCTGTAAGCTTATGACGAGACATTTCTTTAACAACCTGATGAAATTTCTTCTCATACAAGCCACTGCCCTCTTCGCTTCGCATCCATAACATTAATAAAGCAAAGAGATAGTTTAGCGTGTGCTGAGCCACATCTCGATTGATCAGTTTGGCCGCATTAAGTCCAGAGGAAAAGTGCACCAGAGCATCATCATATCGGCCCGCTGCAATACTCATCAGCGCCAAGGATGTATGTTGAGTTAAACTGAGTCCCCAACGTGAACCTGAGCGAGTCAGCAGACGATAAGCCTGCTGTACACTGCCATTTTGCAACATCAGCAACGAGCCTATCTCATCAAACGGCTGACCGAGTTGGAACTTAGCAGAATGGAACTTGTTATACAGCTCAAGAGCATCCTCAGATTGGGCATTTAATACCAGTGCATTGAGGAACAGGCTGATTTCCAGCGAGTAATCGCGCTTACCCGCTTCTTTTATCAAAGCACCATAGAGCTCTGTCGCTTGCTTAAGCTCACGTTTAACGAGATGGTAGTGGGCACGATTAAGTTTGAAATCATACTGATACTCGAAGTAATGCTGCTCAAAGAATTGGTAGCGCTTCTCCATTTCGTCAGCACACTCGATATCGTTACGCTGAAGCAATGGCCAGACTTTGTTCTTCTTTTCAAACACCTTACGGATCAGAACGCTGACATCGCGTTGATTGTCTTCCGGTTTAAGGTGAACATCACCCAAATAATAAGAGCTATCACGAGTACTACTATCCGCGCAATCCATAATGATGGTCGAACGTTCATCAATGGTCTGCGACTTTCTCAGCTCGAGAATCAAGTCCTGTGACTTGACGGTGTTTTTGCGAAAGCTCTGATCGCAGATCAGAATATCAAACCGGCCATGGAAGGTACGATTGAGCGCTTCATGAGGCGAATTGAGATGGATTATCTTATGTTGCTTGATTCCCAAAGAAAGCATCAGGCTAGATATGCTAATGTTTTTGTTAGGAAATTCTTTGATTATAAGGACATTTGCATCTCTTAACTTAAGCATACCAACCTTTCTCTTATTCTTAGCTAAATTAGGCTTGATGCAGTTTAAGGGGACGCAAAGCCTTGCGGGTGACGAATTATTGAGCTTTTTGTGCGAATCGGCTATTGATAATCTCTTCTAACGCGAGCTCTTCCTTGTGTCGAACATCAGAATTGTGCGCTTCCTTCCAACATTCGAGGGTTTTTTCTAGACCTTTGACTCTGAGATGCTTAGTTTCAAGTTGTTTTTGCAACGAGGCGCACTCTGCTTGCATCACTTGCTGTTCATGCTGTTGATGTACAATCAGTTTATGGAGCATCTGTTCCACACGGCTACGATTGAGTAACGCCTCTCGATGCGAGGACGTGACATAGCTCGATCTAGGCTGCGTCTGGCTCTTCAAATCCATCAGTTGCTGCAAACGCTGTTGAGCTGAAGCATGTTGTTGACGAAGCGATTCTAACTGCACCGACATCAGATCTCGATGCTTTTTCTGAATTTTCTGAAATTTCTCCACAGCACGCAATTTCGCTTCCATACGTTAATTCCTAATTTGATTGAAAGAGCTGAGCTAGCTCTGTCAGGCTTTGAGAAAAATCCACAGAGCAATCAGCGGCTTGCTGGAGGTATGCCGTCAATTGTGGATACAGAGCTACTGAGCGGTCCAATTCAGGATCTTGTCCCGGCTGGTAACCTCCGAGTGGCAGTAGGTCTTTAACCTGAAGGTAGTTCGAGTAAGTTTTGCGAAACTCGTTTGCCAAGGTCAGATGGGCAGGCTGGGAGCAAGCCGTCATACAACGACTCACTGAAGCATTTATATCAATCGCTGGATAATGCCCTTGTTCTGCAAGTTTACGCGACAAGACAATATGCCCATCAAGAATGGCCCGCGCCGAATCCACCACGGGATCTTGCTGGTCATCGCCTGCAGCAAGGATGGTATAAATAGCGGTCAGACTGCCGTTTTGGTTTTCGCTGTTACCAGCGCGCTCAAGCAACTGTGGTAAAGCATTAAACACCGAAGGCGGGTAACCTCTGGTAGCAGGGGGCTCCCCCAAGGACAGGGCGATTTCTCTCTGTGCCATCGCATAACGAGTCAAAGAATCCACCATCAACAAGACATCTTTGCCCTTGTCGCGAAAATACTCTGCGACTCGATGGCACAACAGCATGGCTCTAAGGCGCATCAGGGGCGATTCATCTGCTGGTGCAGCAATGATGATCGCCTTGTCACGAGCTTCAGGTGTTAGGTTTCTCTCAATAAACTCGCGCACTTCACGACCACGCTCACCAATCAAACCGACCACAATGACGTCTGCTTCCGTGTTTTGAGTGATCATTCCCATCAAAACACTTTTCCCCACACCACTGCCGGCCATCAGACCAATACGCTGGCCTTTGCCAACAGTAAGCAGGCCATTCATCGCTCGTACCCCAACATTGAGCGGCGAATCTACCGGCCTACGCTTAAGGGGATTTATCGGTCTAGGTTCAAGCGAAACTCGCTCCCCTCCGTGCAATTGAGGGCCGTCGTCAAGGGTTTCACCCAATCCGTTGACGACTCGGCCCATCCAGTTTTCGCCAAGTTGCACTGTGCTATCGCCATCCAATGGAATCACTTTCGCACCAGCAAACAAACCACCAAGTCGACGAATTGGCATCAGATAAGCGATAGTATGGTCGAAGCCGACGACCTGAGCTTCAATCATGTCACCTTCAGCGGTTTCAACTAAACAACGCTGTTCAAGCTTAAAACGGCACCCTACTGCTTGAAGCATGATCCCCGTTACCTTTACCAGCCTGCCCGTTACTCTAGCCACAGGAATAGAATCCAATGAAGCAATCGCTTCATTGGTTCGCTCAGACAAAAGCTCAAATGCGAGAGTATTACTCATTATGCTCTTCTACCACAGGTGTCACTTCGTCGAGCAAGTGTTCTTTGACGTTATCCATGCAGGCTTGTAAACGAGAATCACAACTGGCATCGGCCTCAGCCTCTTCAGTCACTAGATGGCAGCCCCCCGTCGGCAATTCTGGGTTACCGACCAGTTTCCATTCTTTAGGCAATTCCGCGTTAATTTGGGTAATTCGGTCAAGATCCTGAGGGTTAAGGTGCACCGTCACTTTCTCGGTTTTTCCTGGCATCGCTTCAAGTGTTTCATCTACAAGCGCTAAGATTTGCTGTGGCATCAGAGTGAGTTCTGCTCGAATCACCTGTTGGGCAACCTTTTGTACCAGCTCGCAAATGATGTGTCGCTGTTGCTGCTCACGTTCAGATTGCCAGCGCGACAAAGTTTGATAAAGCTCATTAACTGGCTTAGCCGCTTCGAGGAAAGCTTGTTTGCCGGACTGTTCGCCGGAGACAAAGCCTTGCTGGAAGCCTTCTTTTTGTCCTTCCAATAACCCTTGCTGCTTACCCTGATTCATTCCTTGACGCAGACCTTCTTCGTGCCCCTGTTCGAGGCCTGTCTGGAACCCTTCTTCAAGCTTTTGTTGGATATCTATCTGAGAATCTTGCCAAGAATCTTCTATGGCAAATTCATCCTCATTGACCACTGGCTGCGCCAGTGGTGGAAAGCGGTGAATACGATACCCAGAGGCAGGAACTTGCAATAAATTGGATTTCATTATTGACATGCATTACTCCACTGTCGGTTCGTCATAAAGCACGAGTTCGATTTCACCTTCTTCATCCAATTCACGCACGATCTGCATGACCTCGTGTCTGGCTCGTTCAACACGACTCAGAGGGACAGCACCACGGATTTCCATATCATCTTCCAGCGCTTTGACCATGCGCTGTGGCATTGCACTCTTTATCGTTTGTTGTAGAAGTATCTCCGCCCCTTTAAGAGCTAGGCTCCAAAGTTCAAGTGGGACTTGCTGAACCAAAGTATCCAGTGTTTCTTCTGTCTGTCGACCAAGCACCAAAAAGTCGAACATGTTGAGCTCAATCTCACTCACCACCTCTTCATCGTGCAACTTGAGCATTTCCATTAACGAGCCACGGTCACCTTCAAAACGGTTGATGATGTCTGCCACTTGCTTGACTCCAGATAATGGCGCACTCTGACTGGCCGATACCTGCTCAATACAGCGGTCAATGAGGTCGTTGAGATCACTGGCGACCTGATGGTCAATATCCTGCAGCCGGGCAATCCGGTACAAAATTTCGTCATGATAATCTTCAGGTAGATGCTTAAGTACCGTCGATGAGCTTTCTGCAGGCAAGTAGGCCAGAAAAATGGCTTGCATCTCTGGGTGCTCATTGGCGATGAATCGAGCTAAAATGTCAGCATCCACCCACTGTAAACGCTTCATGTTATTGCGAATCTCATCACCATATAAGTTGTTGAGAAGACCTTTGGCTAAGTCATTCCCCAGCGCTTTGCGCAGGGTATTCGATAGATACTCTTTCGACGCACCGCGAATGCCGCTGTGCTGCCGAAAGTCTTCGAAGAAGTGCTGGATAATGCCATGAGCACGATCACTTTTTATTCCACTGAGCTTCGCCATTGCTTTAGTAACACGCTGGGTTTCATCTCGGGTGAAGTTGCGCAGCACTTTGGCCGCGGCATCTTCCCCCATGCCGAGAAGTACCAGAGCGGTTTGCTCTACGTAACTAAGCGTTGCTTTTTGATTTAACTCTGCTGTGTTCATTCACATTTACCCATTGTTTTAGTACTTCGGCGACTCGTTCAGGTTCTTCGTTGGCGATTAACTGTAGGTGTTTCAGTTGAATCTCCAGTGGCGACCCAGGTGGTGGTAGCATGTCGTTCCCCACATCCAAGCCAGTGGAAGCGGCAATGCCTTTTTCCGATAGTTTTCGATTCAAAGCTTCTTCTCGCTCACGTTCTTCTCTTGTTTGCAGATTTTCGTAGATAGGGTCATCCTGAGGATCAGCGAACTCCAGCTCTTGCGAACGCATGTCCGACCCCGTCAAATGCATGATAAGTGGACGCAGCACGAAGAAAATCATCGCCATCCCTAGCATACCGCCTATCACGTAACGCATAGGTTGCTGAACGGTGGGATCCTGCCACCATGGAATGGTCGGTGGTGCCTCAATCGTGAGCGGTGTAAAGCTGAAACTCATCAAGCTAAGAGTGTCGCCACGGTCAGCCGCAATGCCTACCGCGTCGGTAACCATGGTCGAGATTTGTGCTTTTTCCTCTGCGGTCCAAGCGGTACCATTAGGTGCGGCCGCCTGGTTAAGCAACACAGACACACTGAGTTTTTCAATCTGGCCCTGCTGATAATGTGTGCGTCGCACACTACTGCCCACCGCGTACTGGCGGTTTGTTTCAGAACGTGTGTTGGTATTTTTGCTATCCTGAGTTGGCGCTTCACCAGTGACTGGAGGCTGGTTGCTCAATGTTCCCGGAACACCGAGTGCTATCTGATCAGTCGAGTTGTTGGAGATAGTATGCTCGTTGCGAATGATCGGGGTATTATCAAGAATTTCTTGAGTCTCTTCGACCTGACTAAAATCAAGATCTGCCGCTACCTGCACACGGAAGTTGCTCGGTCCAACAATCGGCGTCAGCATGTCTGAAGCACGTTGAATGATTTGTTTCTCAACGTTCTTCTGATATTCCAGATATTTTGCATTGACCTTACCCGCTTCCGCTGAGGCGACATCGGCACTCAACAAACGACCGTATTGATCAATCACAGAGACCAACTCAGGCTTCATTCCTGTCACACTGCCAACAACCAAATTGATAATCGCTTCAACCTGTTCCGGCTTCAGATCTTCACCAGGTTTAAGCTCAAGCATGACTGACGCTGAAGGCGCTTCGCTGTTTTGTCTAACAAACAAAGTTTGACGCGGTATTGCTAGGTGAACACGAGCGTTAGACACTGCATTGAGTGACATAATGGTACGTACCAGTTCACCTTCCAAGCCATGACGATAGCGAGCGGTTTCCATAAACTGACTGGTGCCAAGGGAACTGTCTTCTTTAAGGGAATCTAAGCCGGTTGGCAGCTTGGCTTTAACGCCTTTTGCTGCGAGCAACATTCGGATTTTGGCCACATGTCCTTCTGGCACTAGTACTTGGCCATTTTGCTCTTGAAGTCGGTAATTGATACCTTCAGATTCGAGGACAGAGACAATTTCACCAGTATCAAACCTCTCTTGCTGACTGTAAAGCGGGCGATAACTCTGTGTTGAGCTCCAAAGTGCGACCACTATGATTGCCGCCACGATAGCGGCCAAAACCGCGGACAGAACCAGATTTCTCTGACTGTTTGACCACAGCTGTTTCAATTTATGAGTGAAATCTTCCATTCCTCGCGTGGAGGAGGTTTGCGTACTGGCAGCGCTAAATGTTCCGCCACCTGCAACTTGGGTTGTTAAGTCTGACATGGGTTACACCGGCATCTTCATAATATCTTCAAACGAGGTCACGACCTTGTTACGTACCTGCATCAAAGCGTTGAATGACAGGCTGGCTTTCTGACTAGCGATCATGGCTCCGACTAGATCATCGCTTTGGCCTGTTTCGACCGCGGTCATTTTCTGGCTGGCCACTGATTGATGCTGATTGACCGTATCGAGCACATTGGTCATTGCTGTGGAAAATGAGAGAGGCGAATTCACCTGCTGCACATCAAGTGGATTCGCTGAAACCACAAACTCAGGTTGGATCTGAGCACGCATTGCATCCATCTTGGATAGCATCAATTGTTCTGCGGTCATCGCACTGTTTATTGGTTGACTTGCCATAACTTATCCTCCTTAAGCAGCCGAACCTAGGGCCGACTGTAGATCAATACCTTGTTCACGCATTGCCGCTAACTTGTAGCGTAACGCGCGGGTCGTAACGCCAAGTGCTTTAGCTGTCTTGGTGCGATTGCCGCCATACTGACGAAGTTGTTCGAGAATGTACTGGTATTCAGCCTGTTTCTTGACCTCAACGTGCCCCATGCTTTGGGAAGGCGTCGTGGTTTGGACAGGGCTGATTAACTCAACGGGTAGCATCAGATCATGGGCAGTAATGTAGTCACCATGTCGCATGACAAGTGCACGCTGAATCACGTTTTCCAGCTCGCGGATATTACCAGGCCAGTGATAATGGCTGAGCGCCATGATCGCGTCCTGAGAAAGATGACACTGACTGCCATCCTGAAATTTGTTGATGAAAAACTGACTGATCGGCAGTATGTCTTCACTGCGTTCCCGCAGTGGCGGCCAATGCAGGGGTAAAACATCCAAACGGTAATAGAGATCCTCACGGAATGTGCCGTTTTTCACCTCTTCACGCAGATCTTTGTTGGTTGCAGCAATGACTCGAATATCAAGCTGAATGGGCTTATGACTGCCAACTCGCTCGACTTCTCTTTCCTGAAGTACACGCAAAAGCTTTGCCTGGACCGCTGGCGACATCTCTCCGATCTCATCGAGCAATATTGTTCCGTTATTGGCTTCTTCAAACTTACCGCTTTGAGAATGAGTCGCGCCAGTGAACGCGCCTTTCATGTGGCCAAATAAGACAGCTTCAAGCATAGATTCGGGAATAGCGGCACAGTTTACCGCAATGAAAGGGCCGTTCGAGCGTGGGGAGTGCTCATGGACATAACGCGCCAACACTTCTTTACCTGTGCCAGATTCTCCGGTCACTAACACACTGGCATTGGTACAAGCTGCACGGTGCGCCAACTGTAGTACCTGTTTGCTGCGCCATGATTCAGCCACAATATTAGCCATGGGCTTACCAATCACTTCAACACGCCGTAACAGGTTGAGCAACTGACTGTTTTCAAATGGACGAAGTAGGTAATCCGTCGCACCAGCTTTCATGGTTTCGGCGGCTAAGATGCCCTGCTCTTGTTCTACGATTGCAATAGCGACACCATTGCTTGATGTCTTTTGATGACAACTGACAAACTCTCTGACACACATGTCAGGCAAATTTGAACTCACCAGCGTAATCGACGCCGAGCCTTCAAGCAGTGCACTCCGCCCAGTACGAGAATGAGTAACATGGTAACCCGCCTCTTCTAGCACTCTAATGACTGGCTGGGCGAACTCATCTCTTGGCTCTACTAACAAGATATTGGTCTCTGCCATCTTTAAGCCTTTTCCCTATCGTTAATTTTATTATTTTGTTTTGGTATCACTGCTTCATCATTGCGCACCAGTCTTAAAGTCACGCGTCGGTTCTTAGCCTGCCCTTCTAAGGTTGAGTTATTGGCGATGGGGTATCGAGAACCATGAGACCTTATTTCTATTCTTGCGGCCTCTACGCCTGATTTTTTAAGTGCTTTCGCAACCAAATCTGCTCGTTGCTTAGCAATAGTGAGATTCGCGACCTTAGACCCGATGTTGTCGGTATAGCCGTCAATAAGAATTTTTTTGATATTTTTATCAGCGCGTATGTACGTGTATAGCGCACTAAGCGTATCGATTTGTTGAGTCGTTAACTGACGCTGGCCTAGATCAAATGACAGTGTGATATTGCGTGCTTGAGCATAGGGCATGCTAGGTAATGAAGTTTGGCAACGGTGAAACTGAGCGAGCGCTTTTTGAATACGGATCGTGGGTAAAAGATAAGTCCGACTATCGGAAGGGTGACTTCCGCTAAACGCGAGTTTTATCCAATGCCCTGATTCAATATTGTTCAACAATTCAGGTATATTATGCTGAAAAACAGAACGCTGTTTATTAATAGTGGCATTAGGACTTATAAACTTGGGGTCACTTTCCCTACTCCATGGAGCAGGAGAACTATATAACTTTCCGTCATTCCAATTTTTATTATTCGCTTCAAACTGGGAGTGTAAATATATTTTACCTACTTCCTCAGAGCGGAAATAAAACTTCCCATAGGAAGGATTCTCATATTTAAGATTACATACCAAGCTGTTCCCATTATAAAGCCAATTGACTTCATCCATGGGTACTTCAACTTCAGTTGTTGCCAGTGAAGAGGAGCAATGGAAGAGTAAAGCTATTAAATATATTTTCTGAGCCTTCGTGTTCATGATGTTATATGAGCGCCATTAAATAAACAGACTAATCATCCATTTCGAATTAATAAGATATCTAATGGGATTTAAACAAATTATAAGTTGTCTATATGTTGCACATTGCTTCCTAATACGAAAGCAATTGTAATTAACATGTAAAAAATCAATAAAATCCATTTAAAACCATGAAGATAAGACAGAATAACAGGCTAATAAATGTTTAAAACTGTCATTCGTCATTCGCATGCATCGCAAACTAACCTGTTTTATTTTTTATGAGAAGATATATATAACGACTTAAAATCAACATATGGAGTAAAGTCACAAATTTTATAAATCAGGCTTATTTATAACGAATTTTTCTATGTAAACTTGCGCCAATTGAGTTAGAAAATTCAAAAATCGCTTTGTCAAGACATGGTAAAATATAAATGGAAAGTAGCAGCAAGATATCTATTCCAGATTATCAGACTCTAAGCATAGAATCGTTAGGGAAACCTATTCACATTATTCGGGATAAACTGGAAGATCTAATATCCAGCTCGTGTAATGGCCTGACTTATGAGCTGCAAAACTGGTTAAAAACGCATCACGCAGAAGCTAATATAAATCTAGTCTCACTGCATACTTTTACACCAAATGAAATGGATAAGTCTTCTATCAGTACTTTCCGTCATGATGGTGGAGGGCAAGTATTTATCCATGCCGATAGTCAGACTCTAATTAAGTTAGCTGACAGCTTTTACGACGCCAAGATGCAAAGAAGCCACACGTCACTGAACAACAGTGATTTGCGTCTTCAGGAAAAAATCGGCCGGATGATTATTAACTGGCTGGCTCCAGAGGAGATGTGGTCTAAATGCGAGTTCGAGCCAGCACAAGGGACAGGCCTTTACGCCACCATTGACGTCAGCCTGAACGACCACCAAGGCACTATACACATTAAGCTAGACGAAATGCTTGTCGTCACATTGACAGAACAACTGGACTTGCAGCCCAAAGGGTCATTGTACGAGTCTTTTTGTCAATCTCTCACTTCAACACCAGTCAAACTCAATGTCTTACTTAGTAAAAAAACCATACCGCTCAGTGAGTTAATTTCACTGCAGCCTAACGATGTGTTACCGATCGAATTATTGTCTTCAGCTCCCGTCAGTATTGGCCAAGAACACCTTTTTTCTGGTCGAGTCGCGGAGAATGATGGCCAGCTAGTTTTAATTCTTAATCAAGATAAGGAATCTTTTTAATGAGCGAGACAACAGAGAACCACGCATTTAATGGTGAAGAGCTGAACTTTGATGACTTTCAACTGGAAGAGACTCACAGCGACATTATCAATACTGAGGTACCAACCCCAGAACGTGATCTGAGCTTTTTCAAGAATATTCCTGTGACTGTTACTCTGGAAGTTGCCAGTAAAGACATCGCGTTGGGCGACTTGATGAAAGCCGGTGAAGGCAGTGTCATCGAGCTCGACAAACTCAACGGCGAACCTCTAGACGTAAAAGTCAACGGATCCTTGATGGGCCACGCTGAAGTGGTCGTAGTGAACGAAAAATATGGTTTGAGACTGATTGATATTGTCGATTCGGCTCTGGCCTCTGCGGTTCAGTAAGGATTCACTGAAACATGACTAAGTCACCTTCCTTTCAGGGATGGGGGATCCTAATCGGTTTGGTTGGCCTGCTCTTCGCGTTCCCTTCTGTAGCGAATGAGTCAGGCTTAACCATCTTATCGGTCAGCGACGGAGCAACCCAGCAAGAGTACAGTGTCAAACTACAGATTCTGTTATTAATGACAGCACTGAGTTTTCTCCCTGCATTTATACTGATGGCCACCAGCTTTACTCGCATTATAGTGGTTCTCGCGATTCTTCGTCAGGCTTTGGGGTTACAACAAAGTCCACCAAACCGAGTGTTAGTCGGTATTGCACTCGCGTTATCGCTATTGATCATGCGCCCCGTTTGGACGGATATTTACCAAAATGCTTTCCAACCCTATGACCAGGGCGAAATTACCTTAATGGAAGCATTTTCTATCGCAGAAAAACCCGTGCGTAATTTCATGTTGGCACAAACTCAACAAACATCTCTTGAGCAAATGTTACGCATTGCCAATGAACCACTCGATACTGCGCTTGAGGACATCTCATTTGCCGTGGTTCTGCCCGCTTTTGTTATCAGTGAGCTAAAAACCGCTTTTCAAATCGGTTTCATGCTGTTTATTCCTTTTCTGATCATTGACCTTGTCGTCGCGAGTGTCCTTATGGCAATGGGTATGATGATGCTCTCGCCATTGATCATCTCACTTCCATTCAAATTGGTGGTGTTTGTTCTAGTCGATGGCTGGGCCATGACTGTCGGCACCTTATCCGCCAGTTTTGGATAACAGGAGTTCACATGACACCAGAAATGACCGTCACGCTGTTTTCCAATGCTGTATGGCTGATCATCACTATGGTTGCGGTATTGGTTGTGCCAGGTCTGATTGTTGGCCTCGGCATTGCCATTTTCCAGGCCGCCACGCAAATCAATGAACAAACATTGAGTTTTCTGCCAAGGCTACTGGTCACCCTTTTGATGGTGATCTTTGCTGGACACTGGATGCTGCGCAAAATCATGGAGTTGTTTGACTACCTGTTCCACAACATTCCTGGAATGATTGGCTGATGGAAGTCAACTTCGCAGAAATATCTCGCCTGCTTGGCCAGTTATGGTGGCCTTTTTTCCGTATTGGCGCCGTGTTTATTTCCATGCCTTTCTATGGTGACTCATTGATACCAGTTTGGGTACGTAGCTTGCTGGCCCTTTCGATTGTGATGGTCTCAGCACCACTGATGCCACCGATGCCAACCGTCGAATTTTTCTCAATGACCTCACTGTTTCTCGCCTTTGAGCAAGCCATTTGGGGGCTGTTCTTTGGCCTGATTTTGCACATGTTGTTTAGTATTTTTACGACGCTGGGCCAAATTGTCTCAATGCAGATGGGCTTAGGCATGGCGATGATGAACGACCCTGTTAATGGCATGTCTGTCGCTATTCTTGGTCGTATTTTCCTGATTTTCAGCACCTTATTGTTTTTGTCTCTCGAAGGCCATTTAGTGGTGATTGATGTGCTTATCCAGAGCTTTGTTGTTTGGCCAGTCGGTTCTGGCCTGACGACAGCGTCTTTGCAAGGCATCGTCAATTTGTTTAGCTGGATGTTCGCTTCAGCACTAGCCCTGGCGCTTCCCGCCATTGTTTCTATGTTGTTAGCGAACATCAGTTTTGGCGTAATGAACCGCGCTGCGCCTTCATTAAATGTCTATGCATTAGGATTTCCGATGACCATGTTACTTGGGCTATTCAGTGTCCTTATCTCTGTGTCAGGCGTACCAGGTCGATATACAGTGCTGGTCAATGACACCCTACGTTTTATGAATCAATTCATGTTGGGGGGCGGATGAGCGAACAATCGTCACAGGACAAAACCGAAAAAGCCTCCCCGCAGAAAATCAAAAAGGCGCGTCAGGAAGGCCAAATACCCAGAGCGAAAGAATTCACCACTGCTGCTATTTTTCTCGCGGTAGCTATATATTTCTACAGTCAACTTTCTGTTATTTGGGAAAGCGTCGCCGGTATTTTTCGTTTTAACATGGCATTAACTAAGCAAGACCTTGCTCATCCGCAGCAAATGATCGAGCAGCTCGGTCATAGCCTTGGCATGATCATTACCCTGCTTCTGCCAATGTTCATCGTGATTATTGCCGTGACACTGGCGAGTACGATGGTGCTGGGTGGCTGGATGTTCCGTTTAGCAAATGCTTTTCCTAAACTGAGTAAACTTAACCCGCTTAGCGGCATCAAGCGCATATTTTCCACCCGTTCATTGGTTGAACTGCTCAAGTCTACCCTCAAAGTGCTGGTTATTTTTGGCGTGCTTTACGCGTATCTCGATAACCACTTGCAACCTTTGTTGGGAATGCAACGACTCTCGCTTGAACAAGGTGTGGTTAATGTCATGCAGATCCTGTTCGATGGACTGTTAATGATGGGGTTCGCTTTGCTGTTGTTCGGCGTGATTGATATCCCTTACCAACGCTGGGAACACATGAAAGAGCTCAAAATGACCAAACAGGAGCTCAAAGAAGAGTACAAAAATAACGAAGGACGACCTGAGGTCAAACAACGTATTCGTCAGATTCAGCAACAATTTGCTCGACGTAAAATTGATAAGATGGTACCGACGGCGGATGTGGTCATCACCAACCCGACCCATTATGCCGTAGCGATGAAATATGACCCTGCTTTATCTGACGCTCCATTTGTGGTCGCTAAAGGGGTCGATGAAACGGCAATGCACATTCAACGTATCGCCCGTGAAAACAAGGTCGAAATCGTCAATTCGCCACCACTGACCCGTTCTATTTACTACACCACAGCAATCGAGCAAGCCGTACCAAGTCAGCTCTACATCGCTGTGGCACATATTCTGACCTACGTAATGCAACTAAAAGCATTCCGTACTGGGAATGGTGATAAGCCGATGCCTTTACCTCACTTCGCCATTCCAAAGCATTTACAACACTGATCATCCGTATACACCCAAGGACACCCACCTATGCTCAATCGGTTAAAACAGATACAACAATCCACAAAAGGCTTTGTCGGTATTCCGCTGGTCTTACTCATGGTGCTGGCAATGGTCATCCTGCCACTACCTCCCCTACTGCTGGATGCCTTGTTCACTTTTAATATCGTGCTCGCCATTTTGGTGCTCTTGGTCAGTACTACCGCAAAACGTCCACTCGACTTTTCTATTTTTCCAACCATTCTGTTGGTCGCGACTCTATTACGCTTAACCCTCAACGTCGCCTCGACTCGAGTCGTCCTACTTGAAGGTCACAATGGTGGCGATTCTGCGGGTAAGGTAATTCAAGCCTTCGGTGAAGTGGTGATCGGAGGTAACTATGTGGTCGGTATGGTAATTTTCGTTATCCTGATGATCATAAACTTCGTCGTGATCACTAAAGGTGGCGAACGGATTTCAGAAGTATCGGCACGTTTTACGCTTGACGCTTTGCCCGGTAAACAGATGGCAATCGATGCAGACCTTAATGCGGGGTTGATCGATCAGGACGCCGCTCGCCAGCGCAGACGTGAAGTCGCCAACGAAGCTGATTTCCACGGTTCTATGGATGGTGCATCAAAATTTGTTCGTGGTGATGCAATTGCCGGCTTGTTGATCCTGTTCATCAACATCACAGGGGGTATCAGCATTGGTGTGTTCGAACACGGACTTGCCGCTTCAGAAGCATTCAAAACCTATGCCCTACTGACTATTGGTGATGGCTTAGTCGCCCAAATACCATCGCTGCTTTTAGCAACCGCAGCTGCGATTATCGTTACTCGCATCAACGATAGCGATAACGACATGTCAGAAACCATGCAAAAGCAGTTGTTGGCGTCACCGGCGACCCTGTTTACCGTTTCAGCTGTGATGTTGATTATTGGCATGGTGCCGGGAATGCCCCACTTGGCCTTCTTTACCTTTGCAGCCGTACTCGCATTTGCAGCTTGGCGACAACACAAGAGCCCAGTTCATGATGCTCAGATTGAAGACGTCGAAGTGCTCACTCAAGCCATGCAGCAGGAAGACGCACCACTGAGCTGGGAAGATATTCCACATGTGCACACACTGTCATTAGCACTCGGCTACCGATTAGTTCACCTGGTCAACAAAGAGCAAGGAGCACCGCTCACCCAACGAATCCGAGGTGTAAGACGCAACCTGTCTGAGCAAGTCGGCTTCTTACTACCAGAAGTGCGCATTCGCGACAACTTGAGCCTAAAACCTAATCAATACACCATTTCACTCAATGGAGAAACCATAGAGCAAGGCTTTATTGAACCAGAGCGTTTGATGGCGATTGCCGTTGGCGAAACATATGGCGAGGTCGATGGCATTCTCGGCAGTGATCCGGCTTACCAATTGCCCGCGGTGTGGATTGAACATACGGATAAAGCTAAAGCGTTAAACATGGGTTATCAGGTGGTAGACGATGCAACGGTGATCGCTACTCATATCAGTAAAGTGATCAAAACCCATCTGTCCGAGCTGTTTAATCACGATGATGTCGACGCCATGATGCAGCGACTGACACAGCAAGCACCGAAATTGGCCGAAGCACTTGGCGCAGCGCTCAACCCAGGGCAACAACTCAAGGTGTATCGTCAACTTTTACTCGATCAGGTGCCTTTACAAGACATTCGTACTATCTCGAACACCATGCTCGAGTCTTCAGAAAACACCAAAGACCCTATACTTTTGGCAGCCGATGTGCGCTGCGCATTACGCCGAACATTGGTGAACTTGATCGCTGGCCAACAAGTGGAACTCAAGGTGTATGCCCTTTCTGACGAACTGGAACAAATGCTGATGACCTCTCTGCAGCAGGCACAAGCGAGTGGCAATGTGAACCTCGACAGTTTTCCTGTCGAGCCTAATATTCTGTCTCAGTTCCAACAAAATTTACCTTTGATCAAACAGCAGCTAAAACAGCAAGGGCTGGCTCCCATACTTCTTGTGATGCCACAACTTAGACCCTTGATTGCCCGCTATGCTCGCACGTTTTCTCAAGGATTGGCGGTATTGTCATACAACGAAATACCAGAAACAAAACAAATCAACGTGGTAGGAAACCTTGGCTAACCTCAACTCAAATCAGGCGATGTACCGATACATCGCCAAGCTCATGGAAGAACATCTCGAGACCGAAGACGACCAAATCATCCATCAAGCACTGGTCCACAATGACATCCGACATGCTTGTCAGGCTATCCGCTCTACTGACTCTGGCGAAGTCGAGTTTCAGCACCTGACTCTCAGGTTTGGCGGTGATGGCGAACAAAGCGTGTATCAATTCGACCTGTCTCAAAAAGTCACATATTGCTTAGACTTATTTAGCCTATACCTAGCCCTGCGCCAAACAGGCTTTCAACTCGAAACCTTTCATCCTGATTTGATCAGCAATGTAGTGGTGCCTCTTCAGGTTGATGCACTCGTTTGGGCACCGGGTGAACAGTTTTTAGAACAAGTGCTGCTTTGTCATAAGAAAGCATTTCAGCATGTCATTCCTTCATTGCAGCTCAGTCAATCTTTGGGGTTTCATACGTCGGTAGAAGCACTGATCGAGCGTGTGGAACAATGTGCTTATGCGCTGTGGTTTGAAGTGACTCCGCCCTGCACTTTGCTTGAACAGCTTGCTCACTATCAACCCTCCATGCTGAAACTCTCGGTGTCATTGAAAGAAAAGCAAGATCGCATGGCCTTTTTGCCCATCGTGCGTTTTATGAAAAAACACAAATTAAAGTGGGTCGCCAGTCGGGTTGCTTGCCAAAAAGAGCTCAATCAATATAAGTTACTGGGTGCCAGTTACTATTTTGGCTACTTTAGTGATATCCCGACCTCGCTCTCTTTTAAGACATTTACCAACGAATACGACATCTAATCAACCCACTAATCGGCGCTTACAGTGGCGATTAGTGGAATCAACTTCACTAAATCTGTCGCCGATCTCTATAAATTTTCTTTATTTACAATTTTTAATTAATCTTCGATATTGTTCGTCCGCCTCTTGTTAGTGACCAGGGAAATCCTGAAGCCAAAATCTGAGTATTGTAATTACCGAAGGAGACCATAATGGCTTTATCAATGCACACTAACTACGCATCACTTGTTACACAGAACACGCTAAGCAGCACAAACGATCTACTGACTACCGCTATGGAGCGCCTAAGTACAGGTAAACGTATCAACTCTGCAGCAGATGATGCCGCAGGTCTAACAATTGCAAACAAACTTGAAGCGCAAACTCGCGGTATGTCTGTGGCAATGCGTAACTCTCAAGATGCAATTTCAATGCTGCAAACAGCAGACGGCGCACTGGAAGAGCTAAGCAACATTGCATACCGCATGAAAGACCTTGCTACTCAAGGCGCGAACGGCACAAACGGTGCCACTGAACTTGCTGCACTGGATGCGGAGTACCAACAACTTGAAGCAGAAGCAACGCGTATTCTAGGTGAAACTACATACGGTGCAGGTCAAAAGCTACTGAATGGCGGTACACTTGCTGCTGCAGTAGATTTTCAAATCGGCGCATCAGGTGATGAGACGCTCACTGTTAATGTAGGAACTCAACTAACCGCCATCGACTTCACTTCAACAGGTGATCTTGCCTCTAATACAGACTCAAACGCTCAAATCGCTGTTGTTGATGGTTTATTTGACAAAATCAATACTGTGCGTTCATCACTAGGTGCGAATATCAACCGCCTAGAGCACACCATCAACAACCTAGCGAACATCTCTGAAAACACAGCGGCAGCGAAAGGCCGTATCACAGATGCTGACTTCGCAGTTGAATCTTCAAACATGACGAAGAACCAAATGCTAATGCAAGCGGGCACAACGGTTCTTGCGCAAACGAACCAAATGCCAAGCATGGCAATGTCTCTACTTCGCTAATTAGCGAGAGACACTCTTCTATTTATTTAACTCCAACAAGCTGATGGGCAGAATACCTGTTCATCAGGTACTCTCGAAGTAGCCCATCAGTGCAACACAAAACACCCTCAAGTTTTACTTGAGGGTGTTTTTTTATTCATCGTTCTCTAGCTTCAACATCATACGCTAAGGTTACCTCGTTGCTTTTCAAAACACCGCGGTTGTGAATCGATGAGACGTTAAGCTTAAACGTTCAAGAGGCTAGGCCGAAGCAGCACCTTAGCGAGTGATAATACCAAATGAAACAGCCTAGCTAGGCTATCACATTCGTGGCGTTGCCCCTCAGTCGCGCTAAGTGAATTTCTCGCTCAAAACTTGATGTTTACTCTAATGGATGGACGTGATGTTAACAGGTGTCCACAAGCTTAAATACTCAATTACCCTGTTAGCTATGTGGTATTCGCTATTCAATTGATGGCTAGTTACGATGTTTAACTAAACGCACCGGCAACCCGAGTTTAACCAAATGATTAAGTACAAACCGACAGTTCCAAGCACAATCGTTTAACGAGATAAGATTATCATCAACACCAATCAGCTTTATATCTTGATCTATATACATTGTAGGTGGCACCGCATCCTCTGTTTTAGCTTGAATATCAGCGTAGCTAATATAAGCAATGGCGGCGCGTGATATTTTTCTGGATTCATGACCATTTATGCTGGGAGTTAGCAACCAAAGTCCTTCATTAGTGGCGCAAACCGCTTCAAATGTGGAAAATCTTACGTTGTGACAAAAGTTATATATGGCTGAGAAACAAGGCAAAGCAAATATGATAAACATAATGAACATCATAAAATGTACGCCAAAGTCAGACATAGATTCAGTCCCATTTACCATATGACCAAACTTATTTTGATGACGTTCAACAGGGAACATAAACTCAAATAGGCTAGGTAACCAAAAGACGTAAGCGTACAAACAAACCAGACTCAGTACAAATAGCGGTGCTGTATCTCGCCACGACTTTCTAGTCATAGTATCTCCCATAGTCGTGGATAAATGCTGATTGATCTCTGTAATGATAGTGGCCGCATCATCAGCTTCGAATGGTTCTTCTTCAAAAGAGATCGTACCCACAAACTCGAGTTCCCTCTCTTTATCCGCGCTTTGATAAGTCTCATCCACTGCAGATAGTGCAAGTACTTCAGCGGGCCGCTTGTCTATATAGATATCAAATCTTTGCATTAATAGGCAATTGGACTGCTTGTTCTCAAGCAGTAAATACTTATTCGTCAAAGGTAAAGACAGTTCTTCTTGTTGATGCATCCATCTATAAACTAATACGGACAGACAAATTTGATAAGCCACATTACCAAGCATTAACATAGTGACATCAGCCCAAGCATAGGCATTGCCCACTACGGAAATCAAAATAAAACAGCATAATACTCGTTTATCAAGATTGGACATTAGTGCCGACTTTACTACATGAAGGCAGTCATCTTGCTTGTATATGTGCTGGTGTAACCTAGGCTTGAAAACAAAACTAACAATAACGTAAACCGTGGCTATTCCGCTTGTTACTAGCGTAATAGTCTGAGAATCATAGAAAAATGCACTAACAAGTATACACAGGCCAATCAGCAAAAAGGCTTTTTGATAAATACTTCGAGTAAATGGGGTGAGAACGGTATCTTGAATACTGGCTATTGTATTCACTGTATCTCCTAGGTTTATCAGATGGTTCATTAGGGGAGTGAATCTATCGACAACGGCTAGCGAAGCCCTGAGCTACCATGAACAAAAGGCTGAGCTTTGGTGGTAAATACATCCTAGCATCGATGTCTCGTTATCACTTGGGAACAAGGATTCGTATCTTGTTGGCTTTTTGGGCATAACGATTTGTAAGCATTCGCTATAATTTCTTAGCCTTGTAAATAGAGGGAAGCTGATGTTCTTTGCTCAGTATTCTCTCCAATCTTTGTTCGAACTGCTTGGGCTTCTTAGAAACAAAAAAATACGTTTTAGGGGCTTCACGCTCAAAATCCTCGCCAGTAATTATCGCTTTTTTCCCATATTTCATGAAGTCAACGATCTGGGACAACAAGAAGTTTTGGTTTCCATGTTTACTATTTGCGTGGCTTTTTGAGGTAGCTTCAAGACGAAATGGACGAGGCTTGTAGGTGCTGGAAGATAAGGTTTTCTCACCTAGTAAGCACACAAACCCTCCATGACAATTGATGTATCGGTAGCCTAGACTCTGGAATGAACATGCCGAAATCTTGCCTAAGCGCCATGTGTAAACAATCCCACGTCTTCGATCAAAGTGCAGATAAGCTCGGCGAGGAATAGCCAGAATAACGATAGATATAATGAGAGCAACGAGAAGATAAGCGGCAATAAATATTAGAGTTTCATTGAGCCGTTCTTTTTCTGATTCTGTGCCGTATGCCTGTATTGCTTGTACATATCGAATAGCCGAGCTTGTTCCCTTGTCAGATAACAACACTCTATAGAAATCTATCCTTCGCTGGTCCTCTTTGAGTAGGGTATCAATGTCCACTCCTCTGCGCTTTCGGCTATAGATATAGTACTCATAGGTATAGACCTGCGGGTTGATGGAAGCACGTGAGATTGTGCCGAGATACCGACTCTTATCGGGCGTGATACCTTGCTCTAACTCATCTAGAGTGCTGTTGGCAACGTCAATCATGAACTTACTTGGCCCAAAGTCAACGATACGCCATAAGCCAAAGGCCCAAATGGCGACTAAGATAGGTAGCAACAAAAACAGTCTCAGTTGATGCCAAGATACATCTTTAATAGTGAGTATATCGTCATTTACTGACATGATCGGTGACAATGGATCATCGTACGGCTGTGAATAAGCATGGTTCTCTGAACGAGTAACCCAGTCCAATATGGGCTGATAATGCTTTCGATTCAGAGAAGCCAATAATAGCATAAGACTCCCACCAATTGCCGGCATAGCGGGGAAAGGAATTTCTCCATTTAAAATACGCTGAAAAAATTCCTTCCCCTCATTTAGCCAGTAAAGTACTGTTTCCAAATCCATCGATTGCCCTACCTCACTCTGTTCATTTAGGGATTTTTATTGCATCTACGCCTTGAGAACACTGGTAACATTATTCTCTGCCGAGATACTTCCAGCCACTCCGTATAAATTTGATCCCGCTTTTTTCCGGATAGATTCCAGACAACTTGCCTCGCTATGGCCTTGAGGTGGGGAAACAAGCCATTCATAATTTGAGTTGACCTTCTTTTTCCCTAAGTATTCAAAAATGAGCAATGCATATTTGTAATCATCGGAGTGACGTCCCGTTTGCAATTGGACTTGATAAACACTGTCATCTAGGGGCAGACCATCGACAGTTTTCTTGTTGCCAAGCAACTCGATCCCCATAAGCCCTGCTAGGGCAATGGCCGATGTAGTCTTATGCTCCGCTGCCACCTCTGGCTTATAGGTAAGTACAGGAATAGTGGTTTCTAGCCGCACTTGAATACCACAATAAAAATTAGAGGCACCATTACCGAAAAAGGAAGTATCGCCTTCTGTATAGTAAATTCCAGCATTGGCAGACTTCCAATCGACTTTAGCCTTGTTCACATCACCAGTTTGGGCGCCGAACAAGTCTAGGGTAGGCTGCTCCGTCTCTGTAATTTCAACAGAAAGTGTCACCTCGGGATCTTTCGCAGAGAGCGAGTCACTGAGACGTCTAATCACTTTGTCGACCGAGTAGTCTTCGATACCCTTCTTAGCCTTGACGCTGATGTTTACGTATCGATTATGTCCTAACTTCCCTGGGGCTTTCTCCCACTCAAATTTATTGACGATCGCAATATCTTTGATGGCTGTTTTTATTTGAAACTCGGCTTCTTCGATTTGATCGACACTTCTTTCAAACTTAATATTGACTTGATCGCTACATCCTGTGATCAGTAACAACAATAAAAGGGCAATGATTCTCATGCTTATACTTTCTGGCTAATTTAAATTCTGAAATAGTAGCAGAACCGTTTTTATTAATATAACAACCATATGACAGGCTCATAGTGAGTAAAACAATCCAATAGCTTTATATTTTCTGTTAGTTTGTCTAAACCTTTAGTTAAAATGAAACTTTGAATAGAGAAAGTGTTGTTATTTGTTATAATTTATATTTTTATTTTTGTGATCTCTTGCTAATAATTATATTTAATACATAGAACAGCTATAATCCACACACGTTAATCACTGTGCATTAATCGACCATTGCTAGGATATGAGCGTGCTAATGTAGCCTCGATGGGTAGATGGTAATGGTCTGTAGGCCGCACTACTCTTGTAAATACCGATACAATTTAGGAAGAACGTGTTCTTGTTGCAAAAGCTTTTCCAATCGTGCTTCAAAAGGCTCTGGTCTTTTATCAATCATAAAATATGTTTTAGGTTGAGGGCGGTAAAACTTCTCACCGGTAATGACGGTACTTTTGCCATTTTCCATAAAGTTGAAGATTTGTTGAAAGAACTCATTATTGTCTCGGGCAGTATTAAGAATTATTTTACCCGTCGGTTGAATTCTGATCGGCACCATATCGTAGCCATCTTTACCCTTTCTATTTTCAGCGTATAAGTAAAGAACAATACCCGTACTTTTCTCTAAGAACCCCAAATTTTCAAATCGACAAGCGGCCACACGGCCATAGAACCACGTATAAACAACCCCGCGTTTTCTATCAAAGAAAATATCAGTAGGCCTTAACGTTCTTATGAAAAACACACTCACAAGAAAAACGATCAAAGCCGACACACCCGTAGCTTTTAATTCTATTTCTAAGCCTTCACGTAAATCTCCACGACCAGACTTGTAAACAGCTCGAATATAATTGACCAATGAATATTCTCCATTATTAGCAAACACTGTTTGATAAAATGAATACTCCCTTCGGTCATAGTCATCAAAATAAGCTCCTTTTTGTTCTTTTTGTTGATAGCGACTCAATTGCTCTTTCCCATGAGATATAGAAGCTGAATTTAAGCCCAAATCACTGAGTATAAAAATAAAGAGAAACCACACCACCACCACAACAGGAACAAGATAAACGGAGCGAATAGTATGCCTTGCATCGCGAATAGATATAATATCATCAGTCACCTGCATAAATGGCTCTGGTGGTTGATCAGTAGGCGGTATAGCTTTCTGATTGACAAATTCATCTCGCCCATCCATCAACTTTTGTGCATACCGAAACCTAACCAGGGTTTCTTGGTTATTGACTCTGCTCATCGATTAATCCTATTCAATATTGCTATGCTTACCATCAATCATGCCGTGGTGGGTTGTGACTAAATTGCCATCATTTGTGACCATACGCTTTGGAGGTGAATACTAAACCTTTCATGTGACTCTCATTCAACCTGTAGCCACCTGTCCGCCTATCAATTGGGCACTTGTATTCTGCCGTACATCAGAGGGAGTTCTTCCTCCAACTCGAGGATTTTCTCTAATCGCTCTTCGAACCGCTCTGGGCGTTTGTCCAAACGAAAATAGGTCATGGGGCGTTCTCTAAAAAATTCCGCCTCTGTGAGGATCGCACTTCGGCCTTTGTCCATATAATTGAATATTTGCGCTAGGAAATAGTCGTTATCTTTTTCTCTATTTAACGTGATTTTACCCGTAGGTTGGATAACAGTCGCCTCTGTGCAATAGCCAACTTGACCGCCTCCCTTTTCCCAATATAGGTACAAGTACAGCCCTGTTCGGTGTTCTAAAAAGCCCAAGTTCTCAAACCGACAAGCGCCAATACGACCAGACGACCAAGTGTAAACAATCCCTCGTTTTCGGTCGAAATAGATATCGGCCGGCCTTGGCATTATAAACAGAACAAAACTGAACAATATGGCCAAACTGAGTGAGACAGCAGAAAGAATGAGATATGTAATGAGAGATTCTTGTTCTAATTCTGAACCATGGACAAAAACAGCTTGGCTGTAACCCCAAAGCGAGTAGTTACCATCCTTATCGAGCATCATTTTATAATAGGCATAATATTTTTTATCAAAGTCATCGAAATATTCACCTCTAGCTTCTTTAATTTGGTAGTCGATAAGACTCTCCTTCGCTGTATCAATCGATGCTGTATTGAGCCCCAATTCTCCTACACAAAGAAAAACTATAAACCACAGGCCAAGCACCAACGGTAATAAATAGGGCAAACGCAAATTATGCAGAGAATTGCGCACGGCCAACACATCTTCCGTGACCTCCATAAAAGGTTCAAGAGGGTCTTGCTGGGGTTCAATGGGAATACGCTGGGTAATCTTTTCTCGCCAGTTCACTAACTTTTGTGGATATTGATACCCGAGCAAAACGCCATGTTTCTTTTTTCTTTGCATTCTATCCCCTGCTATATGTTGCTTGGCTTGTCGTCAATCATCCCGTAATACGTTTGTGTCAGAACGCCTTTGGACGTTAACATACGTTTTGGGACAATAATATCTGGGCTTTGTTGGTAGTACCAATGCAGGTGAAGTTCTTCATCTGGCTGAGCTTCCATCTCCACGGTAAAATTCAAGTATAGGGTTCCATTGACCATTTCAGACTGGAAAAAGTCCTGACTGTTGGCGGCCGCGCTGAGAGCCCGCTGAAATGCCTTTGTGGCCGCTTCATCCTTTATTAGCGTTCCATTCCGCATTTGATTGATCGGCTGCATAATATCAACAACTTTCTTTCTGCATACCATACCAATCAGATTGGACTTCCCTTTCATATAACTTGGCAGCGCGATGCGGTAACCGTAAACTTTTCTGGTGCTGGACAGCTCTTCCTCGACCCACACTTTTAGCTCAGGGCGCAATAGTAAGTTCATAAACTCTTGCTGCTCTATTTCAAAAGCTAAGTTAAATTTTGACTCATGAAACTTTTTAGCTGCAAAATCTAGCCTCTGCGCTACATTAAGCTTCCCCTTGAGGTGAAAATACCAGAAAGCATAATATTTACTGTTGCCCCAAAAACATCGATTGAGGAGGTTCTCCAGCTCGGTTTTGCCGTATTTCAGTTTCATGGATTCCGCCACAATCAATAGCGTGAAACCGATCAACGCAAAATACCCAGAGCTAATCGTCGATGAAGACATACTTCTTATCGATAAAATAGCACCGTGATTGGAATTAGCAGGCAATAAACTTTGGACTACTTTCAGGGAGGGAGCCGCCGCAAACATAGAGTAGGCAATCATTGAATTCATATTGGCATACATAAGGCCTGTATTCCCTGCCTTACTAGCATCCATGGCATCCATCGCCGATGTGGCAACCAGCGCCAAATTGGAAGCACTAACCAAACCGGACATGCGTGTCGATTTCGATAGTACTTCAAGCTTATCTAATCGGCGACTAATGACGCCAGTAACCGAGCGCGCGGTTCCTCTTGCTATTGCACCTAGCAGCCCAGGTAACCCAATAGACACGGCTTGGTAGAACTTTTGAGAATTGAGGGCTTTTCTGGCCAGCAACAACTGAGCTCTGTGCCCCCCAGTAGAATCAACCACCACGGCCGATAACCCGGCCACCGCCAGCGCATAATCCTGACTCGCGGACAGCCAATCGTGATTTTTTGTTGGATCCGCTTGTTCAAATTCACTCTTTAGAAGCAATTGCACTAGCATTTCGATATTGGCTTTAAGCGAAACGGAAGATAAAGCTCCATCAGCCGTTTTACCCAATAAACTGGCTGTCGTTGCGGCTTCAAAATTAGCAAAACGGTGGCCGAATTTCGGTAACTCTAACTCTGGGATGGCTCTATTTTCTGCGTCCAATTCAAACTCAGGGAGCGTGGTGGTTCTCTCAACATTGGCCCATTTAATTAATCGGGTGGCTGTTGGCATCACGGATTGAGTTCTTGCCATCTTAAAATGACTCTTGCCACCTGAATTGATATGTTCAGAGAGCATATCTGCCAGCTCCTGCAAAGTAATTCTAACCTTGCCACCTTCTTCAACAATACCGAAACCTTTTTCAAAGAAGAAGGGGATAAAATTGAGCAAGCCAGCATAGGCAACCGGCCTTAAATTTAACGCCGTCGTAACCACGGTATCACCACCATACTTCGCCATGGCTGAAATCCAATTCCAAAGGAACTGAAGGAGGCTAGAGGTGTTATTCGCCAGCGACGTAGACAGCTCTGCCCAATCCACGGTATCTTGACATTGAAGAAGGATAAGTTTGAGCTTATCTTCATAAGTGAGATAGATATTGTTTGTGCCTTGTTCGTAAGCCAAATTAATCATACTGATGGCTGTATCATGGCCTTCCTTGGTACCCTCAAGGCCATCCATAATACTTGTCATAATATGGTTGAGCTTCTGAATTTCTTTCAGTGGCTCGATTGACTGCTCCGAGAAAAACATATCGAAGTAGGCATCTAGGGAACCTAATGACCCGTCTGCTAAATCCTCAAAGGCGAACATCGAAAACAATTTGAGTATCTCAGCTCTTCTTGTCTTAAAATCGGAAAACAGCGTCTCTCGTTCATCAAAGAAGTGGGTCATCGCCTCAAGATTGATATTCTCTTGCACGGCTTGGTGGATCTGAGGATCTTTATCTGGCTTCATTAACTCGCGTATGATGTTACCAATGACTTTCGGATAGGTATCCGCGCTATCTGCAGTCATTTCAACCGTGGCCAATAGTGATAACACGAAAGACAGCTCAACCTGGCGGCCAACCGGGTCAAAC
>NZ_JAPPTP010000018.1:0-94206 GCF_027587155.1 Vibrio sp. T11.5
ATCAAATGTAACTAATATGGCGCATATGTTCGGATTTGCAAAAGTCTTTGACCAGAATATCAGCCTCTGGAACACATCTAAAGTGACTAATATGAGTATCATGTTTACTGGTGCAGAAAGTTTCAACCAGAATATTAGTGGTTGGGATACCACAAGCGTTACTGATATGTCGTATATGTTTAAAGAGGCGAACGCATTTAATCAAGACATTGGTCATTGGGATACATCAAGCGTGACAAATATGAGCCGTATGTTTATGTCATCTAAGGCATTTTCCCAAGACCTGACTAATTGGAATGTGAGCAATGTGACAGAGCACGCTGAGTTTGCTGTTGACAGTGCCTTAACTCAAGAGCAACTGCCTTACTTCGTTGATTGATCTCTGATACCTAGTATTGTCCGAAAACCAGTGTTGGTGATACAACACTGGCTTTTTGTTTTAGGGCAAGATCAAACTGGCAATGTTAGAAAGACAAAGGCATCTTCCAATGAAATTGACAAAAAAGTAACTTTCACTTTTTTGTATCCGGTTCCAAAATTCGCAGGTAATCAAAGTTTTCCTACTACTCATGGATTTGGTCATCGACTTATGATGGTGGCCGATCTTCCGTTGGTGACGATAATAAGGAAATAACATGAAAAACACATTGATTGCCGCAAGTTTGATGATTGCGATGGCGGGAACGGTTCAGGCCGCTGAATGGGGTTACAAAGGGGATAAAGGACCTGAACATTGGGGAGACGTTGCCAAAGAGTGTGCCACTGGCAAAAACCAAAGCCCGATTGATATCAAGGATGTGGTTGATGCGGAGCTGATGCCACTCAACATTGAGTATCAGGGTATGGTGACTGGGCTGACGAATAACGGGCATACACTCCAAGCGGTTGTTGAGGGGAATAACGCCGTAACAGTAGATGGAGTTGAGTTTAATCTGGCGCAGTTCCATTTCCATACTCCTTCAGAAAACCACATTCGTGGTCAACACTTTCCCTTGGAAGCGCATTTTGTTAATGCGGATAAAGATGGCAACCTAGCGGTTGTTGCTGTGATGTATAACGCAGCACCGGGGGAAAATAACCAGATCACACAGTTGACGGCGACCATGCCTGAACCCGGTCAAACCGTGAGGTTACAAACGCCGTTTGCAGTAAAAGATATGTTGCCTGCAACGGGGGAGTACTACCGCTTTAATGGCTCTCTGACGACGCCACCTTGTTCTGAAGGCGTACGCTGGTTTGTGCTTAAATCTGCGCAAAATTTAACCACAGAACAGGCAAAACAAATGCAGATGGTGATGGGTAACAACAACCGCCCAATTCAGAAACAGAATGCTCGTGTCGTTCTCACTAACGATTAAATAATCAGGCCGGGTCAGCCCGGCCTTTTTAGTGGTTGTGGAATAACAACTAATTGGCCTCAGTTTGGCTTTTGCTTCCCTTTCACACTCAGTATCCTAGTGGCGATTCTCGCAATGTTGTGAGGTTGGGTTATCGCAGTTCTACCGAGTTCGAATTAGCGACTTTGGTTAATGGCCGCGTATTGACGCAGTAAGTCGGTTAAAGCTGTGACCCACTCTAATGCGTTGGTTGGGGCTTGTTTAAGCAGCACTTCCACATGTTGACAATGGACTTCAAGTGGTATTGCCTGTTCAAGGTGAAACGAAACCGAATAAAAATGCCAAAGCAATAAGCGTTGCATGCGTAGCGTGTTTTGCTGTTGATTGTCTGATTCGCTGAAAAGGGCTGGCAGTTCACTAAGAGCGATCGCACTCATCCTCAACATGGCATCAAACTGTGCCTCTTGCAGTTTGTCTTCGGATTCCGTCTCATCGGCATCGAACGTAAACAACTCAGTCATCGATTCTTCTGCGATCAGGCGGTGGATCATTCGCAGACTGAGTTCTTCGAGCTCTTCTCTTGGGGTAGCTTGCAGGGATGAGAGGGTGTAATCGCGTTGCATGGTGATCTCTGGCATCGGTTAAAGAGGCGCTTATTCTATACCGCTAGTGGTATAAATCTAGTTCAAAATAACAGAGTACTTGTTGTGCGCTGCGACGCCAGACCTTTTTGTCCTGCCGATAAACAAAATAGCCCCACCAAAGGTGGGGCAGTGTATTGTTGTGTTTGCGTTGTTAGCTGCTGACGTTGTTAGAGAATCTGTTTTTGTCACTAGTACGTTAGTTGACACTTTTATAAACCTAGATGGCAAATAATAAGTTGCCAAACTTTTTCAGTCATTGAATGGGGGGATAGCTTCAAAAGTGTGATCTTTGTTCACGGTTTTATAGCAAGTAAGTGCATATTTTATGTTTTTCTACTCCGATTTCATCTGCTCAATTGGGTTCGTTGCCGATTAAGCTGTTTATTGAGTGAACATTTGAACGTTTGCGTTAAAATATGTGATGAATATCTCACTGCGTGCGTTATACTCTCCGCCCGGTTAAGAGTACTGCTCTGCCAATACAAGCCGTCACATGGAATGGTGAATGACCCCACGGACCGGACCAGCTATTTACCAATGCTTGTAGAGGTTATCTTTAATGAATGTCCTATTCGGATTAATCGGTGTTGCGGCACTGTTATTATGTGCTGTGTTGCTGTCAGAGAGTCGTAAAGCGATCAACTGGAAAACAGTCTCTCGCGCCTTGTTACTTCAAATCGGTTTTGCCGCTTTAGTCTTGTACTTCCCTTGGGGACAAACCGCACTCACCAGTTTAAGTAATGGTGTTTCTAGCCTGTTAGGTTTTGCTGATGAAGGTATCGGATTCTTGTTTGGTGATTTAGCCAATACTGGGTTTATCTTTGCGGTTCGTGTTCTGCCTATCATCATTTTCTTTAGTGCACTAATTTCGGCACTTTATTACCTTGGCATTATGCAAAAGGTGATTGAGTTTATCGGTGGTGGTATCCAAAAGTTCCTCGGGACGAGTAAAGCCGAGTCTCTGGTTGCTACCGGTAATATCTTCCTATCTCAAGGTGAGTCTCCACTTCTTGTTCGACCTTTCCTTTCGCGCATGACTCGCTCTGAATTGTTTGCTGTGATGGCGGGGGGCATGGCCTCTGTGGCTGGCAGTGTACTGGGTGGTTATGCTGGATTAGGTGTTGAGCTCAAGTACTTAATTGCCGCAAGCTTTATGGCTGCGCCGGGCAGTTTGATGATGGCTAAGATCATTGTTCCTGAGCGTGAAACGCCAATTGATCAATCAGATATTGCAATGGACAAAGCGCAAGACAGTAATGTGATTGATGCTTTAGCAAGTGGTGCAATGAACGGCATGAAGGTTGCCGTTGCTGTCGGTACCATGTTGATTGCATTCGTTAGCGTGATTGCCATGGTCAACACGGGTCTTGAAAGTTTGGGCGACGTGGCGGGCTTTAGCGGATTGACGCTGCAAACGCTGTTCGGCTACCTGTTCTCTCCTTTGGCATGGGTGATTGGTGTGCCGGCCAATGAAATGCTGATGGCGGGCTCTTACATTGGCCAGAAAATTGTTATGAATGAGTTTGTGGCTTTCATCGATTTTGTCGAGCACAAAGCGCTGCTTTCTGAACATACCCAAGTGATCGTCACGTTTGCACTGTGTGGCTTTGCAAACATAGGTTCGATTGCTATTCAGCTTGGCTCTATCGGAGTGATTGCGCCAGAGCGCCGCTCAGAAGTGGCTAATCTTGGTATCAAAGCTGTGCTTGCTGGTACGTTTGCGAATCTTATGAGTGCTTGTTTGGCGGGTATTTTCATCCTGCTTTAATGCTGCCTTAAGTCGATAATTAAAAGCCCGAATAGCAAACTATTCGGGCTTTTTCGTCGTAATAAACAAAAATACTTAAGAATGCGTTTATGAGCAATGGAAGATCGTCAATGTCAATCATGTTTAAACTGGGTTATTTGGGGCTAGTGCCTTTCGCGCTGAGCCTCATCGGTATTGTCACAGGTGCGAGGCTCTTCGGGCTTACAGGCGAAGAAATGTTTATTTCGTACAGTGTGGTGATCTTGAGTTTTTTGTCGGGAGTACTGTGGGGCAATGGCATCGATCACTCGGTAGATAAAATTAGCCGTAATGCACTTTTACTCAGTAACTTGTTTGCCGTGATGACATGGGGTGTCTTGCTACTGTCACGCCAGAACGTCGCTTTAGCGCTTGTCTTGTTGGGCTTTGGTTATTTTCTGGTTTGGTTTTCAGAGCGAGCAGTCAGAATAGCGGAAAAAGAGCGCAAACCCGTAGGGTACAAGGTCCTCAGAGCAAGGCTGACCACCAGTGTCATCGTTATGCACTGTATTGCTCTCATCGCTTAAAAACTGATTTACAGCAAAACCTCTTTGTTTATAAGGCGTAGGATGAACGCCAGTATGCTAACAATCATAATATAAAGAGATACCGCTATGAATGAACTGGTTCAACGTTTTCTGCGCTACGTGTCCTTTAACACGCAGTCCAACCCTTCCAACCCCGCCTGCCCAAGTAGTGAAGGGCAATACACTTTCGCCCAATTCCTCCAACAAGAATTGTTGGAACTTGGTTTGAGTGAGGTGTTACTTGATGATAACGGCTATTTGATGGCGAAGCTGCCCAGTAATGTTGACTACGATGTGCCAGCCATTGGCTTTGTCGCTCATATGGATACCGCACCTGATGCGTCAGGAAAAAATGTCAAACCTCAGATTGTTGAAGATTATCAGGGTGGCGATATTGCCCTAGGTAAAGGTGATGAAGTGCTGTCGCCAATTCAATACCCTGAGCTGCGTAGACTGCTTGGCCACAATCTGATCACGACGGATGGCACCACACTTCTCGGTGCGGACAACAAAGCCGGTATTGCAGAAATTATTTCCGCTGTTGCTGAGTTGCAGGCGAATCCAGACATTCCCCACGGCGATATCTGCATCGGTTTTACACCAGATGAAGAAATTGGTCGTGGTGCGGACCGGTTTGATGTGGAGAAGTTTGGAGCACAATGGGCCTATACCATTGATGGAGGTCCGGTGGGCGAACTGGAGTACGAAAACTTTAATGCAGCCAGTGCTGATGTGATTTGCTACGGAGTCAACGTCCACCCAGGTAGCGCAAAAAATAAAATGGTGAATGCCATGAACATTGCCGCCCAGTTCCAATTGATGATGCCCGCTGATGAAACCCCTGAATCGACCGAAGGATATCAAGGCTTCTATCATTTGAAGTCTGCAAAAATGGCAGTGGCGCGCTGTGAGCTAGGTTATATCATTCGTGATTTTGAGCGTGACGGGCTAGAGCAACGCAAAGCCTTGATGCAGAGTAAAGTGAAGGAGCTTAACTCGACATTAAGCAAAGGACGTGTAGAGCTGAAATTATCAGACAGCTATTTCAACATGAAACAAATGGTCGAGCCTCATCCGCATATTATTGAACTCGCCAAGCAAGCGATGATTGCTTGCGATGTCGAGCCTAAAATTAAGCCCATTCGTGGTGGCACCGATGGTGCTAGGTTGTCCTTTATGGGTTTACCTTGTCCGAATATCTTCACAGGAGGCTATAATTTTCATGGTATTCATGAATTTATTAGCATTGAAGGTATGGAGCAGGCTGTACAGGTTATTGTGACCTTGTGTGAGAAAACAGCACTTCACTACAGATAAAATTCCGATATGTCCCTGTTATCTCATTGATTATCGTGTACATTGACTATGTATGCTTGATAAACAGAGGTTTCGGGGATGAAAAGGATTTTTTTACTGTTTACACACCTTATATGTGGGGCAATCGGTTTTGCTGTCGGTATTTATGCCTTACCCATTCTTATCCAGCCAGATTCTCCCTCAATGAGCTCAGTGGAGGCTGTGACCAACAAGGCGGTTTATACTGCAACCTTCCAGCGCGACCGAAAAGACAGTGATTTTCTTCATTGGGGAGAGGGCTCTGTTTCTATTAGTCATGACCAAATTGCTTTTGTCGGTGAGCTTGCCCCTGGTCCGGACTATAAACTTTACCTATCACCTCAGTTTATTGAAACTGAAGCCAACTTCAACCAGAAAAAGCATACCATGGTGAGAGTGGGAGAGGTGAAGACGTTTGATCGTTTTGCCCTTAGCTTGCCAAAAGACGTTGATGTGGCCCAATACAATACCGTGATTGTTTGGTGTGAAACCTTTGGTGAGTTTATTACGTCTGCGCGTTTCAAATAGCTTGTCAACGCTACACAGTCTGCATTAATAGAAATGTAAACTAGATTATTATCAATAATTATGGGAAGTTAATCTCATTCAAAACGGAATTTTTATAGGGGCTTTGGCCCCTTTCTCTATAATAACAATAGGAGCCGAGAATGGAGAAAGTACAAGCCGTAATCGATTTTCTTCTGACTCAAAAATTTATTTTTACCGCGCTCATTATCCTTCTGATAGCGATAATACGCCGTATTGTTTTATCCAAAATTCGTGGTGACGTTGCGTTTGTGTCTGAAGAACAGCGTAACTGGATGTCGCGCACTAAGAATGGTGCATTCGCCATTACCGTTGTGCTGCTTTTCATGCTGTGGAAGTCGGAAGTTAATGAATTTGCGCTGTCGGTTACGGCGATTGCCGTTGCTATCGTTGTGGCATCGAAAGAGATCATTCTTTGTTTTACAGGCTCTATCCAGAGAGCGAGCTCACGGTCATTTCGCATTGGCGACTGGATTGAGGTTGGCAAGATTTGTGGCGAGGTGATTGAGCACAATATGATGGCCACTGTGATTCAAGAGATAGATCTTCATCATGGTCAGTACCACTACACAGGGAAAACGGCGACATTACCAAACAGTATGTTTTTCACCTACCCAGTGAAAAACCTCAATTTTATGAAGCGCTACGTCTATCATAACTTTTCTATTATCGTTGGCGAGTTTGTCAACTTATTCCCTTTGGTTCCATTAATGATCGAAAAGATTGAGGGGCATTGCCACTATTTTAGTGATGTTGCCACTCGATACAACACAATGATCGAAAAGCATGCGGGGGTCGATTTGCCCGGTGCGGAACCTCATATCCATATTTCCAGTAGCTCGACAGGCGAGCAGGTCGTGCATTTTATGATTTTCTGCCCAACTGATAAAGCGACGCACTTGGAACAGGAAATCAGGAAAGATTTTATGGAGCTGTACGAACAACACTTCCAGTGTGATAAAGAAGCAAAAGAGAGCTGAGGCTCTCTTTTTTGTTGCCACAATAAGCAAATCTGTATTCCATTCGACAGCGGGATCTTCAAGCACTAGCTTTAAAGTAACAAGGTCAAGATGAAAACAGAAACCATGGATGAACAGGTGCCAATTCCTTGTGTAAGAAATTGCTGTCTCGATGATGATGATATCTGTGTTGGGTGTTTTCGTACGCTCGATGAGATATTGCAGTGGCGCTCCTGCACGGATGAGGAAAAGCAGGCCATATTGATACGCTGTGAGCAACGCAAAAAGGAAAGGGGATAATAGTACCCGCCATGTCTGGCGGGCGAGAAGTAGCTAGGCGTGTCGTGCGCTTAGTTTGTATTTCTGTTTCATTCGTAGAGCGATATTAACTAAAAGAATCAGAACAGGCACTTCAATTAATGGGCCAATCACACCAGCAAAAGCTTGGTCTGAATTAAGACCAAATACCGCGATCGATACCGCAATCGCCAACTCAAAGTTGTTGCCTGTCGCGGTGAAGGCAATCGAGGCATTTTTATCATATTCGATGCCCATTTTCTTACCAATAAAGAAACTAACAAAGAACATCACAACAAAATAGATAGCCAGTGGAATAGCGACACGCACCACATCCATTGGTAGCTCCAGAATCATCTCCCCCTTTAAGCTGAACATCAGCACAATCGTCGCGAGCAGGGCAATCAAGGTGATAGGCGAGATACGAGGAATAAACACTTGGTTGTACCATTGTTCGCCTTTAGCCGCGACTAACCACTTACGGCTTAAAAAACCGGCTAGAAATGGAATGCCAAGGTAAATCATTACGCTTTGTGCAATATCTAGCATGGAAATATCCACTTCGAAACCCTGATAGCCAAATACCGGCGGAAGCACAGAGATAAACAGCCAAGCCATGAAGCTATAGGTCACGATCTGGAAAGCGCTGTTCAGTGCAACCAGAGCGGCACCATATTCTTTGTTACCACCACCAATATCATTCCAGACTAAAACCATCGCAATACAACGCGCTAGACCAATCAAAATGATGCCAACCATATAGCCTGGGTGATCAGCCAGAAACGTCAGTGCCAGAATGAACATTAGAACAGGGCCAACAACCCAGTTCATCACCAATGACAGCGTAATTGCCTTTTTATCCTGACGTACTTTGCCCAAGAGACTGTAATTTACTTTTGCCAAGGGTGGATACATCATCAGTATCAAGCCGATGGCTAGGGGAACATTAGTACTGCCAACAGACATGGCTTGATTCCACTCTGCAACCTGAGGAAATAGAGCTCCTATGGCGACCCCAACGGCCATGGCAACAAAGATCCACACCGTAAGGTAGCGGTCGAGGAAGCTCATGTTGTTTGCGGCATTGTTTACTGCAGTTTCAGTTTTCATTGTGTCTCTCTCTTTCGTTTATCGTCGAAAGGCGATTGATGAAGGTGTAAAGATCCGAGTAGTAGCGTGACATACTCAGATGTCAGTTCAGTTAAAGATGGTATTAAATGCGTGGCTAAATTCGGAAATGGCTTCCCGGTTGACCTTGTAACAAACTTTAGGTGGATTGGGTTCCGCGATAATGAACTCTGCCTGCTTTAGAATACGCAAGTGCTCAGAAACTGTTGACTGAGCGAGACCTAACTGGGATACCAAATCACTGTTGAGACAGCCACCAAGGTTATCCAATGTCACCAAAATCTTAAGGATCCTGACTCGGGCTGGGTGTGAAAGTGCTTTTGCCTTCAACGCAAAGGCCGTTTCTACTGCGATTTCAGCGTCTGTCGTCGAGAATGCTTGCTGGTTTGCAAGGTTGCATTGGTTTACCATGAGGTGTCTATTGATAGTTAATCGTCGAATTGCGATTAACTATACGCTTGCCATGTCCAACCCGCAACCCAAAAGTGTTGTGAAGAGAAAAATAAAGAGAGTCAATCGGAGCAACCGATGTGAGGGGTAGCCATATCGGTTGGCTCAAGCAAAACTAGCGTTATGCAGCTTGTTTTTCTGCGTCGCTATGAATGAAAGCGAACAGCGGCAGAGCTGGCATAATAACCGAAGCCTGAGCTATCAGGCTTCTTGTGCTTGGTCTTCTTCTAGGTGAACTCGGATTGGATGATCGTCAATGATTGACTGGAGCTCTCTTAGCCTTTTTACTAAACGGTTATCGAGAAGCGTTCCGGCTTTTAACAAGCAGCCGCCATTGTTGGCAAAAATATCACCGACCAGAGTCATACCCGCTTGGAGCTCATGCAAACTCTGTACAGTCGTGAACTTGCCTATGTCTGAACCTTGTGTGTTAGGTTTGCCTGATTCGTTATCACTGTTGAGTTCAGTGTCGATATCACTGTATAAATGTTGCTGGTATAATTCGGTGTGGCCAGTGATGGCTTGTTCTATCTGCTCTCGCGCATCTTTTACAGTGATGGGCTTGGGGAGAAACGCGTCAATCTCAAAGCGCATACAGGTGGAGATAGTCTCTGTATCTGACAGGGCTGTCACCGCAATAATACTGGTTTCCGGTGTCGCTTTGGTTTGCCCCATACGCACGGACTTAATCAGCTCTAAACCGTTAATGTGCGGCATATTGATGTCTGTAATGATCAGGTCAATATGGTTATGTTCGATTTTTTCTATGGCACTGCGACCGTCCGGTGCACTCAGAATGTTTTCGTAGCCACTTTTGAACAACATGCCGATCAATGCCTTGCGGGATAAGTTGTTGTCCTCTACAACCAGAATCGTAAATTTGCTGAGTTCAAATGTTGACATAAATTGCTCCTTCACAACGAGGTTAAGTTGACATCGTGCTGCTTAACAAAAGGATAGCAAATATCGAACCAACTATTGTATTTAGCAGCTTGATCAATAATTATTGTTAATAATCAATATCATACTTTGTTGTCTTACCTAGTTATCTTGGTTGCGGAGTTGTCATCTTTTTCTCAAAATTAGGAGTATTTGTCCGTTCTCATTTTGATTCTCAATTTTAGAAAACCAGATCATACCGCTATTTGCGTCTTGTCTTCTCGTACAACAATGCTATTTGTATCAATGATCTTACTCAGCTCAAATAAGCGCAAAATGAGCTTTTTGTTGAGTTTGGTGCCTGCGCGGAGTAGGCAGCCTCCAGAGACCGCGTTGATATCGTAGACCAGTGTCATGCCTTCTTTGATCTCCGAAAGTTGCGATAGTTCACGTACGCAACTATTGATCGAGCGAATACGTTTTGTCATCTGCTGCGTATTGTCCTGAGGTGCCAAATTGATACGGGTATCGACATCCTGATAGAAGTGCTGTTGGTACAAACGTTTTGGCTCAGTGATCGCGCTCTGGATTTTTTCTTTTGCCGATTTGATGCTAATGGGTTTCACAAGAAAAGCATCCACTTCCAATGTCATACAAGCCGAAATCGTCGCTGTATCTGAAAGTGTCGTCACGGCGATGATCCGTGTGTCACAGGCGACTTGGGCTTGATTGGTTCTAATCGCTTTGATCAGCTCGAGTCCATTGAGATTAGGCATGTTGATGTCAGTGATGATCAAATCAATCTTATTTTCGGCACACTTGGTCATGGCTTCCTTGCCATCTTTGGCACATAGCAAATTTTCGTAGCCTCCTCTCACTAGCATTCCGACCAGTGCTTGGCGAGAAAACTTGTGATCTTCAACGACGAGTACCGTAAAGTCGGTCGGGTCATAGTTACTCATAAATCACTTCCGTATCTTCGATAATTGAATGTTCAACCAGGTAACTCTCTATGCAGCTCAGCTCGGTTTTAGCCATTTTTAACGTACTAGATAGCTCCCGCCAGTTTTGTCGATGTGCTGTATTCTGTAGAATCTCAAATTTATCTGCGAGTTTATTGGCCCCGGCAGAGCGAGCAGCTCCTTTTGCTGCATGGGCAATTTGTTGAAGTTCTGCATGACTTTGTTTGACTAATGCGTGCTCAATGTTGCCAATGTCTTCGTTGACAGATTCCCAATATCCAGCAAGTAAAGGAGCTACAATAGACCATTCTCTTGTGCCCAAAATCTGTTCTAGAGTCGACATGCAGATCGGTTCTTGTCGAGGGTTGACGCTCGGTACTTCAACGTCGTTGGGCTCTAACATTGCTTCTGTTGCTGCCTTCTCTTCTATGGGAATAGGAGAGAGCTGCATCCACTTTTCAATCGATTGATCAAGAGTTTTGAGTTCGACTGGCTTGGTTAAATAATCATCCATCCCTGAAGCGAAACACTGTTCAGAGGCTTCAACCATTGCATTGGCGGTAATGGCGACGATCGGCGTATGTCCCATATTTGGCGACTGCCGCTCTATGCTTCGGATTTGACTTGCCAGTTCATACCCATCCATTACTGGCATGTGACAATCGGTTAAAATCAAATCAAATCGACCATGTTTCCATTTATGAAGCGCTTCTTGTCCATGGACGGCCAATTCACATTGATAACCCAAGTGATGCAACTGCCGCTGAATGACGTCACGGTTGGTGGGTTGATCATCGACCACGAGGATGAGTCCATTTTTGTTTTGACTAATGTATTGTTCAGATTCGTTTACGATAGACTTGATGTTTTTTTCATCACTAATCAGTTCTCTCATGACGCCTATGGCTGTGGTTAGTTCACTTGGCTTGAAAGGGTTACAAGGCATTACGTAGTAGTTGGGTTTCGCGAGGCCAGGCTTAACACTCGGGTCGTGAGAGAGAAAGATAAATTTTTGCTCTTCAAGCAGCGCTGACCCAAGCAGCGAGAGCGGTTTTTCCTCGTAATAGTGATACAAGTCAGGGCCAACAATAATCAAGTCAATGGTGGCACCGGCTTTGTTGGCGTAATCCAGTACTGCAATCGCCCTTTGCATATTGGCGACACAGTTGGTTTTGCAGCGGAAGTTAGCAAGGTTGATGTCGCAGAAAGTGGCAATGTTTTGGTCATTGGTGACAAACAGAATCCTAGAGCCGTTCACGTAGTTTGGTGTCGGATCTTGCGGGGCTTCTTCCACTTCAATAAAAGGAAGTTCAATCGAGAAACGGCTGCCTACACCAAATCGACTGTCAACTTGAATATCTCCCCCCATCATTTCGAGAAGTGAGCGAGTAATCGAGAGACCTAAACCTGTCCCGCCATAGAGTCTTGTGGTACTGGTATCAGCTTGGCTGAAGGCTTTGAACAGCTTCTCTATTTGTTCTTCCGTCATGCCAATGCCATTGTCTTCAATCATGATCTCGACATAGGGTGCGATGTCGTGTTGGTTCAGTGTGGCAGAGACCCATATTTTACCTTTCATCTCATCGGTGCTGTCCGTAAATTTGACGGCGTTGCCAACGAGGTTAAGTAGCACTTGGCTTAGCCTGACACTGTCACTCATTATCACTTTAGGTAGACTGGCATCGTAAGTTAAATAGAGTTCAATACCTTTATTGTTGGCTTGCAGGCAGAGCACATCCAAGGTTCTTTCTATTAGCTTTTGTAGTTCGACTGGGACACTTTCCAGCGACATTTGACCGGCTTCAATTTTTGAAAAGTCTAAGATGTCGTTGATAATGTGCAGAAGGGTTAACGCCGAGTCTTTGATAGTGGTTACCATGCTTCTCTGCTCACCATTGAGCTCTGATTCACTAAGCAGGCTTAACATGCCGACGACACCATTCATTGGTGTGCGTATCTCATGACTCATGTTGGCCAAGAACATGGATTTGGCTTCACTGGCCGCTAAGGCGATCTCACTTTCATGCCTCAAGTTTGCCTGCGCCGTCTTTTCTTTGGTTACGTCAATGTTGACACCGCCCATGCCAATAGGCGTTGTGCCGTCTTGGTCAAAGAGAACGTCTGCTGCCGCTTTTATCCAACGTATGCCCTGATCAGGCAGTTGTATCCTGAATTCAGCGTTGAACTGAGTGAGGTTTTCTCGCGCTTTGTTAAGGGATTCCTCAGCAGTAAATATATCCTCGTCCAACACTCTTTCTTGCCACATGGCGTAGTTATTGTCGCAGTTATTTGGGTCGACCCCATAAATCTGATACATTCGTTCATCCCAAGAGAGCTCGTTGGTTTTGAAATCCCAACTCCAGATACCGATCCCACCGGCTTGAGTCGCTAGGTTCAGGCTTCTTACCACCTCTTCCAGTTCGCTTTGGCTTCTTCTTAACTCATTCTGGGCGATTCGCTCTTTGCTGATGTCGCGTAAGGTCAAGACAATGTAATTTTTTGCCTTCATTGTGATGTATTTAACATAGCCAAGCATGCTTAACACATCGTTGGTCCGGCTGACTTTAATCACTTCGTCCAGTGCGACTTCTTGATACATTTCGACGCTTGAGAGTTTTTCCTCAATCTTGCTCTCTGTAAACTCGTATAGGAGTGATGTCAGCTTCAACCCAAGTAAGTCAGCTTTGCTGTGCTCAAAAAGTGTCCGTGCCGAGTCATTCACGTCGAGTACTTTCAGCTTGTCATCGAGAAGCAGCATATTGTCGACCGCTTGCTCAAACATCACTCCCATTTGCAATTCTTGCTCATTGATCCGCTGATTCTGGTTAGAGACTAATTGTTGGAGCTTTTGGTTGGATGCCTTTAGTTCCTGGCGAACCTGCCTCATTTGGTTGATGTCGGCCTGAGTGAGGATCAGGTAATGGTTGCCTCCTCCTTGTTTCTTCATCGGTTCTAAATTGACGCGTAGCCAGCCTTTTTGTGCCTCTTGATGTATACAAAGTTCACTGGTGTGAGAAGCGGCCTCATGAACGGCACTATGGAGTTCAGCAATATGATCATCATTAAGATAGTGTGAGTAGAATTCAATGATGTTACGGCCGATCACTTGATTTGAAAGAAGGCCGTAGTACTTGAGAAAGGCCGGATTAGCATAAAAAATCGCATTTGATCCAGATTGACCATCGAAGATCACCATACCGTCAGACAATAAGTCTAAGACGCTGGTTTTAATGCTGTCGTCTTGATGAGGTTCGGTTTTCTTTGACTGTTTGTCAGAAAGTAGTGATGCAAATGGGTTTTTCATAGGCGCCAACCTTGATGTTTTTCGTGCTACGGCCTCTCCATTATTGTCTGGAGATGTTTATTATGAAATCATATACATAATAATAGAACTAACTGGCGCTTTTTGTAGGGTTATAGATAAAAACACCCTGTTGGGAAGGCGTTTTCATTGGCAAACAGTAGTTTGCTTAACTGGCTATGTTCAGGTTCAGCCTTAAGTCGAGTGGAAGTTTAGCCAGTTTGCTCTTCAAAATACGTCGAGTTTGTTCGAGATCAGCCACCGCCACCTGTTTTTCCATGGAGTGGACATCTAGGTTAACTCTAAGCTCTCGGCCTACCTTAGTGACAGCGGCTAACCTAATTTTCTGTTTCACTTGTTTATCTAACGCTATGACCTCTTTATCAACGACATCGCAGATCTCATCGCTCGGTGGCATCATTAGTAACTCTCTAATGGCTTCTTTAAGCATATCGAAAGGGACTTTTATAAAGTAAAACGACATTAGAATCATCATCATAGGATCGGCGTAGACAGAGTATTCGGCCAGAGGTGATAAGGCGATACCCCATGCCACAATAAAGCCGAGTGTGACTGCAACGCTCAGTAGTGTGTCCATCTGCCATTGTTTGGCTTCCGCTTCAATCAAGCCAGAAGAGTGACGTTTTGATTTGCGAGCGATGTGCCACCACGCGTAGCCGCAGCCTAGTACATTGACCACACCAAATAAAGTGGCGATTGAAGCATCCACTTCACGACCACCGTTGAAGACAGCAATAAGGGCAGAGTAGAGTGAGTAACTGACTACCGCGAGAATAACACTGCCCTTGACGGCAATAACAACAGGCTCAAGCACGGCTTTGCCGAATGGAAAGTGGCTTCTTGAAGGGCTTTGAATATATTTGGAAGCTGCGAGCGACAATAAAGTTAGCAGCAGACTGACAGATGAATAAACGCCATCAAAGACAATAACCAGTGAACCAACAAGCACCCCGAGTACCAATCCCCCCACTGCAAAGCCTGAAGCTAATAGGGCTGAGAAGATCAGAATCCGTTTTTCATTTAAGCTTGTCCTGTCACACATAGAGTATTCTCTTCGCAATTTATATCTTTATTCTTTGCGTACTCAGCCTATTTGACAAACTTGATCTGTACTTAAAATAACCAGAAATAGTGGTGTTACACACTTTGTCTTTATAATTCAGGGTATTAACTTTGATTTTTAGTGTCATAAAAACTGACACTGACTGTCGTATTGTTAAGATAAGCGCAGCGCAACGCCTCCGTTGTCACAGAGAACAAAGGCGAAACTATCAAAAATCAAACAAATATTCGTTTAATTTATCCGCCAACCATGACATGCCGGGGTGCTCTGCCATGCCTGCTGCGGTAAACATACAGTAATCTTCTTGCGTTAAACCATAGGTATGCTTAATGACAGCCAGTTCTTGTTTACGCAAATGATGACGGATAAGAGGTTCTGGTAATACCCCCCAAGCATCTTCGGTGAGAATGGTACTGAGCATATAGTCAAAACTAGAGAAACCAATATGGCGTAATGAGAAAGGCTGCAATTCGGGATTATCTTTTTCGTTGAGATAAACCATGACCGCTTGCATTGCATTACGCAGTTCGTTGTCCGAAACGCGTCGAAGCTGACTGAGGCGATGATCGGCTTTGCATACCGACATCAGTCGGATCTTGCCCAACGGGTGGTAACTTATATGGGGGTCATCGATACGTTCGTAATCAACACCAAAAGCAAAGTCGACTTGTTGAGTGACCACTAGGTTTGCCAGATCACCACTGGATGCAAGGACAATATTAAACGAGGTTGCAGGAAATTTATTGTTGAGCTGGTGGGAAAGGCTCTGCCACATATCATCTGGCAACGAATCATCGCGTGCGATCCAGACTTCAGCGTTGAACTCACCGGACACTTGAGCACAGGTCTGACGAATTCGCGAAACGGTAACCAACATATTCTGGCAGTCTTTATAGATGGCTTTGCCTGCTTCTGACAGAGAAACATGGTTGCCCGTGCGGACAAAAAGCTCAATGTTTAGGTCCTTTTCCAGTGCTTTTATCGACATGCTTAATTTTGTTCGGTTGCATTCGAGTTGTCTAGCAGCTTCGGACACTGACCCAGTGTCAGCAATAGTACAGAAGGCTTCAATCTGCGATAGGTTCATCTGGGCAATTCGCGTATTTGGTGCTTATATAGGCTAATGTTATAAGAATACATTACGCTTGTCTGTTTTATGACGCCAAAAGCTATGAATTTCATGCAGTTTTGATACTCTTGTTTAACGCCAAATGAATGAGGTAATAGGGAGATCATGATGGCTACTATTTGGGATGATTATGCAGCAGAGTGGGAAAACGAGCCTTTAGCAGTATTGTATGCACAGAAAGCGTTTGACTCTCTTCAGGAAATTGTCGATGTCCAAGGGAAACGAATTCTTGATTTTGGTTGTGGTACCGGACTACTGAGCCAAAAACTGTCTCCTCTCGCCAAAGATATCGTAGCGTTAGATAGTTCAGAGGCGATGATTGAGCAGCTAGATAAGAAAGAACTTGATAATGTAGAGCCAGTCGTTGACCTCCTAACAAGAGGGTTGGTGGCCATGCACCCGGCGTTCCGAAGTCAATTCGACTTAGTGGTTGCGTCTTCAGTTTGTAGCTTTTTGCCAAACTATTCTGACGTCGTTGATATCGTCTACAGCCTGCTCAATAAAGGCAACTATTTTGTTCATTGGGACTGGTTATCGGAGAAAGATGAAGAAGGTGGAATGACCCCCACTCATGTATTGCAAGTGCTAAGTAGTGTCGGTTTTGATGAGGTCGAAGTAACAACACCATTCAGTTTCGATACCCCGAACGGAAAATTGACAGTATTGATGGCCATCGCCAAGAAGTAACCTTGATTTCTCAGATCGTAAAAGCCCGAACTTAATGGTTCGGGCTTTTTGCTTTAGGAAACGGCTTGAGTGGCATACTGAGCGATTTCGTCAAGAACCTGAGGGTTGGCTATAGCGCCTTTGTTCTGCACTGTTTTACCATGCAATACTTGTTTCACCGCTAACTCAACGAGCTTACCAGATTTTGTTTTTGGTACCTCGCTGATGGGGTAAATTTCTGCGGGAACATGACGCGGAGAGCACTGAGTTTTCAGCTGTTGCTTGATGGTTGCCATTAATTCTTCATTGAGTGTTACATCGCGCGCGAGTTGGACAAACAAGACCACTTTTTCATCGCCATTGAGCAGCCGACCGACGGCAATAGAATCTTCAACCTCAGAGAGTTGATTCACTTGTTGATAAATCTCTGCAGTTCCGATTCTTACACCTCCAGGGTTGAGTGTTGCATCACTCCTTCCGTAAAAAATGACACCGCTAGTGCTCGTCATCTCGACATCATCTCCATGATGCCAAGTGTTCTCATATTTTCCCCAATAGGCATTGTGATAGCGTTCACCATTGTCATGCCAAAAGCCGACAGGTTGATTGGGGAAGCTGTTGAGGCACACAAGCTCACCACGCTGATTCACCACCGGTTGGCCTTTTTCGTTGAATACACGAACATCTAGCCCTAATCCTGGTGCCTGACACTCCCCACGATAGACAGGAGAGATAGGGTTCCCTATCACAAAGCACCCACAGATGTCGGTTCCACCAGAAATAGAAGCAAGATGAATATCGGCTTTGATTCGGCTGTAGACGTAGTCAAATTGTTGCGGGTACAACACGGAACCCGTTGAACAGAGCGTTTTTAAGCTATCAAGGCGATAGTAATGACTTGGGTTGAACTCTGCTTTTTGCAGTGCTTCCAAGTATTTGGCCGACGTACCAAACAAGCTGACGTCTGCCTCTTCAGCCAACTCCCATAACACGCTTGGCATCGGATACATTGGGCTACCATCGAAAATGACTAAGGTTGCTCCGCTAGCGAGTGCTGAGACATGCCAGTTCCACATCATCCAGCCACAGGTAGTATAATAAAATACCCGATCACGAGGTTGTACATCACAGTGAAGTTGATGCTCTTTTAAGTGATTAAGTATGGTACCACCCACCGAGTGCACAATGCATTTTGGCTTGCCTGTTGTTCCTGAAGAGTAGAGAACGAACAGAGGATCATTGAATCCGACCCGCTGATATCTCAGCCCGCGAGGGATGTAACTGGCGAGAATGGATTCCCAGTCTGAGCATTGTTCATTGCCGAACGAACTCTCTTGTCCAATTTGTAAATAATCAATGTGACAGACGTTTTGGATGCTAGATATAGCGCTAACAATCTGGTTGTTTTTTTCATCCATTTTGAACGTTTTGCCATTGAAACTGTAGCCATTGCAGCAAAACAAAATCTTCGGCTGTACTTGACCAAAACGTTCTTTGACGCTTTCTACGCCAAAGTCTGGTGAGGTGGATGTCCATATTGCACCAAGGCTGGTTGTAGCCAGCATTGCGACGACGGTTTCAGGCATGTGGGGAAGATAACCTGCAACGACATCACCTTTTTCAACTCCGTTTTGTTTTAACCACTGTTGTAGGATGGAGACTTGGTCACACAGTTGTTGCCAAGTCAATTTGCGGCTTTGTCCTCTCTCGTTTTTAAACCAGATAGCCACACCTTCAGGATCCTGAAAGGCATAAGAGAGCAGATTTTCAGCGTAGTTTAACTGTGATTGAGGAAACCATATGGTGTCACGGCTCGGTGAAAATTTGCCCCAACGTGCAATGCCCTCACCATGAATGCAGTCACCTTTGTAACCAATCACATCGCAAAATTGCCATATTGAAAGCCAAAAATGCTTTTTGTTATCAACAGACCACTGGTGCAGGTCGTGGTAGTTTTCGATGGCTTCGCCCTGCATGTTGATATGCTGGATAAACTTATTCAAATTGGATGCGGAGGCTCTTTCTCCGCTGGGTTCCCATAGGGGGACCAGCTCAACTGACTCTTGAGTGGACATCACTTCCTCGTCTTACACATTTTCCCTAACTATGGCTAAGTTTTGTTGCAAAAACAGTCAATGTCAAACAATCGGCCAAGAAACATATTGCTGAAAAATAAGCAAAAAAAAGTAAAATGTAAAATTTATGTTACATCTGTTTGGGAGGGGAAGTACCCTGGTGAATTGTCACCGATTTCATGAGGCGATAGGCTTAAATGTAAAGGAGTTGTTAAAAGGAAAGGTGATGACTCAGTACGTATCTAAACCTATTAATAAACAAGGATTTGTCGACTGGAGTCGCGAGGAAGATCAGATTTGGCACGATTTGGTTTCCCGTCAGTTGGACTTAGTGAATCAACGTGCTTGTAAGGAATATTTGCGCGGTTTGGAACTGCTTGATTTACCGATCGATCGGGTTCCGCAGTTGCCTGAAATTAATCAGGTTTTAAAAAAGGAAACAGGATGGCAAGTTGAACCTGTTCCCGCATTGATAAATTTCGATCGTTTCTTTGCTCTGTTGGCGGATAAAAAATTTCCAGTCGCGACTTTTCTACGCTCTCGTGAAGAGTTTGATTATTTGCAGGAACCAGACTTCTTCCATGAGATTTTTGGTCATTGTGCAATGCTGACTAATCCTGAGTTTGCTGAATTTACTCATATATATGGCCAACTTGGTAAAGAGGCTACGAGTAAGGAAAGGGTCTACCTCGCTAGACTGTACTGGTTTACCGTCGAGTTTGGCTTGGTGAAAGAAGAGCAAGAGTGCAAAATTTATGGAGGCGGAATTTTATCTTCTCCAGGAGAGACACTCTATGCTTTGGATGATGAACGTCCGTTGCGAGAAGGCTTTGATATCCATACGGTGCTGAGAACACCATATCGCATCGATATTATGCAGCCAACGTACTTTCTTCTCGAAGATATCAAACAGTTGTACGACCTGAGCAAAAAGGACTTGATGTCATATGTACATCAGGCGATGAAAGCGGGTCTGCTACCGCCGTTATTTGAACCTAAGGAAATCACACATGCTTAATGAATTACGATGTGAAGCGTGCAGCAGTGACGCGATTGCATTGACTAAAGAAGAACAAAGATTATTGCTGACTGAGCTCAATGAGTGGCAGTTGATAGAACGTGACGGAATTCCCCAACTTGAAAAAGCGTATAAGTTTAAGAACTTTAAGTTGGCGTGGGCTTTTGCAGACCAAATCGCACAACTGGCGGAGGATGAGTTTCACCATCCTTCAATCCTTTTGGAGTGGGGTAAAGTGACGGTCACTTGGTGGAGCCACTCTATCAAAGGTCTTCATCGAAATGATTTCATCTGCGCCGCAAAGTGCGACCAACTGAGCGATTGATTCCAAGAGGCCTGAAGCAATCCCTTCCTCTTTCTTGCTTCAGGCCATTTTTACATGCATTGTCCCTCTACCCTTTTGTCAACGCTAACCTATTCCATTGTTGCCAATTGCAAGTGCGCAATAATGATAAACTTGCTGCTTTTTTGTGCTAGTTCACTGACTCCAGCTTGTTCAAGGCATGGTGCAAGAAGCGATGATAGCGTTATCTCTATTAGCTTGTTATGGGCAAAGTCTAGTTATGGTTTGAGGGCTTCTATAGCCTGAATTTCTTGCTGATAGATGCCAATCATAACATTGAGCTTACTTACAAGGCGCTCGGTCTCTTGTTTTAAAGCGAGATTCGTATTGATGTAATACTGGCTGGAAGAGCTATTTATATTGAGAGCCACTTGGGTACAGTGCGTGGATAGGTTTTTCCAGTTATTGTTTGCTCTATCTATGATCGAAGACTGTTGGCGAATTTCATCGATCTCTTTGTGAAGGTTTGCTACGACAGTAGTTGCAGCCTGCGATTGGTCAAGGATCTTCCTCCGGTATAGCTCGCTTTGTGAGTTCCACAACGCTGACATCTCTGCTGTACTAAATTCTTGATACAGGAATTCTTGTTGTTTATGAAAAGCTAGAAAATCATTGAATTTATTGGCCTTTTCGTTGTACCAAGACTCCGTTTGCTTTTGAAATTTGAGGGCTTGATTCCACGAATCTTCGCGACAATGCTCACTGACAGCTTTAATTGGTAAAGTGAGCAGCATAAATGCCGTTACAGTGATATATAGCCCGCGCCATTTCATATTAGCTATATTGTTGATGAAAGATGGTTTAAGTATAGATAAGACATTAACTCAATATGAAAAAGATACTTATGGTTGTTCTGCTGCTGCTTGGCATCGCGTGTGCAGGTGGTGGTTACTACATCTTCTACCTTAAGCCACAGCAAGACGCTGCTGCCGCTGCTGCGCTGCTGGAAGAAAATAAACAACCACCGCCCGCGCCGATAAAAGAAGAGGCGCCACCACCACCGAAGCCCGAAGTAACAGACTTTTACGTTAGTCCACCTAAACTCGGAGTTAGAGAATTTCCGAGTTATGAAGCATTTGTTGAAAGCGTGGTTTACCGAGGAGACAAGCTGCATATTCTTGAAAAAAAAGATGGGTGGGGGCGAATTTCTCCTTACTATGTTTACGAAGAGGGTGGGGAAGAGGTGGCTGAATGGGTGCCAATGGAAGCGCTACTAGAGGTTGCACCAACCATCACCAAAGAGGAACGAGTTGAGACAGTCAGCAGTTACATAGAAAAGTCTGACGATTTCAAACAACATTTTGAGATGTTTGTTAAAAAGACCGATCAACTGCTCAAAGAAAAAACGTGTGAGCCGGAAGACTTTGAGGAAACTAGTGGTTGGGTGCGCTCTTTGACGTTTGAAAAGAGAGACGTTTACTTCGTATACTGCGGGGGACTCAAGCAGGCAAACAAGATCTATCTGGATGTGCAAACCGGAGAAATATTTTACCGCTAGCAGTGCTAACTCAGGTGTTTTACTGATTTTGCACTGCGATTAAATATGCAATATTAGGTTTTAGAACATTTTAGTTGTTTATAAATAGACTTGGACTTACCATCCAAATGTCTTCTAGTATTGGTGTCGTGAATGGCTCAACGTTTGATAAAATTTTTCTGGCTTACTTTGCTTACGATGGTATTACCAACGCAAGCAATGGCGTATTTTACGCAAGCTGAAAATGAAGCTAGCGCGCGTTTGGCTCCTCCTACGACGGATGCGGCACCTCAATCCCAAGCGGATTACCAGACTCTGTTCGAAGAGTCTCAACAAGAAGAAACATCGCAAAATCCGGTGTCACAATCTGAAATTGACACCGATGTGTTGGCCATTGTTCATTTTAATCGCTGGAGCTTATCTGATCGTCATTCAGAGGAGGGAGAAGCACCAGGAACCAGTGATGGTCATTATTCCAGTCAGGCATCTCTGCCACTCAATAGCCTTTATACCTACTCGCTGTTTGACAATGGCAGCTGGGTCGAAAACTCGTTTACGTCAAATCATCGCATCTCAGGTTGGAAAGAATCCAACGCGCTGTATGTGGCCCTGAACGCTCAATTCATCTAACACCTTCTATCCAATCTGTAATACAGGTGTAGTTAGTTTTATTAGCTAGCTTGAAGCCCCTTGGCACCTTAATTATCACCTCTGCTGTGTTGTCATCCTACGCATTAGTTCAGAGTCGTTACCTTTTTACAGATCTAATCCATTGTATATACGACTGACCAAATCCAAGAGTCAGATAACTTTGTACCTATTTCAGTTAAGACTTTGAATGGGTACTGCATGTAAAGATAAAAATATGAAGAAAAATACGCCAAAAACAAAACATGCGAGAGTGATGAACCGCTACTCGGCTTGGAAATACGCGGTACTGGTCGTGACGGTGATTGTACTGGCGCTCAGTGCGATCCCTACGTGGTATGGCGAGCAGCCTTCGATACAGGTTACAACGTCACAAAAGAGTACTGTCATCGACAATCCAGTCGAACTGAACCGCTACTTGGAACAACGAAACATTCATGCTAAAGAGATTACTCAGCAAGAGAACTCAACCACATTGGTTTTCGATAACGAAACCGATCAAACCCATGCTCGTGAAGCATTGAATGGCTTACTGGGTAAACAAGACGCGATAACTTTCTCATACGTATCTGTAGCCCCTAAATGGTTAACTGATATGGGTTTCAGTCCAATTAAGTTGGGTTTGGATCTACGTGGTGGAGTACAGTTCTTACTGAATGTTGATGTAGATAAAGCATTCGAAGAGCAGCGCAATACCATCGTTGATGAAATGCGTGACATGCTCCGTCAAGAGCACATTCGAGGCGTTAAGTTTGCTCAAGTCGGCGTGGATGGGTTCGACCTAAAAAGTAATTCAGGTGACGCGTTAACTAAGTCGGCGAACTATATTCGTCAGAACTATCCGGGTTGGGACATTAAACGCCATTCAGGCTACCTAGCGGTCAAGCCAACGGTACAAAACAAGTCTGACTTCCAAACCGTTACTATCAAGCAAAACCTGAAAATCATGCGTGATCGTATTGAAGAGCTTGGGATCACCGAAGCTTTGGTACAGCGTCAGGGTGAGCACAGTATCCGCATAGAATTACCAGGTGTGCAAGACCCTTCTCAGGCGAAGAACGTCATTGGCGCCACAGCGACATTAGCTTTCCATGAAGCGAAATCGCCATCACAAGGCATTTCCTATGGCGATATTGTGCTCAAGGACAATGATGGCCGTGATGTTGTTCTGTCAAAACGCCCTGTGTTAACGGGTGAACACATCGTTAATGCTCGCGCAGGCGTAGACAACATGGGCTTCTCGGAAGTGAATATTTCACTGGATCACTCGGGTGGTAAAACCATGAGTGACTTCTCTGGTAAGCATATTGGTAAGCCAATGGCGACCGTATACCGTGAGTACACCACCAATGCTAATGGTGACACAGAACGTAGCGAGAAGGTCATCAGTGTCGCAACCATCCAATCTCAGTTGGGTAGTCAGTTCCGAATTACAGGGGCAGGCTCTCTGGATGAAGCACAGAACTTAGCATTGCTTCTTCGTGCAGGTTCCTTAACGGCGCCGGTTACGATTGTTGAAGAGCGCACCATTGGTGCATCACTAGGTGCAGAAAACATTGAGAATGGCTTTGCCGCGTTAGCTTTGGGTATGGCGATGACGCTGACCTTTATGGCGCTATGGTACCGACGTTTGGGCTGGGTGGCGAATGTGGCACTTGTCGTCAATATGGTCAGCCTATTGGGTTTGATTGCTTTACTGCCGGGCGCGGTTTTAACCCTACCGGGTATCGCTGGTTTGGTATTAACCGTGGGTATGGCGGTGGATACTAACGTTCTTATTTTCGAGCGGATTAAAGATAAATTAGCGGAGGGGCGAACCTTTGCTCAATCTATCGATTTAGGCTTTGGGAGTGCACTGAGTACTATTCTTGATGCCAATATCACTACCATGATCACTGCGGTCGTTCTGTACTCCATCGGTAATGGTCCAATTCAAGGTTTTGCTTTAACCCTAGGGCTAGGATTGTTAACCAGTATGTTCAGTGGAGTGTTTGCCTCTCGTGCAATTATCAATTTGGTTTGGGGACGCGATAGCCGTCGTGATGTAAGGGTTTAATTATGGTTGAATATCTAAAACAAAATATCCGTCGTATCCGTTACATTACTAGCTTTGTTTCGGTTGCATTAATGGTCATCTCTCTAGGTATCTTTGCTTTCAAAGGCTTAAATATGGGGTTGGACTTTACAGGCGGGATGGTGACCGAAGTTCAGGTCGATAAAAATCTGAACAACAACGATTTACTTGAAGTACTTCAGCCGACACTTGGTGAGTTCACTGCGGTAACCCATTCGGATCAGGATGGTCGCTGGATCATACGCTATCCGGTTCCAGAAGATGATGCGTCTATGCCAGACATTACATCTGTACTGTCTGCCATCTCTCATCAGGTTGATGTCGTCAGCAACAGTATGGTGGGTTCGCAAGTCGGACAAGACTTGGTAGACCAAGGTGGTCTGGCTCTGCTGATATCGATGATGTGTATTCTGGGTTATTTGTGTTTCCGCTTTGAATGGAGACTGGCAAGCGGTTCATTGCTTGCTCTGATTCATGATGTAGTGCTGGTACTAGGCTTTTTTGCTGCGACACAAATGGAATTCAATTTGACCGTGTTTGCCGCGATTCTGGCGATACTGGGTTATTCTCTCAATGATTCCATTATTATTGCAGATCGAATTCGTGAGTTACTGGTGGCCAAACAGTCTACGCCAACGGACGACATTAACGATCAAGCCGTTATCGCGACGTTTTCTCGAACCATGGTGACTTCAGGCACAACCTTGCTTACCGTGTCTGCTTTGTGGATTATGGGCGGCAATGCACTTGAAGGGTTTGCGATTGCAATGTTTATTGGCATATTGTCGGGAACTTGGTCCTCTATCTCCATCGGTACCGTGCTGCCGGAATGGCTTAAACTAGAGCCAAAACATTACCTGCCGGTTGAGATTGACTCAGCCCCATAACCGCAAACTTATATGCCCTATAACCAAGTTATGGGGCATTTTGGTTTGCTCACTAATCAAACTTAGGTAGGGTATGAACACGGGTTAACGGCGAGCTAGGCGTCTTAAGGTATGGATAAAGACAATGAATTGTCACAAATGGGCAGCGCAAAAGTACGTTTGATAGAAAGGCAAGGGCAGAGGTGTATTCACAAGCAGGGTGCAAATGAGGTAGAGCGAGCTTTCTATCTCACTGCTGCTAAAACCTTGAGTGAACGGGGAGTGCTGTCACCTTGTCTTATCCAAGCTGACGCTGATTCCATCGTTATAGAGTATATCCCTCATTCGGTAACACTCGAGGAGCTAACTCATTCAAGCCAAGTATTTAGTCAGATCGCGGCTATACACCAAACTCCAATTAATTCGGACTGGACGCTTAAACAGCATCGCTGGAGTGATCATGCTCTGCGTACAGCGTTTCAACTCCTATCTCTCAGCTCTCAAGAACAGAAAGTGCTTAAAAAGTTGCAGTCCCAAAGTCATATCATTTTTGATTACCCAACGCTCTTGTCTGGTGACACCAACGATGGTAACTGGGGGCGTAGAGAGAATGGGGAACTGGTATTGTTTGACTGGGAACGCTTCAGCAAGGGTAGCCCAGCGATAGATCTCGTTCCTTTAATCAAAGGGCTCGGGGATGAAGAAGCCATGCTGCGCATTGTAGATAGCTACATGAACGTACACAAGGCGATGCCAAGAGAGGAATTGTTCCGACATGTGATCATTGCTAAAGCGTGGATAGTGGTCGAAGTCACTAATCTGCTGTATGAACGTCAAAAGCCTCAACTTCAAAAGTATCTAGATTGGTTCAATGCGAATCTACCCAGATGGATTCGAGGTGTTGAGGCTCTGGTCTAATCGAGACTAGTTGGTGGAAGAGGCAAGAAACTCCGTAAAGCGCTGCCAAGATTTTTCATCTGCTTCTTTTCGATAACGTTCACTGCCAAATACAGTAAAGGCATGAGGAGCACCGCTGTAGGTAATCATCTCATGGGCTACGTCCTGGGCTTCTAACTCACTTGCCAATGCTGCGAACTGTTCCATTGGGATCGCACTGTCAGCAGTACCATGCAAAACCAGTATCGGAGCTTTTGTCTCTTGGTAAGATTGACCTTGAGGTGTCTTTAGCCCGCCATGAAAAGTGACAAAACCTTTGGCATTCATCCCAGCTCTTGCAGATTCCAATACGGCAGCGCCACCAAAGCAATAACCCATAACAACAGTATTATTGGCATTGCCACCAAGACTGGTGGCGTAATCTAAACTACCTTGCATCAAGGCTCTTAGTTTGTCTCTATCTTTATACAGTTGACCTGTGTGCTGCTTTTTATCCTTTACTTCGGTTGGTCGAACACCTTTACCAAATAAGTCTGCAGCAAAAACGTTGTAGCCTAAATCATTGAGCATCTTAGCTCTCTTCATCTCATAGTCGGTTAAACCGTCCCAGTCGTGAACGAGTAAGACTAATGGCGCATCGTCACTGACTTTCGCCCAGTAACCTTCATAATCATTACCATTTACATTGTAAATTTTATTTTCGCCCGCTGTAGCAAATACGCTCACGAGTGCGAGAATAACCGTCAACTGTATCTTCATAACCACCTCCGTTAGTTTAGGAAGTGTAGACATAAAATGATGCATTGCTATTTTAAAACAAATTTTTTGTGATCATTTGTCAGCCGGGCTAGTAGACAAGCTAAAATTTTACTGATTTCACTCCATTGACTTAAAAACTGAATTTCTTGATATTTGACCAGATAAAATATTTCTATAATTTCTCTTTTTATATTTTAATTTTATATGCATGGTTAATTTTTAATCTGATGTGATGGGTTTTTACGAATATTAAAGATATATAAACCTTAATTAGATGATTAACTATCTGATTTTTATTATTATTTTAGTGGCCTAAGTGCTTGCTGTAGGCATTGTCTGTATTGCCATTTTATCGGCATTAATAAATGTTTAAATTACGGAGGAGAGGATAAAAATGATATTTTTACTCCTATCTTATGTGTAGAACGAGGCATAAATATAAAGTGTCGACTATGAAATTGGTAAGTAAACGTAGAATTTAAATTGGCAAGGATAATGATTAAAATCAATAGTTCTTTCGAGGTCGATCTTGAAAAAGGAATGGTAAAAAATACAGAAACAAATTACATCGTTGGTTTAGGAGTTAATGAAATTGAATTACTAAACTACTTTATAGATAACTCTAATATGTTGTTGTCTAAAAGAGACTTGTTGGATCATGTATGGACGCGTAAAGGCGCCTTTGTCGAAGAAAGTAGTTTAATGAATACGCTCTCTTGCTGTAGGAAAGCGTTCGATGATAAGTATGGTAAGGTCATTAAAACTGAACGTGGTAAGGGCTATCGATTTGTCGGAAAAATTGAACAGGCGCAGTCTGAGCAAGTTATCGAGCCGCAATACTTGAAACCTAAAGAGAAACAAATAGCCAGTATTCTCAGTAAATTGAATCTCCGATGGATAATATTTTATATTGCGCTCGCAGGAGTATGCTTCGCCGCTGGTGTTTACGCCAGTTCTGTCTTTAAAGGGTTTACGAGGTCAGGTAGCGCAAAAAATTATTCTTACCAGATATATGACTCATGTGCCTATATTTATGCATCTAGCGGCAATAGGAAAGACTTTGGCCGTTCTGCGGTAATAACAAATGATGGAACCTCAATCATCATCAATGAACAGCTGGAGGCACTGAGTTTTCCATCGAATATTGCTGAGGTGCTCTGTGAATAAGGCGGCGCTGCATTGTTCGTAGCGAAAGTTCGCACTCAGTGAGTACAGTGATGATTAGTCTTAGTATCATGAGTAGAGGGAATGTGACTGCTATGTCAATAGAACGAGCCAATGGTGGTTGTATATTATTCACTGAAAGCGCAGCGTCCCCACACCACAGAATGAATTAAAGTCTCAGGCTCCCAGCAACATACTTAGTGTTGGCACGGCTGCTTGAGAACCTTACTTTGCAATGTAATTAAATTAACGCCTGACTGACAAATGAAACTGAGCGTTTTTTAGACTTGTCTCCTTTATAATTTGAAACGAAATAGGATACGCAATGTTTGCCCGCTATTTACTGATGTTATTGGTTTCAGTTGGTGCGACGTCTGCACAGGCTGTAGACAGTGAAGATAAATGGGAGCTTGGAGATATTAAAAATAGCATTGAAAAGTCACAAGATACAATGCATTACGTGCGAACCGTTAATGGTTCTGCGTATGTACCTGAGCCAAAGCACAACCGAGACAAGCCTTCCCATAGCTACTTCAGCTTAGAATCTTACGACATCTATAACAGTCAGGGTGGAAAGCGTATGGTACAAGCGATGGTGACCAATAACTCTGGTGGTGGTATCACTCTAAAACCCAATCAAATTAAGGCTTATTTCGGCAATGACCACTATGTTTCTCCTTCAAAAATTGACCAAGATGGCAGCTTTGCACAAGGCGAGACCAAGTCGGTGACCTTGTATTTTGGTGAAACTGACGCCTCAATACTGGGTCTTTTAACCCGCGCATATTAAACTTTTCGCTCAATAAAAAAGCCTCCCTCGGGAGGCTTGAGTTAGGAAAAGAAAATGGTATTACATGGCGGCTTGGAAGATTGAAGAGATTTCTTCGTGGGTCGCCTGTTTCGGGTTAGTAAAGCCACACGCGTCTTTTAGCGCGTTATCTGCAAGTGTTGGGATGTCTTCAGGTTTCGCACCCAGTTCCTTGATACCTGCTGGAATGCCCACATCTTTCGCAAGCGCTACGATCGCATCGATTGCCGCTTCAGCGCCTTGTTCTGCCGTCACGCCCTCAACGTCAACACCCATTGCTTTAGCAACATCACGTAAGCGTTCAGGACACACTTGTGCGTTGTAGCGCTGTACATGTGGCAGAAGAATCGCATTACATACACCGTGTGGCAGATCGTAAAAGCCCCCTAGCTGGTGAGCCATCGCGTGCACGTAGCCTAGTGACGCGTTATTAAACGCCATACCTGCCATAAATTGCGCGTAAGCCATTTGTTCGCGAGCTTCGATATCTTCACCATTTTCAACAGCGGTGCGCAGATGAGCCTGAATAAGCTCAATGGCTTTGATGGCGACGGCGTCAGTGATTGGTGTTGCAGCGATAGAAACATACGCTTCAATAGCGTGGGTTAGGGCATCCATACCTGTTGCTGCGGTCAATGAGGCGGGTTTTGCCAGCATCAGCTCTGGATCATTGACTGAAATCAGTGGTGTTGTGTGCTTGTCCACAATAGCCATCTTAATGTGACGCTCTTCGTCAGTAATGATACAGAAGCGAGTCATTTCAGACGCAGTACCGGCAGTTGTGTTGATGGCAATGAGTGGCAGCATGGGTTTTGCAGATTGATCAACGCCTTCATAGTCACCGATCTTGCCACCGTTTGAAGCCACTAGTGCAATACCTTTCGCGCAATCGTGCGGTGAGCCCCCACCTAGAGAGATAACGAAATCACAGTCATTATCTGCCAGTAAAGCCAGACCGTCGTTTACGTTGCTGGTGGTTGGATTGGGCTGGGTACCGTCAAACACTACCGTTTGGACGTCACGTTCTGTCAGTAAATCTTGAACCTGCTTTACTACACCGATTTGGTTAAGAATCTTATCTGTAACGATCAGACCTTTTTTGAAGCCCTGAGACTGCACGCTGTCTGCTGCGTCCTTTAAACAGCCAGCACCCATTAAGTTTACAGTAGGGATAAAAAATGCACTTGTCATCGACTTGCTCCGAATATATTTAGAATAAAAACTGTAGATAGATTGGCATATCCAAGGTCGTAGCAATTTTGATCTCAAACAATTTGCCTACCCAAAAATGGTCGGTATGCTTTGGATTTGTGAGCTTGGTCAGATGACTATTCTGATAATGATAAAAATGTTAAATATTAGTGGGTTACTGCAATCGTTTATTCAACAGGAAGCGTGATTGTTTGAATCTTGTTCAGCGATGGCTTGGTGTGAAAATGAAAAAAGCCCTCCGATTGAGCAGAGGGCTGTCGTGCTGAATGGAGAAATTAAGCAATGTCTACCAATTTGCTTACTAGTTTTTCGATGCCACTGGCTGCCTGAGAAATATTGCCCGCTAACATATATGCAGGTGTTGACAGCACTTTGTGTTCTTCATCGAAGACGATGTCGTCCACCTCGCAGGCGATATGTTCGCCTCCCAATGCATTGAATGCGGATGCCGTGGCTTCATCATTGCCGATGGTCCCTTTGACGCCATTGGCGTAAATCATCGGAATGATAGCTGGTGCGATGCACAAATAGCCAGCTGGCTTTCTGGCATGGGCGAAAGCTCGACAAGCAGATGCGACGTGAGTATTGATGCTGCACTCCGCTCCATTGACTGCAAAATCAGTCAGGTTTTTTGCCGCACCAAACCCACCAGGTAGAAGGAGTGCGTCAAATTCTTCAGCATTGAGTTTCGCCACATCTTCAATGTTGCCCCGTGCGATACGAGCGGCTTCAGTCAAGACATTACGTGTCTCCGCCATTTCTTCACCAGTAACATGGTTTATCACATGAAGCTGCTCAATGTTTGGCGCGAAGCAATGCCAGCTTGCTCCTTGTTTTTCGATGGCATGTAGCGCAAGCACGGATTCATGAATTTCAGCGCCATCAAATACGCCTGAGCCGCTGAGGATAACTGCAATTTTTTTCATTATTTGTTTCCTTATCGAACTGACGCCAATAGGTTAGATGAAAATAGGCTACTTGGACCGGAAGTGGGTCTCATTCTTTCTCTTCCGATTCGCTGCTTTCGTCAAAGTCATCACTGGGTTCAATATCTGTATCGTCTTGTTCTGGCTGAGAATAATGTTTTACCACGAATGGGGTGAGCATCACACTGGAAGGAAAAAATCGTTTCATAAAGACCTCGGATACAACGGAACAATGAGTCGTTCAATTGTGTGCCTGTATTGTGTTATCACCTTTGTTTTAGGTCATGAAATCGAGTTAGAGCCGAGCAATTCACAGCGATATGAGGACAGAGTCACACCTTGAGTGACTCATTGTTCAAGGTTTATGTGCCGGTGAAGTCAAATCCCAATAGGGGACATCTGACCCAAATTTCTCGGCGATAAAATCCACAAACACTCGGACTTTTAGTGGTAGGTGCTTTCTTTCTGGAAAAACAGCATACACAGAGTGAGAAGGGAGTTTATAAGCCGTCATAATGGGTCTGAGCGTACCAGCAGCAATATCTTTTGCCACGATGAATGTGGGCAATTGACCAATCCCCAAGCCTTCCAGCAGAGCTCTGCGAATTGCTTCACTGTTGTTTACCACCAGTTTACCTTTCGGCACCACACTAACTGGTCCGGTAGGGCTTTCGAAAGTCCATTCGCTGCCGCCACGAAAATAGGCGTAACGTAGACAATTGTGAAGGCTCAGATCGCTGGGTTTTTCTGGCTCTCCATGCTCGTCTAAGTAAGATTGAGAGGCGCACAGAACACTACGACAAGTCGCTAGCCTTTTCGCAACCAGGTTAGAAAGCGGTAGATGGCCTATGCGAATGCCCAAATCAAACCCGTCTTGAACCAAATCGACCATTTGATCTTCCAATTGCAGGTCGATTTCTAAGTCTGGGTACAAAGTTAGAAATTCTGCAACTAAAGGGGCGACATGTAACACTCCGAAAGACATTGGTGCCGTAATTTTTAGTTTTCCTGTTGGCTTTCCTTGAAGTTCAGTAACCGCATCTATGCCTTGTTGGGCAAGGTTGAATGATTGAGCGACGTAATCGTAATAGCGTTGACCCGCTTCAGTTAGGCTTAACTTGCGAGTGGTGCGATTTAGCAGACGAATACCCAGCTCGTCTTCAAGTTGGTTGATACGCTTACTGACAGCGGATTTGGTGATGTGAAGTTTCTCTGCAGCGATAGAGAAGCTGCCGCTCTCTACGACGGTAACAAAAATAGGAATAGAGGTATAGGCTTGCATTGGTTGAGTATTAGTAAACAATCAGTTTCTTGATTAGTAGATTATCATCTTGAGGAAAACAATCTACACTAGCGGGGAAAAATGAGGAGAGAAAAATGAAATACGATTGGATCTTATTTGATGCTGACGAAACCTTGTTCCATTTTGATGCTTTTAAAGGGATGCAGTTGATGTTCTCTCGCAAAGGAATCGAATTTACTCAACAGGATTACAGCCATTACCAAACGGTAAACAAACCACTTTGGGTGGATTACCAGAATGGCACCATCACTGCACATGAATTAAAGCACACCCGATTTAAAGGCTGGGCTGACAAGCTTGAGACAACGACCTCAGAACTGAACACTGCCTTTCTCGAAGCAATGGCAGACATTTGTACTTTGCTACCCGGAGCGAGAGAGCTTATGGAGGCATTGCAAGGCAAAGCCAAGCTAGGGATCATTACCAATGGCTTTACTGAACTTCAGGCGATTCGATTAGAACGAACAGGAATGACAGATTACTTCGAGCACGTGATTATTTCTGAAGAAGTCGGTATCGCTAAGCCAGATGCGGGGATTTTTTCTCACGCACTGGAGAAGATGGGTAACCCTTGTAAGAGTAAAGTCTTGATGGTTGGAGACAACCCTCATTCTGACATCTTAGGTGGAATTAACTTTGGGATTGAGACCTGCTGGTTAAATACAACTCAAGAAGATGAAGTGGAAGGGATCGAACCAAACTACACGGTTGAATCACTACTTGAACTGAAGCATATTCTACGCGCTTAAATACTGTGTGATCCATTGTTCCTTGCAGTGAGTATGTATTGTCAACATAGGCGGCAAATATGTGGTACGAATATGCAGGGACTAATCGTTAAGTATGATGCTAAACGTGGCTACGGTTTAATCTCTTTTAATAAAAGCTCACATCATACGATCTTCTTTCACGTCAGAGATATGAGTAGAGATGACGGGCCGCCGTATATAATGGAATATGTCGATTTTGACGTCGTGAATGACTTTAACGGGTGTATGATGGCGGTAAATATACACCCCGTCACTTTTAGGCTTCCTGGTTAGTCCTTTGGTGCGTAAAGCGTAATAAAGTGCTCTAAAGACTTAGTTTTATTGGTCTCAAACTGCTGGTCTAGGATGCTTAGTTTTTCAATTCGATCCAGTCTGAAGTGACGGTAGTCATCCCTCAATTCGCACCATGCGACTAGCGTCCAGACTTTTCCCCAGAACATTTGTCCGAGAGGTTGCAGAGTACGCTGCGTTCTAGACCCATTTTCTGCGACGTAATCAATGTCTATCTTCCACTTTGCATCAATGGCATGCCTGAGCATTTGTCCGTGGCGAGCCGATGCGGTCTGCGTATAAAAGTCAGGTACCAGTATCGGAAAGCTCTCAACCTGCTGTTTGAGTTTGTCTGGCAATACGGAGAGGATTTTGTTTGAAGCGCTGATGGAGGCATCTGCAAGATCGCTATCTGACCAAGCCCGAACCATTCTCATTCCGAGTTCCAGCGCCATCATTTCTCGTTCTGAGAACATCAATGGTGGTAAGTGCGCCCCTGACTGTAAGATGTAACCAACGCCTGCTTCGCCCTGAATGGGAACCCCAGAATTCACAAGTGATTGAATATCTCGGTAGATAGTCCGTTCACTGACTTCCATGGTTTGGGCGAGGTTAGCAGCAGTGACAGCATAACGCTTTGAGCGTAGCAAAGTCAGCAGCTCAAACAGTCGTTCAGATTTACTCATCTCGTTACTTTCTCATTGCAGAAGGGCGCATTATGCACCCTCCTTAAGTCCGCGTTAAGTCAAGCCTATTGGTACTTAGCGGCAAGGTCGCACATACGTAGAACTTGATGTTGCATGTTGACCGATTCTGAATCAATCAATGCCATTAATGGCTGACACTCTGTGCAGTGAACAAATTGCTCGCCCGCCGATTTGGCATCTTCCATTGAGTCCCAGTAGACGACATCGGTCCAAGTATCATTTTCTGCATTGTGGCTTAGAGAACGATATTGGAAACCTTTTAATGTCGCAACGAATTTCTGGCTTTGATTGGCCGCTGCGATAAAGTCTTCAGATGTTGTACCTGCCAGCAGCTTAAAGCTAACGATTTCAATCACGTTTTCCATTGTATGATTCCTTTTGTGGTGTAGTTGACTTCGGAAACAAGTGTATGGCGGGGGTGTGTCAGAATCTGTCAGTAATGATTTTTGATGTAAATATTAGGTGTGCTAAACATTTCTGACTCTTTTTATGCTACTTGTTGATTATGTGGCTAAACTGGAACTTAGAAGTAAAACGAGAATATGTTGTGTTTGGCTAAGGCGTCTGAGGCAGGGAGCTTGAGAGAGTGAGGGACCATAATGGCGATTCAAGGAACCATTAGTGAGTGGCACGATACTAAGGGCTACGGGTACATTTCGGTTGACGATCAAGATGCACAAATCAAATTTCATCTCTGTGACTTAGAAGCGTACGGCCACCCTCCAAGAATCAGTGAACGAGTGCAGTTTCGACTGGCAAAAGATGATCAGGGCGGCATTCGTGCTGTGAATATTGAAAGACAACTGGTGTTTAATTTTTCTTTGGCGATTGCCATTTGGTTTCTCACCACGCTAGTGGCCAGTGTGTTAATTCTCGATTATCCACCACTCTCATTGGTGCTTTATATCGCACTGAGTACGATTGCTTATATAGTTTACGCACTAGATAAACAGGCACTTCATACTGGAGGATGGCGTGTTCCTTCGCTGACTTTCCATGTCTTGAATCTTGTCGGGGGCTGGCCGGGCGCTCTGCTTGCACAATCTGTGTTGCACCATAAGTACAATGACATCGGCTTTAAGAGTTTGTTCTGGGTAACGTTATGTGCCAATTTTGGCCTATTTTGCTGGACACTTACTAAGCAAGGCTCGTTAGCCATGACCGAATTTTTTATGGGAATACAAAGCCTTATACCTTTCTAAAATCACAAACCAGTAGGATTGAACTACTGGCTTGTGCGCTAGACACGAGCGATGAGTTTACGGGCGTTCACCCGCTTCCAGTCGGCGCTCAATATCTCTAACCACTTCTGGTAGCTGAGAAATGGTGTCAATCAGGTAGTGTGGCGTGCTCTTCATTAACTTCACTTTCGCTTTTTCGCGAGCAGTATTTAGTGTCGCTTCATCCGCTGCCTGATATTGCTCATAGGTGAGTCCCGCTTCATTGCCAGACAGCAGCAAACCCACCGTCCACATACCTGCATTGTGTCCTTCGTCTATGCCCGGTGCCGCATCATCCACTTTAATGCATGCCTTTACGTCCGTTACGTTTAGCTCGATGACGTTTTTTAGTGCCATATAGGGTGCAGGGCGGCCTCCTTGAGGAAGGTCGTCAGTCGCCACAACGTAATCAGGCTTATAGCCATAGTCAGCAGCGACAGGGATTAACACATCCATGACTTCACGAGGATAACCAGAGCATGAACCAATCTTGATGCCTTGATCTTTTAAACCATCGACAACTTCAATCGCATTCAGGATGGGTTCTGCGTGGTCAGCGACTTTTGCTTTTTGCAGTGGCATAAAAGTCGCGTAAATGCGGTCAATGTCATCACTATTCATGGAGCGACCAAATTGCTCATTCCAACGTTTGTCTACTGCCGGAAGGCGACCTACCGCCTGAATGTGGTCCCATTTGCCAAGCCCCATTGGCTCGCGTGCTTCTGCTAAGTTGATATCAAAGTCGAAACCTTGTTTGAATGCTTCAACGAAGATGCTGGTTGGTGCGAATGAACCAAAATCTACAATGGTGCCAGCCCAGTCAAAGATGACAGCCTGAATCGGTGAGTGAGAGTAAGTCATAATTGATATCCTGTTATCAGTCGTTGTGTTCATTACATACATTGGCAATCGCTTCTTCAAAGATAGCCAGCGCTTCGGTAAGTTGTTGACGTGAAATAATTAATGGTGGGCTGAGTTGAATAACATTGCCTTGAGAAACTTTAAAGCTGAGGCCATTATTCAGACATTGATAAAGTACGGCTTCCGCTTGATCAAACGCTCTTTGTTTGGTTTGCCTATCTGTCACGAGTTCTACGCCCCAAAGTAAACCGATGCCGCGAACGTCTCCGATTACTGGGTATTTCTGTTTCATTTCCAGCAATTTTTCACGTACAAATTCGCTATCGTCTTTTACTTTTTCCAGTAAGCCTTGTTGTTCAATGACTTCCATAGTTGCGAGTGCAGCGGCGCAACCTATTGGACTCTTCTCATGGGTGTAATGACCCATAGAAATCTGCTCTGCAGTGTTGTATTTGTCTTTGGTGACCATCGCTGCAATGGGAACCAATCCACCGCCCAAACCTTTGCCAATACACAATATGTCAGGTTCGATGTCATAGGCTTGATACGTGAACCATTCTCCGCTGCGCCCCATGCCGTTAGGAATATCGTCAATAATTAGCAGGACGTTGTGCTTGTCGCATATCTCACGAATACGTTTCCAGTAGGCTTTGCTTGGCACCTGAACATCGGTATTGCGAACAGCTTCGGCAATAAAAGCGCCAATGCCTCCCTCTTTTTCAACCACATATTCCAGATAATCGGCATAGTGAACATCGCTACCATCAGAAGAGACACTTTGGAAAGCTCCGCGGTAGGATACCGCGGGCGGAATACGTTCAACTCCTGCCATTAAAGGGCCCATACCCTCACGGAAACAGGCTTCACCGCCAACAGAGATTGCGTCCAGAGAGGCACCGTGAAAAGAGTCCCACAAAGAGACCACTTTAAAATTGCCGGTAACATGACGAGCTAACTTGAGTGCCATGCCTATAGCCGATGTGCCTCCAGGGGCGAACAAGACTCTGTTGAGTTCTCCACCACAGATCTGCGTGAGCTTTTCAGCACACTGAATCGCGGTTTCATTGGTGAAACGGCGAGGCGAAAATGGCAGATTCGTAAGTTGTTCAGTGACTCGCTTAATCACATGTGGATGACCGTAGCCAAGCTGGTGAACGTTGTTGCCATGAAAATCCATGTACTTTTTGCCTGTGGCATCTTGAATATAGATCCCTTCGGCTGCTTCAAGTGCGTCCAGACAGGGTGTAGACATGGCTTGATGCAGAAAGACGTCGCTATCGCGCTGTAGCAGTTCTTGCGTGCGTTCGTCGTTTAGGGATGCGTTCCAAGCCTGTCGAGCAGGGGTGGTATTCACATCTCCTTCACTGCGAAAGTGGGTTGTTTTTATCAATTGAGTCATGATTAAGCTACCGTTTGCACTTCTTTCCAGTACATGGCGTTCTTGATTGCACCGATCAAACGTTCAATATCCTGTGGGTAGACTTCGCCAATATTGCCAATTCGGAAACAATCTGCGTTAGATACCTTGCCCGGGTAAATGACAAACCCTTGCTCTTTGAGGCGCTCATAAAACGCCTTAAATTGGTAGTCGGGATGTGAAGGCGAGTAAAAAGAAGTAATAATTGGTGAGTGAAGGTCATCGCTTAACAATGGTTCGAAGCCTAACGAACGCATGCCTGCGACCAAGCTTGTTTGGTTAGTCTGATAACGAGTATGACGTGCCTGAATCCCGCCTTCTTGTTCAAGTTCTAACAGAGCTTGGTAGAAAGCGCGTACAGTGTGCGTTGGAGAAGTGAAACGCCATTTACCATGGTTCACTTCCATACACTTCCACTGATCGTACAAGTCTAGGCTCAATGAGCGGGCTTGCCCTTGGCATCTTTCCAGTTCACTTTGCTTTGCTATGACAAAGCCAAACCCTGGTACACCTTGAATACATTTGTTGGCAGAACTGATCATAAAGTCAACGCCCATTTCGCCAATGTCCATCGGAATACCGCCAAAGCTAGACATCGCATCTAGGATGACTACTTTACCGTGTTGCTTTGCCAACTGAGTCATCGCCTCAATTGGGTTGAGCATGCCAGTTGTAGTTTCGCAATGGACAATGGCAACGTGAGTAATACTTGGATCCTTTGCCAGTGCTGTTTCCACCTCGCCCATGTGCGGCTGTGATGTTTCGCCTGGGGACACGATATGACAAGGAATATTCAGACACTGTGCAATTTTTGCAATTCGCGCGCCGTAGGCACCGTTGTCAACAACGAGTAGTTTGCCTTCTTTTGCGATCGCACTGCCAATGGTTGCTTCTACTGACGCTGTGCCACTGCCTTGCATAAGCACACTTGTATAGCCTTGGTGTGGAGTTGCCAGCTTTGTTAATTTAGTGCGAATCACTTCTACGATGTCTTTGTTGTATTCATCATCCCAAGTGCACCAGTCTTTTAACATAGCTTCACGGACCGTTTCTGACGTTGAAAGTGGTCCAGGAGTTAGCAGTAAGTATTCGTTTTTCATTTCTATGTCCCTTTGGTATACACCAGAATTTAAGGGTACTCTATCAGGGCATAAAACGATGAGTAAATAGACAAAAACTCAAATTCATAAAACTTTAACATCACATGGATTGGGCGTTTAACTTGACCAAACTTTTGGCGAGGTTTCTAAAAAGTGCCATCGATTGTTCATAGGATCGTCACAATGCCATTTTAGGGTTTATATTACCAACTGGTACAGACCAATTGATTTTTGCGATGAGGATGCATGTCAATCGGTTTCCAACAAATCGTCTTAATTGGAGAAAATGATGAACAACCGTTTGATGAAAGGATCGCTGGCTGCGCTTGTGTCTATGCTAGCAACGAATGCAATGGCGTCTCAGCAAGTAACGGTTTACACCGCTTTTGAAACGGACATTCTTGCAAAGTACAAGTCTGCGTTTGAGAAACAAAACCCAGACATCAAGATCAAGTGGGTCCGCGACTCTACGGGTATCATGACGGCTAAGTTACTGGCAGAAAAAAATAATCCACGCGCAGAAGTAGTATGGGGTTTAGCGGGCTCGTCAATGGCATTATTGAAAGAGCAGGGCTTGCTTAAACCATACACGCCTAAAGGTATAGAGTTTCTGCATGCGAACCTTAACGACCCGCAATCGAATCAGGCTTGGTTTGGTAATGATGCGTTTTTCAATGCCGTTTGTTTCAATGAAGTGGTGGCGAAACAGTTGAACCTACCTAAACCTACATCATGGCAAGACCTGACAGATCCGGTTTACAAAGGTCATATTGCGATGCCAAACCCAGCGTCGTCCGGTACAGGTTACATGCAGGTTTCTGCATGGCTACAAAACATGGGTGAAGACAAAGGTTGGAACTACATGGAAGCACTGGATAAAAACATCGCACATTATACCCACTCAGGTTCTAAACCATGCGTACAAGCAGGTATGGGTGAAGTGGCGATTGGTATTTCTATGGCTAGCCGTGGTGCTAAGTTGAAGAGTCAGGGCGCACCTTTGGCTGTGATCACACCTAAAGGCATTGGCTGGGAGTCAGAAGCGGTAGGCTTAGTCAAAGAGTCCGATGCGGCCAAACGCGTGGTTGATTGGTCTATTTCTAAAGCGGCTAACGAGTTGTACGTAGAAATGTATCCGGTTGTTGCTCATAAAAATGTCAAAGCGACCGTCTCTCACTTCCCTAACGTACAAGAGAACATGGCAGATATGGACTTTGCTCAAATGGGTAGCAAGCGCGCAGATATCCTTGCAACCTGGTCGGCAAAATTTGACGCTAAATCCGAGCCAAAATCATAAGACCTAGATAAACTTATTGGTTGTGGCTGAGTATTTTAGGGAGAGCATGGGCTCTCCCTTTTGCATTTTGGCTTGATCACAGGCAAATTTGTTCAAAGGTTATTCGGCGTAGAGGACATCATGGACGTTAGAAAGATCTCAGCAGAAGACACGCTTGCTTTACGGCATCTGGTACTCTGGCCAGAGAAGAGTGTCGATTTTTGTCGTTTAGAAGAAGATGACGCGAGCTTACACTTTGGTGCATTTGTTGCGGGGAAGCTTGTTTGTGTCGCTTCTGTATTTGTTACCGATGATGTGGCTCGATTGAGAAAGTTTGCCACTTCTCCGGAGTATCAAGGGCAGGGGATAGGCTCAAACCTACTCAAAGTTATTATTAGTCAATTGCAGAGTACGGGCGTTATCGTTTTTTGGTGTGATGCTCGTGAGAGTGCATTATCGCTGTATAAAAGATTTGGTATGACAGAGCAGGGCGAGCGCTTTTACAAGGGGGATATCCCATATTACAGAATGTCTGTTGCTTGGGATTAGTCTGAGTCAGTCTTGGTGGTCAAATCACCCTGCCTTTCATGCTTTTGTCATCTTTGGTCAATAAATTTGTCATGCGTCTGAAATAAACCAGATTTAGAGTTGGTATATACCATTTGGAGAGTGTGTTATGCCAACTAACCAACCTTATCTACAGATTGAAAACGTTGTGAAGCAATTCGGACAATTCACAGCGCTTAACAATATCTCACTTGCCATTGAAAAAGGCGAGTTTGTTTGTTTCCTTGGGCCATCTGGCTGCGGTAAAACGACGCTACTGAGAGCCATTGCTGGGCTCGATCTTCCAACTTCAGGTTCTATTTCTCAACACGGTGAAGAGACGACTTTCCTGCCGCCTGAAAAGCGCGATTTTGGCATTGTATTCCAATCATATGCTCTGTTTCCTAATCTGACTGTGGAGGAAAATATTGCTATTGGCCTGAAGAACCTAGGCATGTCGACCCGCGAAGCACTAGAGAAAGTCGATCAGTGGCTGGAGATGATTGGACTTGCTACATCCGGACAGAAGTATCCAAACCAGTTATCTGGCGGTCAGCAGCAGCGTGTCGCACTTGCCCGTGCTTTAGCTCTTTCTCCGGGCTTGCTACTGCTTGATGAACCTTTATCTGCGCTGGACGCCAAAGTACGTGTTCACTTGCGTGATGAGATTTGCAAACTACAACGTAAGCTGGGTATCACCACCATTATGGTGACTCATGATCAGGATGAAGCGCTGTCAATGGCAGATCGCATTGTGGTCATGAATCACGGCGTTATTGAGCAAGTTGGCACGCCACAGGAAATCTATCAACAGCCTGCTACCCGATTTGTTGCTGAGTTTGTTGGCAGCATGAACTTTATCGGTGCTTCAGTCGCAACTGACAGTCAGCTACGTATTGCCGAGTCACTCATTCAAGCTCCTGTGCTGGAAAACCGAAATTTGGTCCGAGGTGACCGTTTTGACTTAGCAATCCGTCCAGAAAATGTTCGCTTTTCCGAACAAGTAAAGGATGCGTTGCCAATCCGTATTCGTACCTATGAGTTTTTAGGGTCGTTCTGCCGATATGAGTGTGAGTTGCAGCACGACAAGCTCGCAGCTCCCATCTTTGTTGACGTTTCCGGTGAACAAGCGCAAAACATGAAGCTACGCGTTGGTGATATTCGTTATATTCAGTTTGCCGAGCGAGGAGCAAGAGCATACCCAGTGTTAAGCCCAAATGGCGACAAAGCGATTGCGGCTTAGGATAAATACAATGGACAGTAATACAATGAATAATTCGACGCTGACTGCTCTTAAGAATCACTCTACTAGCCAGCTAAAGCGTATCAGTTGCGATAACATCGTCTTGTTTGGCTTACTTACACTTCTGTTTTCGTTGCTGGTGGTTTTTATCGTCATGCCCTTATGGGCGATGTTGGCGAAAAGCGTGCAGGGCACGGAAGGTCAATTTGTTGGCTTAGCCAATTTTGCCAGCTATTTTTCACAGGCGAGCTTGTGGCAATCTCTCGGCAATACATTGACGGTTGGCTTGCTGGTAACCGCTGTGGTTGGTGTATTGGCATTTGGTTATGCTTATGCACTGACTCGCTCTTGTATGCCGATGAAAGGCTTGTTCCATGTTTTGGGTACTGCGCCTATTCTTGCCCCTTCGCTGTTACCTGCGATCAGCTTGATTTTTTTATTTGGTAATCAGGGTGTGGCGAAAGAGATCTTGGGTGGGAATTCCGTTTATGGCCTAATTGGTATTGCGCTGGGATTAATCTTTTGGACCTTCCCCCACGCGTTGATGATACTGACTACCTCGCTTCGTACATCTGATGCGCGTTTGTATGAAGCGGCTCGCGCGTTGAAAACATCGCCACTTAAAACATTCTTTATCGTGACTTTGCCTGCGGCGAAGTACGGTTTGATCAGTACCTTGATTGTTGTCTTCACTCTGGTTGTGTGTGACTTTGGTGTGCCAAAAGTTATCGGTGGAAGCTACAACGTTCTTGCCACGGATATCTTTAAGCAGGTTGTCGGGCAGCAAAACTTCTCTATGGGTGCAGTGACCAGTATTCTGTTGTTGATTCCCGCTTTGTTAGCATTCGTCGCAGACCGCTGGGTGCAGAAAAAGCAAAAGAGTCTGTTTGATACGCGTTCCGTACCCTATCAACCTGAACCGAACAAACTGCGAGATGGTGCGTGTTTCTTGTATTGCTCATTGATCTCATTAGCCGTTATTACGGTGCTGGGCATGGCGGTTTATGGTTCTCTGGTGACGTTCTGGCCTTGGAATAAAGCATTAACGCTGAACAACTATAACTTTGCAGAAATGAGCACTTATGGTTGGCAACCTTACTTCAACTCATTATCACTGGCGACATGGACTGCCATTATTGGTACAACATTGATCTTGGTCGGAGCATACTGCATCGAGAAAGGGCGCGCCTTTGCTCCTGTAAGGCAGGCTATGCAAATGTTAAGTGTGGTACCCATGGCAGTGCCGGGCATGGTGCTTGGGTTGGGCTATATATTCTACTTTAACGATGCGAACAACCCTCTGAGCTTTCTCTATGGTACGATGGCCTTTCTGGTAATTAATACAGTGGTTCACTATTACACTGTCGGCCATATGACTGCCGTGACAGCGCTGAAGCAGATCCCAGCAGAAATCGAGGCGACAGCAGCTTCCGTCAAGCTACCTCAATATAAGTTGTTCTTTAAAGTCACATTACCCGTCTGCGTCCCTGCGACATTGGATATCGCTACGTATTTGTTTATTAATGCATTAACCACCACTTCTGCGGTAGTATTCATCTATTCAACTGAAACCATTCCGGCTTCTGTCTCTGTATTAAATATGGACGATGCAGGCAAAACGGGCGCGGCAGCCGCAATGGCGGTGATGATCATGATTTCAGCCTCAGTTGCCAAGCTAATACATATGACGCTAGGGAAATGGTTAGAAAACAGAACACAGGCATGGCGCAAAAGGTAAGGACAACGAGTGCAATACGTAAAAATAAAAGATTCTATTGTTGAGCAGATTGAATCAGGGTTACTTTCACCGCGGCAAAAACTACCCGCGGAGCGTAAATTGGCAGAATCGTTTGATACCACTCGTGTAACACTACGTGAGGCGCTGTCGTTACTGGAATCAGAAGGCCGTATCTATCGCGAAGACCGACGTGGCTGGTTTATTTCCCCGCAGCCACTTAAGTATGATCCCACTCAAACGCTCAATTTTAGTAATATGGCGTTGGCACAACACCGTGTACCAAAGACCGAACTGGTTGCCGCGAAAGGTATTCTGGCAAATAAGCAGGCGGCTAGCATGCTTGGGCTGCAACCATTCTCGGATGTGTATCAAGTCGATAGGGTCAGGTACCTAGAAGATCGCCCAGTAGTCTTTGTGACTAACTATATTCGCCCTGAGTTGTTTCCTAACCTTTTGGACTGCGATTTATCTAAATCGTTGACTGATATCTATCGTGACCATTTCGGCATGGTGTATCAGAAAATTCGCTATCGCATCAGTACCAGCAGTTTGTTGGGAGATACTGCTCAGGCGTTGAGAGCTACGTCGGGCACACCCGCTATGGTGGTCGAACGTATCAACTACAATCAGCATGGTGAACTTATTGATTGTGATATTGAATATTGGCGCCATGATGCGATCAGTATTGAATCTATCGCGGTGCTCAACCACTAATCTCAAATCTCAATTTACTGGGCTTCTGTTTGGAAGCCTTTTTTACAAAGGTTCTCTATGTCTGTTTGGGCTATTTTTCTAGTCGTTATTTCTGCTTTTCTCCATGCAGGATGGAATTTGCTCAGTAAAAATAATAAGGCTTCTGGGCCCGCTTTCTTTCTCGCCAGCAGTTCAGTGGTAGCACTGCTGCTTACGCCCTATGTGATTTGGTACATTCATCAAGTCGGTTTAACGTCGTTTCCCAACGTCTTTTGGCAGATTTTGTTGTTCAGTGGTATTGCACAGATGATTTACCTGTTAGGTCTGGGCTTTGCTTATAAGCATGCCGATATTGGGATCATTTATCCGATAGCGCGGGCGCTACCTGTGCTGATGGTTGGTGCGGGTACGGTTGCTCTGGGTTATGAGTTGTCAACGCTCAGTTGGATTGGCTTTTCGCTTATCACGCTTGGTTGTTTATTTGTGCCTTTAGAATCATTTAGGCAGTTTCATCTCAATGGCTACTTCAACGCGGGGGTGTGTTACGCACTGCTTGCTGCGCTAGGGACCACAGGCTATTCCATTCTGGATAAAGAGGCATTGTTGGTTTTGGGGAGTACATTTAGCCATGCGTTAAGTGACAGGAGCTCTGCGATTTTTTATCTTGGTATCCAATTTTGGTCTATTGCTGTGTGTCTCGTCGTTTACTTGTTAGTGACCAAACGATTAGAAGATTTTAAGCAAGCATGGATGATTAAAAAGCCATCCGCGTTGGCGGGTACTATGATGGCGACGACTTATGGTCTCGTTCTGTATGCGATGACAATGACAGAAAATGTCAGCTATGTCGTTGCGTTGAGGCAGCTCAGTATAGTGTTTGGTATGGTGTTTGGGATTATTTGGTTATCGGAAAAGTTCTTGGTTACGCGTTTTACCGGAACCACATTGATCTTGACTGGGTTGGTTTTGACAGTTCTTTAGTTTTGTTCACCGCCTAGTGGATAACACCACCTCGGACAACAATTTCCTCTTTGTACTATGATAATTACTCTTTGTTTTATTCCCAATCAGTATATAGGCCAACAGAGTTTTTTGGTCTCTGAATAAGACTCGGAACCATAAGTCATTGAAGCAAAGTTATATTTACCATATGCATATTACAAGCCACTAAGGCCCTGATTTTTTAGACAACAAAAAGACGTTTTCTTTTTCAAATTTATTGAACAACAAGTGCAATATTTTCTAAGCCCTTTTGGTCTTCTGCTACGTACCACTTTGGTATTCGAGTCAAGTAAAGAGCTCGAGTTTAAGGTAACTAAGGAGTCAGTTATGAAAGAATTAGTAAGTATTGCCACCATCCTAATGATCACCTCTACTGCCGCGGTCGCTGGTGGATACCGCATGTACTCTGATACAAAAACAGTAAACGGTGAGTCTGCAACCTCGAAAGAGGCAGCCTACGCTCAAGGTCAAGATATCATCAATGACATTGACTCGATGTCTTCTAGAGAGCTGACCCGTCACTTGAGCTTTAAGTTGTGGCACCCAGAAGTGACACGTTCGCTAGAAATTAAAGATTCGACAGTTACTCTGACTGAGAAGATGGGGCCTGACGGTCAGATTACCTACCAACCTGTTGTACATGTAGACTACAGCTATCGTGCGTTCGATAGAGATTAATTGCCTAAAATTATTTCGCTAGCAACTAACCCAAAGCCCCGGATTTTAACCGGGGCTTTCTGTTTCTTGGATCGGTTAGTTTTCTGCTTCCACTAACTCAGGCTGCTCATCTGCACGAGCCGCGTCTAGCATCTTGCGAATGATAACCGATGCAACTAGAGCAATGGCTACCATTGCAACGGCGAGTACGGTCAGCAATTGGAAGTAATCGCCGTAAACATTCTGTACGATCTCTTGCGTGATTTGTTGGCCTTTTTCAAGCGCGATTGACGTTGAGAATACCGCGCCCACGATACCACTCAGTGCTATCGCCACTGAGAAGAGTGACACAGAGAAACCTTCAATGTGTTTTGGCGCTACTGAAAGGATAAAGGCTACGACTAAGCTACCAACAATAACTTCGGCAAATGCTTGGAAGAAGTGAATCGCTAAGAAGACTTCAGGACGAATCACAACGTCTTCACCCACATTCATTACTGCTATTGTCAGAATACCAAAAGCGATAGCGGTGAAAATAAACGCAAAGCCTATCTTTGTCGCCGTGGAAAAGTTGATGCCTTTTCTCTCTAGAGAAGAAAACGTCATGGCAATCACGGGTCCAGCAACAATACACCAAAGTGGGTTCATTGCCATCGAAGCTTCTGGAGCTATAGGGATTATGTTGAACAGGTCACCACGCATGGTGTTGATGGTCACTATGGTCATCGAAGTCATCATTTGACCGTAGTACACGAAGAAGCAAGTCGTGAGTACAGTCATGATAAGGATTGTGCCCATTTTCAATGCGTCTGACTTGCCTGACTTGATCATCAATGTGAAGAAATACAAGATAGCCGCAGCACCGATGGCATAGACAATGTTCTGGCCAATATCCATATTTGAAAACATGAAGAACACTAAGCCAACCATCGTTGCTGAAAGGGCAAAGAACGATAACCAGTTTTTCAGGCTCACTGAGTTCTTGTCGATATCTTCACCAACGTTAACCAAGGGTTTGCTGAAGATCACCAGAGTAACAAAAGCGAGACCAGCCATTACCGCAGATACCATAAAACTGCCATGGAAGCCGATGGCAAGAACCAACATTGGGAATAGGTACTGACCGAGAAGTGCACCGACGTTATTCACTGAGTAGTTAACGGGATAGCCGTTTTCAAAGTCCTCTTCAGTGGAGAAAGTACGTTTGTAAAGGCTTGGGTAAGAGGGAGACATCAAACCACGAGCGTAACTCGCCAGTGCGATACCGACAAGGCTCATTGGTATATTTGTTGTTGATGCGCCGAGTACAAGTAGCGCGTAGCCAGTACTAAAAGTGCCGTAAGCAATGGTGAGTGAGCGGTAGGCACCAAGGAATTTATCTGCTATGAATCCACCCGCGATAGCGAACAGTGGGCCTATAGAAGAAAAAGCTCCGACAACCATCATAGTGTCTGCCTCACTATATCCCAGATCTTCTAAAAAGAAACGGGTCAGGATCACCATGACACCATAGAATGATAAACCAAACATTGCTTGGCAGAACATCATTGATTTATTGAGATTATTCCACATAATAGCCTCATAATTAGAGTTTGATATAGAATTAAAATCTGATAATAGTATTAATTGCCGAGTGTTATAAACTGATGCCATTATCTCAGATCAGATTACGGATGTACGAGTTTTTGCAAAAAACGCAGAACTATTTACATATAAATTGATCTAAATCGTTTGCGTGGTAACACATCGTCTAGTGAGGCTTTTAATCAGGTGTATGGATTGTCATTTTTGTGCACAAGCCAGTGTGTTAGTCTCTAGGTAAAGTCGTTGTTATTGATAAGGAAAGTAGTTCAATGAAGATCTTCAGCAATTTCGAAAGTGGTAATATTGAAGTCGTTAATGCCGATAATAAAGAGGCAATTCAACTAAAGATCCCGAATGACAATCAGTCTGAGTTTTATCAGTGGTTCCACTTTCGACTGGAGACAGAAGCGGAGCAATCACACTCAATCCAGATCGTTGACCTCAAAAATTCTGCATATCCAGAGGGTTGGAAGGATTATGACGTGGTAGCGTCTTATGACCGAGAAGAGTGGTTTCGAGTCCCTGCCGAATTTGACGGAGATACACTGAGTTTTACTGTGATCCCAGAACATGGCTCAATCTACTTTGCGTATTTTGCGCCATACAGCTACGACCGACACCAAGATCTATTGCATGCAGCGCAAAGCGTTCATCACTGTACACTAGAAACTCTTGGCCATACCCTTGATGGTAATGACATGAGCTTGCTGACTTTTGGCGAACCTGAAGAAGGTAAGAAGAAAATCTGGGTCATCGCGAGACAGCACCCCGGTGAAACCATGGCTGAATGGTTTATGGAAGGGCTGATTCAGCGTTTGATGGATGATGAAGACACTGGTGCACGTGCTTTGCTCGACAAAGCGGTACTTTATGTTGTGCCGAACATGAACCCAGATGGCAGTATCCGCGGGCACCTGCGTTGCAACGCGGTAGGGGTGAACCTCAATCGTGAATGGCAATCTCCAAGCATGGAGAAAAGTCCAGAAGTCTTCTTGGTAAGAGAGAAGATGCTTGAAACTGGTGTGGACATGTTTCTTGATATTCACGGTGATGAAGCCATTCCTTACAACTTTGTTGCCGGTTCAGAAGGCATTCCTTCTTATGATCAGCGCTTGGCTTCACTTGAAACTGCATTCAAACAGGCACTGTATACCGTTACGCCAGAATTCCAAGATGAGTTTGGCTATGACAAAGATGAACCGGGCAAAGCTAACCTGACAGTCGGTTCAAATTGGGTCGCGGAGCAATTCAAGTGCTTGTCTTACACCATCGAAATGCCGTTTAAAGATAATAACGATTATCCTGACCCACTTTATGGATGGTCGCCAGAAAGAAGTCTTAAATTTGGTGCAGACACCTTATCCGCTGCACTGGCAGTCGCAGATAAGATCTAGCCTTACTTGAACTTAGAATAAGCGCAGAAACAGCTGCGCTTTTTTTGTGTTGGTTTTGCGATTGGTAGCCGCTTGTTCTATTCGCAGGGCGGTGCCATGTGAATAACCGCTAACCCGCCAAGGGATGTTTCGCGGTATTTTTTGTTCATATCTTTGCCTGTTTGATACATGGTCGCGATTACTTTATCCAAAGAAATTAGACACTTGCTGGTTCTTTTCAGCGCCATTCGCGAAGCATTGATCGCTTTCATCGCTCCCATTGCATTGCGCTCGATACATGGGACTTGGACTAGGCCACCAATTGGGTCACATGTCATACCCAATGAGTGCTCCATAGCAATCTCTGCGGCAATACAAATCTGTTCATTACTGCCACCTCTCAGTGCGGTCAAACCTGCTGCAGCCATGGATGATGAAACGCCAACTTCCCCCTGACAGCCGACTTCAGCGCCTGAAATTGAGGCATTCGTCTTGTATAAGATGCCAATGGCGCCAGCCACCGCTAAGAAATCTTTGATTTGTTTGAGGTCTAACTCTTTAATAAAGCGATGATAGTACATCAGTACAGCGGGTATAACGCCTGCTGCGCCATTGGTGGGAGAGGTAACAACTTGACCTCCTGCTGCATTTTCTTCACTGACCGCAAATGCAAACAAGTTAATCCAGTCCATGATCTCCATTGGATCGTTTTCAATCGCTTCGTTTGCTTCTAGCTTTTTCAGCAAATTGGGAGCACGTCGTGTGACATTTAAGCCTCCTTCCAAAACGCCTTCTGTTTCGAAGCCACGTTGCATACAAAGGGACATCACTTTCCAGATTTGTTCGGCCTTACGATCAATCTCATCACTGTCAAAGAAGCACACTTCGTTTTGCAGAATCATGCCACCAAGACTAAACCCGTGCTCTTCCGCCATACTGAGCATTTCGTCTGCAGAGGTGAATGGATATGGGACTTTGACTGGTTGTTCACTGCTTCCATTTTCTAGCTCAGCCGCCGTGGCGATGAAACCACCACCGATAGAGTAGTAGGTTTCAAATGCGAGCTGCGCGCCAAAGGAGTCGTACGCAGTGATGGTCATGCCATTTTCATGCAAAGGCAGGTTGTCGCTATGGAATATAATGTCGTTTTCATAGTAAAACGTTAGGGTATGGGCACCTGCTAGTAACAGAGAACCATGGTCTAGCGTATGCTGTAAAGCTTGCTTGGCACTGGTAATTTTAATCGTATCAGGCCGATTGCCCATCAGCCCGAGAATGACAGCGCGATCCGTATGATGTCCTATACCTGTTAAGGATAAAGAGCCGTACAGATCAACCTGTATCCGATGTACCTTGGATATCGACTCGTTTAGTAGACGTGTAAAATGGTGGCCAGCCAGCATTGGCCCGTTGGTGTGGGAACTGGATGGTCCAACCCCAACTTTAAAAATATCAAAAATCGACAGCATAGACTTACTTCCTGTTGATGTGGCCTGTTAGTCAGACTCTATTTAAATATAGTTAACAAAACATTAACCTGGCTAAAGCTATCTGCAAAGGTGATATTTGTACAGAACTTAAGCAAATCAGTATGAGTAATTGAGAGGTGAGTAAATAGTGGGCGTTCGTAATGTGATTATTGTTCTTGGTAAACGATTGGTTGGCAATACTCTGACCGCTGAAGGGAAATCGCGTGTTGAAGCTTTGCCAAAGTTACTCAGTTCTTATGACCTGAATGAAACGGTGTTGTTGTTTTGTGGTGGCGTGACACCAGGTCAAACCAAGTCTGAAGCAATGGCAATGAGAGACTACTTTAAACAATTACCGTCAGCGAAGAAGTTTCATGACTCAAATATTATCCTAGAAGGCGAATCACAGAATACGGTACAAAACATCCACAATGCCGCTTTGAAGTTAAAGCAACTCGGCTTAGCACATCAACGTGTTGATGTGACACTCGTGTCCAATGATTACCATCTCAAGCGTATTTTTGAAATCCAGTCACTGATGGATGAACAGGGCTTGTTGCGTACCCTTAAACAGCATTGTGCAAATTCTGGATTGAATCTGCATATTGACCAAGACATAGATCAGCATTGCAGTGTTATGTATCCGCACCAAGGTTTGTATGCTCAAGCGTTCTTATTGGTAGATGAGTTGACGACGTATCGAGTTTATTTAGAAGGGATAGTGAACAGAGCATTTGACAGGCCGTTAGATGATGTCAGGTGTTTACCCGAAAAGTTGGCTCTGCATGCTTTGTCATTACTGGAATTGTTAAATCTCCCAGTGGAAATACAGGATAAGTTACAGTCCATGAAAGAGGTTGTTCTCACAACAACCTCAGAATTCGACTGTCACGCAATAGAATCGCGGTTGACGTACTTCCACCAAACGTTGACGTGGCTAAACAGGCAGCTTGATCCAGAAAATCAGCCAAACTGTAGCGTTAACCAACTCTCATGCTAATGCGAGTTTTCACAGCGGCGAGCGCAATGAGGCAGTAACAAAGTAGCTCCATACTTTCCTCGGACACGTTCTTAACTTCTCGAATATAGTGCTCGCCCATGACTGAGTGCCAGAAATGTCCCATGCCGTACAGACGAGAAAAGACGATCAGTAAAACGACGCTGCCAATCAAGAAATTCATGTCACGAGCGTTTAAAATCGTTGCCATTTCGTTGACAGTATTCTTACCTCCTCGATAAGCATAAATACACGCAACAGCAGTGACAGCTGATGCTGGAAGTACCCAAGCACCGTGGAAAATCATGTCAAACCAGCTATCCATTTCGCGAATCGCTAATACAGTGAAAAAGCCACTCATTAAGGCAGCAGCATGAGTTATGTCTTTTCGCTCTCTCATCAGGTTGTAAAAGGCCCAGACTGAAATCACCAGCATCAGCAGTTGTAATGACTCCGTAATGGAGGCTTCACCAAGTCCGGCGTTTAGGTAGCTGAAATCAGCGCGAATCGATAAGTTAACCAAAATGCTGATTGCTATGATAATGAGCGCATTCAGTGCTGATTTATAGATGATTTTTTTGGATTGAAGCGAAATAGATTCGGAGGTAGTTGCTCGTTCCTCGTGCAGTGAGGGGGTTTTGTGCTTCATAACGACATCCAGTGTAGAACGGTATAAATGTGATGTGTGACACATTCTATTGCTCACTTTTACGGTTTTGTCAGGGAAATGTCATAAATAAAACACTGTTCATTAGTTGCATATTGTTACAGATTGAATCGATTGGTGAGGAATTATTGGCTGAATTGTCCCGAGACCACTCGAATATTTGCCTCAAGTGGCTGGGGTGATTAATCGCGGTAGGTATAAGTATTAGCTATCTGAAGATTTTTGGTGTTGGCGATAGTATTCCCACTCCTCGATTCGGTTGTCCGAAGAAAGGACACAGTAGGTAACACGTTTTTCATTTTCGCTCACGGTTTCTAGTTTCCCACCTTGCTTGGCGCAGAAGACTGATGCTGGATTGGCAATCGATGTATAGCCTTTTACCTCATATTCATCAGGTTCATTGGCGCAGCCTGCAAGCATTAGGGCAGATGCTGATATCAAAGCCCAGGTTGTTGTCTTCATTCTTGTCCTCTCTTTAATTAAATCAATTGCATATGAAGTATAGAAGAGTAGGTAAAAAGCATTGCCTTAAGTTTGTTAAAAGATCGAAGCTGTCTAAAATTAAACATAGACCAATGGCACTTATCGATAAAAAAGGAGTGAAACATAAGTGCGGTTGATTGTGATGAAGTGCATTGTGCTGTTAAAGATAAGGATTTTAAGATGTCGGAACAGAAACATCGTTTAGTGACACGAAGTGATTTTGACGGCTTGGTATGTGCCGTGCTTCTTAAGCAACTTGATCTCATTGATGACATCAAGTTTGTCCATCCCAAAGATATGCAAGATGGTATTATAGAAATTACGGCGCGTGATATTGTTACCAATCTTCCGTATGTTGAACAGGCTCATCTTGTGTTTGACCACCACCTATCAGAAATGATTCGAAATTCAGGGGAGAGGCCAAATCATATTATCGATCCCAATGCGCCTTCTGCCGCGAGAGTGGTTTGGGAGTATTATGGTGGCGAACAAACGTTTCCTGCTGATTGGCTCGGCATGATGGAAGCGGTTGATAAAGGTGATTCAGCGCAGTTTTCCAGAGACGAGGTGTTAGATTCCACGGGGTGGAATTTACTTAACTTCCTGATGGATGCCCGAACAGGGCTTGGACGTTTTAGAGATTTTAGAATTTCCAACTACAACTTAATGATGGACCTAATTGAATATTGCACTTCTCATTCAATCGACCAAATACTGGAACATCCCGACGTCAAAGAACGGATTGAGCTGTACAAAGAGCATGAAAACTTGTTCAAAGAGCAGATCCAACGCTGCGCTACTGTGTACGACAATTTGGTTTTTCTTGACCTCACCGAGGAGGAAACCATCTTCGCTGGCAATCGTTTTATGATTTATGCCTTGTACCCTCAGTGCAATATATCGATTCATAAAATGTGGGGTTTCCAGAAGCAAAATACGGTATTCGCCACCGGCAAATCGATATTTGATCGCAGTTCAAAAACCAATGTAGGAGAGTTAATGCTCAAATATGGAGGTGGTGGCCACAAGGCCGCAGGAACATGTCAAATTGACAATGATAAAGTTCAGCATGTCGAAAAAGAGCTGATTGAGGCGATAACCTCAGACGGTTAAATGGCATGAGACTAAAAGAGCCCCTCATTATGGGGCTCTATTTATTGGCGGCAAACGTATAGCAATGGGCTTACAACGGCATAACGCGGTTTCGACCCAATTGTTTGGCTTCGTAAAGGAGTTTATCAGCGCGCTCAATGATTGAGTTAGGCGTCTCACCCGCTTGCAGTTCTGCTACACCAAATGAGGCGGTAATATTCCCTACTGGCTTGCCCGAACGTCTGTCTTTAATCGACAGTTTTTCTACTGAACGGCGTAAACTCTCAGCAAATTGGCGTGCGATTCTTAACGACTTGTTCGGCATAATCAATGCGAATTCTTCACCGCCAAAGCGGTAGGCATGAGTACCGTCTCGGCTGTTAGTCTGAAGACGTTTTGCGATACCTTTAATTACGGCATCGCCAAACAGATGGCCATAGGTGTCGTTGTAATTCTTGAAATGATCAATATCGGCGAGGATCAGGCAAATTTTCTGCTCAGATCGACACAAGGTGTCTAGGTCATTGTCGAATGAGCGACGATTATAGAGGCTTGTGAGCCCGTCAAATAAGGCATCTTGCTGGACTTCTGCCAGTTGGGTTTTGAGTCGTTGAATCTCTTCTGTTGCTGTCTCAAGCTGATTATTCAGAAAGTTGGTTGAGTGTCGTATCTCTTTAGATTCGTTGACCAATTGACGAATCACTTTCATCACCTCGTCGATAGACATCGATTGATCGTCTACTTTTTCAAGGTTTTGAAAACTTTTGTCAATGACTTGGGAAAAGTGTGACGTATCGGCGAGGGTGTCTGTCATTGATGAGGCGACTTGCCCCACTAACACTTCGATGTTTGCTCGCAGATCTCTAATGTCGGTTTCCGCTCTAGCGGCGACATAATTGTTATAGAGCTGTTCGCCCGCTGCTGGTGGACATATACCGTAATTCTCCAGAATAGTCTCAAGCTCACGGTTCATTTGAGGAATGGCATTTTCCACATAGGTATACCATAACGCATAATTGGCTGGCGTTGCGGCTACGTGGTTTTGCATCATAAGTGGGACAGCTTTTTTTAAGTTAGCGGTCGATTTTTTAAAATCGTCTTCTGTCATCTGATTATAAGAATTCTACGTTAACTATCGATTACGTTAAGATTAGCGGATTTACTCCTGAGATGCTTGAGTTAATGGCAATAAAATTGATTTATGTAATAGATTTGATGAACTTAGCTTAGCTAAGTTCATCAAATCATAGGTTCTTGTTACGGTTAAACCGCTACCTCAACACGCTCTGGTTTGGTTCCTGATTCGAGCATAGCTGCGCCACGAAGCATCGCCTGTACTAAGTCACCCGCATTAAACTTCTCTAAGGCCTCATGGGCACCAACCTGACGAGCCCGGTCAACGCATATCTCACTTGATAGTGACGTGTGAAGAATAATGTAGGCGTTACTGAGCTGCTTATCACTCTGGGTTTCAAACGCTAATTCATAGCCGTCCAACCCAGGCATTTCAATATCGCTGACGAGCAACTGAATCGGTTGGCCCCGTTCCGCTTCTTCTCTCATCAGTTCCAGTGCTTCAATGCCATTGTTTCGGATCTGATAGGCAATATTAATGCTATCGAGCGCATCGGCGAGCTGTTTTCTTGCTATCGAGGAATCATCGACAAGTAAAATGTTCAGTGCCTTGAGCCTTTCTCTTTCAATATCGGTCAGCATTGGAATCTTAGTCGACTCATATTGAGGGTAGATTTTTGATAGCAGGAGTTCGACATCTAGCATCTGAATAATCTGCTCATCGTATCTGGTGATGCCTGTAACGAAAACGTTTTTACCTGCTGACTGAGGAGAAGGCTCAATAGAGCGCCAGTCACATTCGATTATCTTTTCAATCGAACGTACCATGAAGGCGACAACGGTTCTTAAACAATCGGTGACGATTAGATAGCAAGAATCGTATTCTTCTGGCTGGATTGGCCTAAAGCCAATAGCGGCAGGCATATTAATCACTGGGATAGTTTTATCGCGAATAGTGACAGTGCCAATGACATGATGATGCGAATAGGGGATTTGAGTTGTCGGCTGATAAGGGACAATCTCACGAACCTTTAATGTACCAATCGCAAAGAGCTGTTCACTATGGGTCAGTGTGAACATCAACATGCCTTGAGACTGATTTGCTTTACTGATTGTTTTTGCCATGACGAGAGTTTCTCAAATTTGATACTTTTATAAACCGAGATGGTAACTGATCTGTAGATCTATTCAATTAAGATAGGTCAATTAAGCAAGATTATTTGGCAATTAGTATAGATATTTAGCAAATGGGATGGTGATCGTGTCGTAAATCGTTAAAATACGCGCCACTAGCTATGTCCTACACTTTGAGATTTTCATATGGCAAATACCGCAGCGGCTTTACACATTTTGGTCAAGCACAAAGAACAAGCTGAAGACATTATTAAACAGCTGAAGAAAGGGGCTAAGTTCCAGACATTGGCGAAAAAGTATTCGACTTGCCCTTCGGGAAAGAAAGGCGGTGATTTGGGAGAGTTTCGTCGAGGGCAGATGGTTCCTGCATTCGACAAGGTTTGCTTTAGTGGCGAAACGTTGGTCCCTCACTTGGTCAAGACAAAATTTGGCTGGCATGTTGTTAAGGTACTGTACCGCACTTAACCAAACACCCCACAATAGCGGGGTGTTTGCTGTCTGGGTTAGAGTTTAGTCCAGGCGTCACCCCAAGCTGACCCAGTTCCCGGTGCATAGGCCCAAGCCACGCCCGAGCACCAACCAGAATATGGGAAAGGTTTACACTCGTAGTTACTTCCTGCATTAGTGACGCGGTCACCTGCTTGATATGGAGTACCTTCAACATATTGAGGGTATTGATCTGGATTACCCCCATCGTCCTTGGCTTTGACAAGAATTGATAGACGAGCTGTGTCAGAAGCTGTGCCATCAGAAACAGTCACCGAGACTGAAACATTGGTATCTTGCGCAAACTCAGGAGCAACAAAGCTTGCGCTTTGACCATTGTCAGTCAGTGCCACGTCTGAGGAAGACCAGCTATAGGTGAGAGTGTCACCGTCTGGATCAGAACTGCCAGAAGCATCTAACACAACTTGGTCACCAGCTTCCGCTTGAATCGGGCCATTAAGGTCAGCGGTAGGAGGGGTGTTATCGGGAACACTACCGAATAGCGCCTTTACGTTAACCATGTCGGTGGATGTGGCATTTTGATTGTCAGTGACCGTTAGTTTAAAGCTGTATGTTTCATTCGTGCCTGTGTCGGGAATGGCAACGCTAGCAACCGCTTTGTCTGCATCGCTGATGTTGAGGCGATTGCCAGCAATCTGTTCCCATTGATAGGAAATAAGGTTGCCGTCGTTGTCGTAAGATCCAGAACCATCAAGTTGTACGGTATGAGCGGAGTCGACGGTGATATCATCACCCGCATTAGCAACGGGGGCTTGATTGCCCGGCTCTCCACCTGCAAGTAGTCCACTTTGCATAGCATTGAGGATGTCGCCGTTATCTCCATCGATCTCCCATGAAAACAAGCCCGCAAATCCTTGAGTGCGCACATAGGCCGCTTTTTCCTCAACAGAGCGAGCATCGTCATAGGTGATGACTTCACCCGTGGACTCTTTGTATAGGTAAGGGGCCTTTGCAGTGGCATCGTAGAATGCTTCGACACCGGATTGACCAAGGTAATCGCTGACAATATCTTTATAGTCAATGACTCCTGGTTCCCAGCTACCTGCAATCGGTCCGTTGCCTGTACCTGTGATTGGATTGGTAGGATCGGTCATGCTATCACGAGTGACCCCGCTCCAGCCTCGCCCATACATAGCAGCGCCGAGAACGATCTTGCTTGGCGACACACCTTGTTTAAGCAGTTCCTTGACACCGTTATCCGTGGTGTATTCTGGGCCGTCGTCAGGCGTCAAAGTTCCCTCACACTGAGCAGCAGAAATGTGTGACCCACAGTAAACTGCTGCCTGATGACCGAGATTGTTATCCCATGCGCCGTAGAAATCGTAAGTCATGACAAAGAGATAATCCATGTACTGCGTTGCGTCTGGATAGTGGACGTCTTCAACTTTGTCCCAGCCTGCGCCAATGGCCGAAGTCAACTCGTATGTTCGGCCCGTTTCTGCGGATAGTTCATCCAGCATTTGGCGAAGCTCTCTCATTAAAGCAACGTAAGCTTTACCATCGTTATCTGGGTCGCCTAGATCTGGGTTAGCGCCAGTGCCGCCGGGGTACTCCCAGTCGATATCAACGCCGTCGTAGAATTTCCAAGTAAGCAGAAACTCTTTGACTGAGGCAACAAAGGTGTCGCGATTCTTTTTGTCGGTGAAACCGAAGAAAGGATCGGAAAGTGTCCAACCACCGATAGAAGGAAGGATCTTCAAATCCGGGTAACGCTGTTTGAGCGCCATCATCTGACCATATGTGCCTTTTATCGAGGAATCCCCAGTTCCAGGTAGGGAAGAGCCCAACGCCCCCCACTGGTCATGAACGACCACTTCATAGTCTTGTGAATCACCGCAGGCGAGTTGAAGTGCCCGTTGCGAGTTTGGATCGGTTAAAGACTGGTTAGGACCACAGATCGGTACGAAACCATAGATGATGTGTGTCAGATTATCGGCTGGGATGTTGTCAACGGTGAACTTGCGGTCATATTGGCTCCATTCGACAAAATAGCTACCGACAACCGTACCATTGGGCTGAGGAGGAAATGACTGATTATTGCTATCGATATTCATAACTAGTGGCGCCATGCCTGCACCATCGGTATCGATGACTGAAATTTTGTGTACTGGTGAAGTTGAACAGTCTCCGCTTGCATCACATATATTGACGGTCATGTCATATTGGCCAGCTTTATCTATTTGGACTTGAGTCTCGCCTGAGAACGCAGAATCTGTAGGGCCATTGATCGCTTCAGAAAAAATGACATCATTATTTAAACGCACTTGCCATTCTGTCGCGGGTGTTCCGCTGTTGTACCAAACATCCCACTCCACTGGGAAAGTAACCTGATCATGCCTAACCACGGTTTTTTTGTAAGACTGTTGGCCTGCCTCGCCGTTAATCTCAACAAAAGACTGGCTCTTAACACTGGTCATATTCCAGTCCAAAGCAGGCGCGGACGGGGCCGCTAATACGCTCGCGCTGATTGTACCTAGGCTGAGTGCTATTACTACAGACAAAGGTTTCACTATACCTATCTTGTTACACTGACGATGTTTATTTTTATCCATTATTTTTTCCTTTTATTAAACCCTATGTTTAAGCCTGAAATAATTCCAATAGAAATTTATTTAGCAGACTAATTTAATCTAGAAGGGGTTTTTAAATTGGGAAAAAGGAAGTTTTTCAATATGGAACGAAAGGTGGCGATTAATATTAATTCATAAATAATTGTTGGACAAAAAGATATTTACATGGCAATCAGGATTAGAATTAAAGCTCTATTAATAACGGCAATATTGTTAAAACTGGAGTATTTTTATTTTGACGTTTTTGTCGGAGTAGATATTCTAATGTGATCAACATAAATCCGTTTGTCTCATCATAATTTGCATGATGTGAATTGCTTTGAGCACTAGCATGGCGAGCTTAAACTGCGGACCGTATGATTTGATTAACGTTTGCTGACGATGAGCGACATAGTAAATGTTCATCGTCAGCAGGTAACATCACTCTAAAGTGACGTGATAAGGCTTACTATTTTGTCAAACTGACCTGAGATTCAGCGAGAAGGCTGCGCAATTCTCGCTGATTGGATAGGTAAGTAGTGGCAACACTCTCAGAGCCTCAATAAGCTTTATTGAAGCCGCCATCCAGAATGATGTTTTGACCAGTCATATGGTTAGAGATTGGACCAAGCAACGCCACGATACCATCGACCACATCTTTGATTGAAGCATACTTCTTGAGTGGAATGTTGGACACTTCATTCTCCATCAATGCTTCAAACGATAAATTCTGATCAAGCGCTTTTTGCTCCATCTTTTGCGTATAACTTTGAGTCATGACGCCCCCGAGAGAGAGTGTGTTCACCGATATGCCTTGTTCTGCTAATGACAACGCCATTGTTTTGGCTTGTCCTATCCAAGCGCTGCGCAAGCAATTATTAATCGAATAATGTGGCAGAGCCGCTTTGGAGCTGATGCCAGAAACGAAAACAATCGAAGCTCCTTGCTTCAACTTATCTTGCTCTACAATCTGACGGAGCAAACGTAGAGGCAAAATAAAATACTTATTGAAGTAGTCTTGCCATTTCTCATCGTCAGGAAACACTTCTCTGGAAGGTGGGATCCTTGGGATAAAAAATACCACACCATCAAACTTGTCTGCGCCTTTGATTGTTGAGGCGCATTCGTCGATGGAGTCGGCGCTGAAGAAATCAAGTGAGCTTGTCTGAACTGAATGTTGAAAATGAGTACTAGCGACGATGTCATTGAGTTTGCTTACGTTTCTAGCGGCCAAAAAAAGTTGATGTTCTTGGGCGAGTTCTGTGACCAAGTTAGAGGCGATGCCACCTGTCGCACAAGTGATAAGATAATTTTTCATACTAGGCGTTCTCTGTCGTAATTAGATTGTTTACACAAGACTTCGATATGGGCAAACGATGCGTCTGACTTTTAATTGAAAATTCAATGTAATGCTCTCCGCCATCAATTTTAATAGATGCATTATTTTTAATTATACTTTCTCGCAATATTATAGAGCGGCTTAGACGAATAAAATCATCACTGAATGAATTTTCTAATTCAGTCAACGTACATCGTATTTTGTGTTTTATTCCATTGGTCATCAACACTTCACTATAGGGGTGAGTATACTTAGCAAAGGCTATTTCATCACTGTATGCAAATAGCTTTCTATTACGTGAGATGATCTTGTTAATATTGGTTATTCTGTTCTTGAGAACTGAATTTTCTTGCTTGTATTCGTCAATATCGTCTTCATGTGATTGTATACCATCTTGTTCTTTGACGTAATGGTTTGCCCGATAGATGTATAGTATGAGCAATATCGGAAGAGTAGACGATGCGATGAATAAAATAACACTCAGGCCAAGTTGCTGATATTCATTTTTGGAAAAGAAGTACCAGTTAATGTGCCCAAGCTTTTTTTTGCCTATCATAAGTTCAGATACGCCAGCGTCGAGCTTATATTCTTGTTGGGTTAGCGACAGCAAAGTGTTGCCTCCAGAACAAACCGTTTTTTGCACTTCATCCTTGGTTGAAAAACTTTGTAAGTCCAGCTCAAGACAGACTCTAAACCAGTCAATCGACTCATAGGAATCGATAAGCAGTGACATTCTGTTTGTCAGAGCTTGATAATTGAATGTATATACATCGTCAATCACTGTTGGGGACTGGACCCAAGACTCTAGCACCGAGACAAAACCAAATAATACAGAGTCAACCGCTTCATTGTGTGAAGGTTTAGACCAATAGAAAACTGAATTGCATAAGATGACGACTAGACAGCATAGTGCTGCTTTTAACTTAATGCTCATTGTTATTTAATCTGTCAACTTTGATAAATATCGAACTCGATTATCCTGAACGGAGAAAAGATACAGTGGCTTTTTGCTGTAACCTGCGGCGTCAAAAGTCAAAGGCTCTCCATCCATGACTGTCTCAAACTTCAATTGTTTGAGTGACTCAATGAGACCTTGAGGGCTAGGCTGCGGTTTTGAATCGTACCCAGCGATTAAAAAATTAAATAGATCGTAGGTATATGTAGTCAAAAAAGTGGCTTGGTTTTGTGAGCAAAAAGTATTGGAAATACTGTTTAGAGCGCTTCTATTATCTGATTTAGGGATACCATCCCAGTTTTTAACAAAATACAAGTTAATGTTAGGGCTTGTGGTTCCAATGGTTTGGAAAAACTCTTTTCTTGCCCCTACTGAGTCAGTGCCCAATATCGTGAATGATTTACCACTGTCTTTCATTGCATTGTATAGAACGGCAATATTAGGGTTGTATAACGGTGCAAAGACGACGGCGTTGTTAGGTAATGCACCCACAATGTCATCGGCATTACTCATGCTGTAATCGTACTTCTTAAATTTGATTGGTTCACTATGGGCAGTGAGTTGTTTGATGAACGCGACAGCGCTTTGTTTAGAATACTGTCTTGAGTTATCAATCAACACATGAGCAGTCTTAGTGGAATAATGGCTAAGGTAATAGTCACTAAGCAGCTTAATCTGATGTTTATTACTTGGCATTATTGATAAACCCATTGAAGGGTCCTTGATAACACTCTTCGCTGTTGCTGATGTCACGAATGCAATGTCATGTTGATTGAGTATACGGGCTGCGATTTCCGCTTCATGCGACACTAATGGCAGCAAGGCGATATCGACACCTTGGTCGACTAAGCTTTGTGCAGCTAAAGCACTGCCGTGAGCAGTCCTATCGTTCGAGACAAATGTAAATTCAACATTTCTTCTAGAGGCAGACACTTCGTCTGTAAGGGCATTCAGTACACACAGTTTCTCTTTATTTGAGGTACTGGTGGTGTTCGTCAACTTGCCGACCATGATACCTACCTTAAGCGTTTCAGATGCTTGAACTCTGTCTGAGCTCAACATGCCAATAGTGAACAACAAGAGGGCAAGTGCAAAAGCCTGTGAAATGAGGTTGTGGTTAACCAAAAGTAACTCCTAGGTGCCTTGTTTTCATTAACAAATATTCAAAGGTATGAATAATATAACGTTATGAAAACAATGGTTTTTTATATTTTTTATTGTAAATTTACGCACTTTTCATTAACAAAAGCGACGGACTAATATTGTTTTATGCATTGGAAAAAGACAAGGTATATATAGACATATATGAGTTGTTGTTGTGATGTTGGTTCCACATTCTATCTATGGCTTTGGATGATGGATAAATTAGATACAAATTATCAATCTGTTACCGCCTTATGTTTAGCTAGATAGATATTAATTATAAATGTTTTCTGGGGTTTACCTTTGGTTGAAAGGTGAACTTGTTCTCGGTGGAGTACGCAATACACTCTCTAACAACGGCTACTTGTGCAGGACTAACTTTTGATGAATTAATCAGAGTAAAAAACCTTGTAGAATCAGGATAATTGCTAGGTAAAAAACATGATGTTTACCCGAAACGCATCATAAAATGCGCCCAAACTAAACGAAAATAACGACAATATAGGGTGTTGGTATGCCTAACCAACTTAAAGCAGAATAGGCTCATAAAATGGAAAAATAAGGAGGGAGCCTTATCTCAGAAAACAACTGAACTGATGGTATTATGCGGCAAGCACATCGAGAGTATGAGTACTCTTCGATGCTGAGAAAAGCCAGTCGCTATAGTGACTGGCTTCTAAACTGGAAGAGACAAAAAATTACAGATACATTCTGAGTTTTTCGACCAGCAACTTGATGTCAGATTCAGAGACATCTTTGTGAGTGACGAAGCGTATTGGATTGCCCGGAGAAATGATAATGCCGTCTTCGCTTAACTTAGTGGCAATGGCATGAATATCTACATTGTCGTCTAGCTTAGCAAAGACAATATTAGTCTCAACGAAATCTGGGTTGATCTGGAAACCTTCAAGTTGACTTAATTTGACCGCTAATAGCTTGGCGTTAGCATGGTCTACTTTTAATTGTTCGACTTGTTCGGTTAACGCAAGCTTACCTGCGGCGGCAAGAATGCCAGCCTGACGCATACCACCGCCGAGCATTTTGCGTAAGCGGCGTGCTTTAGCGATATACGCTTTACTGCCAAGTAGCAAAGAACCGATGGGAGCAGAAAGGCCTTTTGATAAACAGATTGTCATTGAGTCAAAGTGCTTGGCTATTTCTCGAATATCCACATCAAGCGCGACCGCTGCATTATATGCACGGGCTCCGTCTAGGTGGAGTGCGAGGCCGTGTTGATCAACAAATTCGCGGGCTTGCGCGAGGTAAGACAAGGGCAGCACTTTGCCATTGATGGTGTTTTCCAAACTCAGTAACTTAGTGCGAGCAAAATGGCTATCATCCGGTTTGATGGCCGCCTTTAGCTTGTTGAAATCAAGGGTACCATCAGGATTGTTTTCAACAGGTTGTGGTTGAATGGAGCCCAACACCGCAGCGCCACCAGCCTCGTATTTGTAGTTATGAGCTTGCTGTCCACACAAGTACTCGTCGCCTCGCTCACAATGTGCCATCAAACCAAGTAGGTTTGCCTGAGTTCCTGATGTGGTAAAAAGAGCTGCTTCAAACCCATGGCGTTCTGCTGCCCATGCTTCTAGCTCATTGACGGTCGGGTCATCACCATAGACGTCGTCGCCAACTGGCGCATCAGCCATGGCTTGTCTCATTGCCGGGGTCGGCTTAGTGACGGTATCCGAGCGGAAATCCATGTGCTTTTCTCCTATATGTATCCGCATAACTTTGCTTTACTTAAACATGCAATCGTTTTGGCATCAGTGATCTCACCTTCGACAATCTTTTGTTCGATATCGTGTAATGATAGCGATACAACTTCAATCACTTCATCATCGTCACATGCAAACTTAGACACGTTTGTCAGCCCTTTTGCAACGAACAAGTATTGAATTTCATCGCAGAATCCGGCCAAAGGTGTGACTTGCCCAAGAGATATCATGGTTTCAGCACTGTATCCAGTTTCTTCTGCGAGTTCCCTTACTGCGCAAAGCTCAATCGGCTCGTTGCTTTCTAATGTACCTGCAGGCAGTTCAAGTAACCATTTTTTCAGAGAAGGGCGGTATTGGTTGATAAGAACGATATCTCCATTATTCGCGATTGGCAGAATAACAGCAGCGCCTGGATGAGAGATCGTCGTGTGAGTGATGGTTTTACCATTCGGCAATGTGGTTTGCTCTTCCTGAAGGTAGATGCCTTTCCATGTATGTAGAATATTCAAAGGAGTGTCCATAATAGTCTTTTTTTAATGACTCATTTCTTAGATGCAGGCTTACATTACAGTCTACATATAGTGAATAAAAGGTTAATAAATTATTTGACTCAAATATGAGACACTATCCCAGTGACTCAGGTCTCAAATTTGCAAACATTGATTTCAATCAGTTACGTCAAAATGGCTTCTGGTATAAATATGGCCCCAAACTAAAGAAAACGCACTTGTAACAAAGTGATAACAAATGTATAAAAATATATATATTACATTTCTGGTTGAAGTCAGAGGAGCTCAGAATGATCAGCCCTACCAGAGTCTCCCATTCGCAACAAGCGTTGCTCTCTGAACGAATAAATAAATTAGCTCGCGCCTTATCTGACGGTGTTTACGAGCGTGAAGATACCATCAAAATGTGCTTGCTCGCTGCTTTAGCGGGTGAAAGTGTTTTTCTGTTAGGGCCACCAGGTATCGCAAAAAGCCTTATCGCAAAGCGACTTATACAGGCTTTCGACAACTCCTCCTATTTTGAATACTTGATGACTCGTTTTTCAACACCTGAAGAAGTGTTCGGACCTCTGAGCATTCAAGAACTTAAGGACAATGGTCGCTACTTACGCTTGACAGAAGGGTATTTGCCGACAGCGCAAGTTGTCTTTTTAGATGAGATTTGGAAAGCGGGTCCTGCAATCCTTAATACCTTATTGACGGTTGTTAATGAAAAGACCTTCAAGAATGGCAGTGATGTAGAACGTGTTCCCATGCGTTTACTGGTCTCTGCTTCAAATGAGCTGCCGGATGAAGACAGTGGTCTGGAGGCGCTCTATGATCGAATGCTAGTACGTATTTTTGTCAATCGAATTCAGAACAAGCAAAACTTTAAGTCGATGCTGACCGTAGGCACACCGCAGGAAGCACAGATCCCAGAAGGATTAGCCATAACCGATGAGGAGTATCACTTATGGCAATCGGAGCTTGAAAAACTCGAACTCAGTGATCAGGTATTCGAAAAGCTTTATCAACTTAAACAAATGTTAGAAGAGTCGGCAGCCCAAGGGTCAGGCGTCCATGCTTCTGATACCGATATGTATGTTTCAGACCGTCGTTGGAAAAAGGCAGTTAAACTGCTCAAAGCCAGTGCCTATTTTAACGGCCGTGATAGTGTCAATCCACTTGATCTACTGCTTTTGCAAGATTGTTTATGGAACAGTCCGGAATCTCGAGAAGTCGTCCACCAAGTGATTAAGGAGTTTGCACTAACGCACGCCTTTGATCAGCAAGACGTCGAACAGCAAATCCGTTTATGTCGAGAAGAACTGGACGAAGTTCAGGAAGAGCTAGAGTCTGAGTTTGGTATCATGCTATCGATGGAATCGACAACGGGGCTACTCAAAAAACAAATTCATAGCTATGACGTCTCAGATGCAAAGCGTTATGAAGTCGGTAGTGCCTTTGATCTAGTTAAGTTGGTACTGCTGCAAAGTAATATGTCAGTATCAGAATCCGAGAAAGGCGACAGTCGCTGGGTTTATGTACCGAAGAACGAATTAGAGCGGATTATAAAAGAAGGCCATGGAGATGTTTACGGATACGTTAATCAGAACACCAATCTGTGCCGACTGCGCTTTGATATCGATGCTGCGAACAACTTAGTCATTAAGGATATTGCCAATCGTGCTGTGTTAGTTTCGGTTGTAACCGAGAAAGGTTTGGATGAGGGCCTCTATCAAAACTGGCTGACCAAATCTGAGCAAGCGATGGCGCAGCTCGAACACGCTGAACATCATTTGCTCAAAGTGCGTTCAAACTTTCATGGTGCCTTACCCCACAGCTTTATTGATCAAGACCTACCTCGTGTAATGGAGGCAAGCCTGCAGCACATTCAGCAGGTTCTTGAATCAACCAAAACAGAGTGTGAGCGAACAGTGTTCCGTTTCAAAAACCTCAATCAATTCTTCTCGTAAAGGGGGACTGGATGTTAGGCGCTGATGGACTCAACCTCGCATTAATGATTGCTGATTCCGGTATTATTGATACAGCAGTCAACGATCTGATGGCACGCTCTCAGGTAATGGCCATCACTGAAAACAGAGGAATGAAAACGAAAGTTAAAAACCATCTGTTGAAGTGGCGTGGTGGCGTCAAGAAACGCATCACCAAGGTATGCGAAACGGAGCGTTTCCAACAGGAATTAGCGCTGTATCAGGAAGTCATCCATTGGGATGAAGCCACGTTCTTTGAAAAGATCCCCGATGTGATCAAGAAGCTCGAATGGCATTCCGCATTTTATCTTCAAGCTCGTCGGCTTATGGATAAAAACAAGGGGTTAAACAACCCAATGTTTCCTCATTACTTTTGTGATCAGTGGTATCAAAGTCTTTCTGATGCCATTCTTCAGGCACAGGTCAGTGAGCTCGAAGCGAGTAAAGAAAAAGTCCTCAAAGACCTTTACCAGCGCATGGAAACCATGAAGAACATGGCCAAAGTAACGGAAGAGGGAGATGAGAGCAGCGTTGGCCGTTTGTGGGATATGGCTTCAGCAAAACTCAGTCGAACCGACTTGTCCGTGATGAAACGCCATGCTGAGTTTTTGAAAAAGAATCAGGGCCTTCAGGAAATCGCTGAAAAATTAGGCCGAATGGCGAGTCAGGTAGATGATCCCGAGTTAAATCGAGCGCCTACTGAAGAGCTGCAAATGGTCGAGGAAAAATCGGATGAAGCAACCGATGATATCGTTGGTATTCATGAAAGTGATGATCTGAACAAGCTGCTACCCAACGAAACCTTGTTTCTGGCTTACCCTGAACTGGAAGTCGTGTTTTACAAACACCTCGTCGACAAGCGGTTAATGAATTATCGGATGCAGGGTAAATCACGAACGCTACGTAAAGTGAAAGCACATAAGCCAGATAACAAGCAGGTTGATGTCGAAAAAGGCCCGTTTATAGTGTGTGTTGATGCTTCTGGCTCCATGAGTGGTTTTCCTGAGCAATGTGCCAAAGCGATGGCTTATGCATTAATGCAAATCGCCTTGGCAGAAGATCGTGATTGCTTTGTGATTTTATTCTCCACTGAGCAAATCACCTACGAGCTGACGCGACAAGACGGTTTACGAGAAGCCAGTGATTTCCTTACTTACAGCTTCCATGGTGGTACGGATTTGGAGCCAGTATTGATAAAGTCAATTGATTTGATGCGTGGTGACAGATACAAAAATGCGGACATGGTTGTGATCTCTGATTTCATTGCGCCTAAACAATCCGATGAGATGCAAGAGAAAGTCGCTGAGCTGAAAAAGAACAAGAATCGCTTTCACGCAATTAGCCTTTCCAAATACGGCAATCCTCAACTGATGTCTATGTTCGATCATAGCTGGGCTTATCACCCCAATCTGGTCGGTCGGATCATGAAAAAATGGTAAGGCTTGACCAAGTCAGAGCAAATAAAAAGGAGCGGTGAAGCTCCTTTTTACATTGGTTAGACGGCTAAAGGCATTTCATTGGAAGGATCGTGTTTGTGATAGACACGAATCAGTCCGAGCAAAGCGAGCAAAGACATAAGCAACATCAGCCCCCCCACAGGCATCTGATCATGCGAAGGGATGATCGAAGCTGCCAGTGTGGCTAAACCTGCACCTAAATTTTGCATGCCACCCAGAACGGCTCCTCCTGTTCCAGCATGGTATGGGAAAGGTGACAAAGCCCCTGTGGTTGCGGCGGGGAATAAAACGCCGGCCCCCAAAAAGTAGATCGTTGCCCCGCCAACTAAGGTTAACGCAGAGGTTTGTCCCATTAGCCCTGGCACAAGCACAATCAGTGAACCCAGAACGGCAGCCAGTAAACCAAACATCAACGCGACTTTCTCACTTCTCTTAGAGGCAATCACGCTGGATAGGCCAGCGCCGACCAGATATCCAGGAATAGGTAAGACAAACAACATGCTAACAGTTGTTGCGGGTAGCTTTAATACGCCCCCAAGTAAAACGCCTGCAGCGGCTTCAAAAATGGCCACACCGGAAAATGTGGCTACCAGACACACTAAGTAACCTTGAAATCTTTTGTTAGAGAGTACAAAGCTATAGCGACTTATAGCCGATTCATGGCGTCGACTCGCTTTAGGCAAGGTTTCTTCGAATCGGGTCATCATAATGATCGCTACAGCGATGCTAAACAATGCCAAGAACATATAGCTAGAGCGCCAGCCCATGGTTTCGGTGAAGTAGCCCCCCAAGACTGGAGCGAGTAAAGGTGAAAAAATCACACACATACTAATTAGGCTGTTCACTTTGTGCAGTTCGCTGCCACTAAACACATCACGGGTTAAGGTTCTGCACATCGCGCCGCCGCTACCAATGCCCAACCCTTGAATGAAGCTACCAGCGAGGAACCATTCAAACTGATGAGCAAATAGGGCAACGATGGTACCGATAATATAGATAAGCAAACCGGCAATGATAATAGGTTTTCTTCCTAATCGATCTGAAAGCGGTCCATAGGCAAACTGAGAGATACCATAAGGTATTAGGTAGCATGCCATTACCGCTTGAAGTGCCGCAGGAGACACCAAAAATTCATCAGCCATATGGCCGATAGAGGGGACATACATCGTTTGCGTCATTTGCCCTACTGCGGTCAGAATCGCAATTAAGAATATCAGTTTAATAACTTGAGATGATGCAGACATTTCCTGAAATACCTAAATTCAAAGTGCAAAAAGCCACAGGTATTGCTTAAAGCAATCCTAATAAAATAAAGAGAACGACTAGTTTAGGCGGAGAATCTTAGTGCTTGGCAGGAAAGGGTGCAATAGAAAAATGTGATCTGGAACAAGATTAATTTCTATGATTTGGATTAGTAAAACTAATCCAAATTTAGTATTCATCGGAGTGATGGTTTATGCGATTGGCAAGTGGTTGAGACACTTTCGGCACAGACAAGCATCACTGGAAACAGCGCAAGACATATCCCGTTTTTCTAGGGAAAAACACCAACAAGTGTCTTTGCCGGCGCTGATGTCGCACTGGGCTGGCTCACCACAAGAAGGGCAGCGATGGCTTGCGACGCTTCCTTGAAGGGCCTCCATAATGGTGTCTCTTTCATCATCTGAAAGATGGCGCCAGTTGACGATTTCATCAATGGTTCGATGGCAACCGCTACATATTCCACCATTATTTTTGCATGCAGCGATACAGGGCGTTTTCAAAATGGTCATCCACGCAAATAAATTTCGCTGCAGACTATACCGGACTCTGGGTACAACAACAAAAAATCAGTTGTATTTGATAATGATTCCTATTATTGTTTATTAAAAATCATAATTAATATTAAAAAGTAGTCTTGCTGATGATTTCTTCACTTGCAGCTTCACTCTTCATCGTCGGGTTAGGCATTAAAATTCGAGTTTCTCGCTTACAAATTGGTGTCTGGTTGCTATTTACACTCATACTGGAACAATTTGTGAGTAATATGGCACTGCATGTACTCGTTTCCATGTTCATCGCTTCTCCTTTTCTGATCAAAATGGAGAACAAAGCCCTTGCTCGACAGATCTACGTTCTGTGTGTTCTTGTTCCCAGCTTAACGCTTATCCCTAGGCTCATTTAAATTTAGGTGGCTGATAAAGCAAAGAGGTATCTTTTCTCATAAAGATATTGCTGGCCACCAAACTTCCAATACAAACCAACCCGAGAGCAAACCATCCAAGTTGTGTCGGCTGCTCGTTAAATACCGGTATCGCCAGCAAAGTCGCAATGGCAGGCGTGGCTGCGCCGAACGCTGCCGTGCGCTCTGCGCCGAGTACTGATATCGCATGTAAGTAGGTGAATGCGGCGACAAGACCAGCGCCTACACCTTGTAGGGTAATGTGGCCCATGAGCTCTTTCCATGGCCATTCAGCGGCACGGGTAGTGAGTAAGTGACTGTCGAGTGTGCCAGTTATAATCAGCACCAACAGTGCCAGTGTTGAAAGCAATGAGATTATTCCCGCAGCAACAAGTGGGTTAAGGTTAGAAACACGCGCACAAATGGTGAATGTCGCCCACATCAGACTGCCCAATAAAAACAGCATGTAACCACTGAGTAAGTCACTATCAGACTGGCCAAACCCTTGGTAGAGAAAGACCGCTATCCCACTGATGACGAGCGCTAATCCCAATAGGCGATGTGAACTCAAAGGTTGCTTGAAAAGCAGTATTGCAATACCAGAGACGAACAAGGGGAGCGTCCCTGGGATCAGCGCACTTCCATCTGAGACAGGGGCAAGCCGCATACCTGTGCCTGCGACCAGCAAGTAGGGCAAACCACATCCGACAAACATACCAATGAGGTAACGCTTAGGGACTTTTTTAATGAGCTCTTTTGACTTAAACACCAGAGGGAGTAGCACGATACAAGGGATGAGAAATCGTGCTAAGGCGATATCTGCGGTAGTCAGTTCCGAATGTGCACCACCACGGAGTGAAAGAAAAAAGCCAGACCAGAGAAGCAGTGTGGCAGCCATTGCCAAGTAACCTGAGATCATAACGTTATTCGTCTATACATTGAGTGTCAGTAATTATGAGTCGTTTCTGGAGACCAAATATGGCAAAGTTAACCAATGAAAATGGAAATGTTGGCTGAATCAGCTAATTATTTTATAAAAATTGCTATATAGAGGCTCAATCCATGGATAGAATCGATCAACACATCTTGATGTTGCTACAAAAAGATGCCCGTCAGTCGACCGCCGATATCGCCGACAAAGTCGGTTTGTCACCTTCCCCTTGCGCTAGAAGAATTAAACGACTTGAAGAAGACGGCGTGATCGCCAGTTATCGCGCAAGCTTAAGTAAAGATAAGGTTGGGGTCGGGATGACGGTGTTTGTTGAGGTTAGTCTAAGTAACCATCAAGCCTCCTCTATTGATGATTTTGAGCAAGCCGTTCAGGAGATGGAAGAAGTGGTGAGTTGCCACGTTGTGTCTGGGGCTTATGATTATCTTCTAGAAGTTGTCAGCCATGATCTGGCTGGGTATGAAGCGTTCACACGTAGAATTCAGCGCTTAGAGAATGTTAAGGACATCCATACGCATTTAGCAATTCGACAGGTCAAAGAATCCAGACAACTCCCTATTTTCAACTAATTCAGCGTATGGCGCGCTGATAGCGACTCTGACTCTGATGGTCCACAAGGTCTGGTTGGGAATACAGTGAAACTCGATCGCGCCCGAGACTTTTTGATTGGTACAGCGCAATGTCGGCGCGTTTGACCCAGTCTTCGATCGTTTCAAACGGTTTGGACTCAGCCACACCAGCACTGAGGGTCACTTTGGCATGTTGCGGATAAGCGTGTTCTTTGACGGCGCGGTTGATTGCTTGCATTGAAGACTCAACGGCATATTGATCGGCTTGAGGGAACAACAAAAGGAATTCATCGCCTCCCAAACGAAACAATAGGGTAGAGTGCTCGGTCTGGCTGTCAATAATGCTGACTACCTCAGTGATGACTTGGTCACCCACATCGTGCCCATAGAGATCATTAATCGCTTTAAATTTGTCGATATCAATCAGGGCGATTGACGAGGTGTTATAGAGCTGGTGAATGTTCTCAAGTGAGCTCTGCAGTTGGTGTCGGTTGTAAGTGCCCGTCATAGGATCTCTTACCGACAAGTAGCGAAGCTCTTTTTGTAGCCGTCTGACCGCTTTGACAACCACATGGACAATGACTGCTGTCGCGAGAAGCGAGAACGCGTAGCGAGAGGTTTCGGACAATTCCTGATGAGGCAATATGGCGATAGTGGAACCTAGGCATACCACAATATTCGCAATCGTGGCAATGCGAGCAGGCAAGAGAAACACAATGCTAATGATGATGGGGAATACCCAATAGGTGGCCAAGGTGCCAAAAATGTTGACCGCCATAATGGTTGAAATCACCAGAAGAGCGAGAGGGACAAGATGGCCGAACAGACCGGCCTTGTTGTAAATGATGGCAGCGATCTCGAGAAGCAAAGTGATCTCAAACGCCAAAAGCACAGCACCGAGTAGAACCTCGCCAATAAGAAGGTTCTTAATGCCGAGTGGTACGAAGAAAACTAAAGTGATCGCGGCGATAAATTTCAGAACCTGCTGCTGCTGTCTGAAATCGAGGATCGTGTCCCCATGTCGGCTTTGAAGCGTCCTTTTTTTCACCATGCAACACCTTTGACCTTTTCTGCAGTATAAAAAATAGCCTCAAAGTGTTGCTAAATCAATTCAGCTTAGGGTGGTTATTCTGGCTTAGTAATGCTTCCAAGCTCAAGTACAGGTGCAACATCAATGTCTTCCGCATTCATCATCGAGGAAATACGTTGTACCGAAGAGAGAAGCAGTGACTGTTCCCATTCTTCTAAGCGTTGAAACTTATTGATGAAGTTCTGCTGCAAAGGCATTGGGGCCTGTTCGAGTACGGCGATGCCCTTATCGGTGAGGTGTGCATGCACTTTACGCTTATCTTGAACACTGCGAACACGGGTGACTAACTCCTGGCGCTCCAAACGATCAAGGATAGTCGTTGCGGTTGCCTGACTCATGTTGGTGTGGTTAGAAAGCTCACGAATCGTCACTTCACCAAGCTCACGTATCGAGCGCATGAGAATTAGTTGTGGGCCTGTTAAGCCAGACTCTTTACTTAGCCTTTTCGAGTGCAGATCGATGGCGCGGATAATCTGTCGAATAGAGATAAGAACTTCTTCGTGCTTTTCCAATGTTAATCCTTAGTGAGCGAAGCGTTTGGAGGCGAGAAAATACATGAAAATTCCCGCGAAATGAAGCCTGAAAACCCATAAATATCATACTTATTTCTCATAGTAGTGAGGGAAAGAATAGTTATGAGATTTTGAAAGAAATTTTTTGGTGTAAATGTGATGTTGTCAAATGTTTAGAAGTCAAAATGAATGTTTGGTGGAGGTTTGTTGATTTTTGTGTAAATAGTAGCCTTTCAAACAGATTTATGTCGAAAAATTGGACAAATAATAGTGATTTACTGGAATGATCTGTATCTGGGCGTACAATGGTGTTGAGTCGATCAAGTCTTGATATAGATTAAATTGTTTCTATCACTAATGATTTTTCTATCTGAAGGCTTGATTAGGGAAGAATAATCATTAAGAGAGGAAAGATGACGAAAGGTATAGACAAGTACAGTATCGACAGTACCGATTACACCATCGGCCAAGATAATGTACAAAAGTGGGGGTTTGATGTTCATAACCCCGTGTTTGGCGTGAGTGCCGGGTTCATCGGATTGTTCCTGTTTGCTGTGTTGGTGATGGATGCACAGTCAGCAAAATCCTTGCTCGATGGCTTGAAGTTTCAAATTATCGGCAGCTTTGACTGGCTATTTATTTGGTCAGGAAACATTTTTGTCGTGTTCTGCCTTGCGTTAATCGTAAGCCCATTGGGTAAAATCCGTCTTGGTGGTCAAGATGCGACAGCGGATTACTCATTTATCTCGTGGCTATCGATGCTTTTCGCTGCGGGTATGGGTATCGGCCTGATGTTCTGGAGTGTGGCCGAGCCAGTTGCTTACTACACGGGTTGGTTCGAAACACCGTTAGGGGTTGAAGCCAATACCCCTGAAGCGGCAAAACTGGCAATGGGCGCAACCATGTTCCATTGGGGCCTTCACCCTTGGGCTATTTACGGTGTTGTTGCTCTGTCTTTGGCGTTCTTTGCTTATAACAAAGGCTTACCGCTTTCCATCCGCTCTATTTTTTACCCTATTCTTGGTGATCGTGCATGGGGCTGGGCTGGCCACATCGTTGATATTTTAGCGGTATTGGCGACGCTGTTTGGTCTTGCTACATCCCTTGGTTTAGGTGCGCAACAAGCGGCGAGCGGTATCCACCATGTATTCGGTTTAGATGCAGGGATGGGGTTACAGATCGTCGTGATTACGGTCGTGACTTTACTCGCAGTGGTCTCCGTTGTGCGTGGTATTGATGGCGGCGTAAAGGTGATCAGTAACATCAACATGATCGTCGCCTTCTTATTGCTGATTCTGGTTGCTCTGATTGGTTATGCGGTGGCGTTTGGCAACATTGGCACCACGCTGATGGCCTATGTTGAGAACATCATTCCGCTAAGTAACCCTCATGGCCGTCAAGACGAAGCCTGGTTCCAAGGCTGGACAGTATTCTACTGGGCATGGTGGATTTCATGGTCGCCATTCGTTGGTATGTTCATTGCGCGTGTGTCTAAAGGCCGCACGGTACGTGAATTTATGACAGCGGTTCTATTGGTGCCTACCGCGGTAACACTTCTTTGGATGTCTGTATTCGGTGGTCTAGCGATTGACCAAGTGGTGAACAACATCGGTGAGCTCGGTGCAAATGGCCTAACGGATGTTTCTCTGGCCATGTTCCAGATGTTTGATGTACTGCCGTTCGGGACGGTATTGTCGATCATTGCTGTGATTCTGGTGTTGGTGTTCTTTATCACCTCGTCTGACTCAGGCTCATTGGTTATTGATAGCATTACCGCTGGTGGTAAAGTCGATGCACCCGTTCTTCAGCGTGTGTTCTGGGCATTTATGGAAGGGGCGATTGCAGTAGCACTACTTTGGGTAGGTGGCACAGAAGCCGTTCAGGCACTGCAAGCCGGCGCAATTTCTACTGCCTTGCCGTTCACCTTTGTATTGCTGATGATGTGTGTCAGCTTGCTCATGGGCATGCGCACTGAAAAGTACGATCGCTAGTCGACGTACTTGAATAGAAAAAGGGACGAATTTTCGTCCCTTTTTTATTTCTGACTGCGCGACTCGCTGGGTATCAGAGCCATATCTGACCCAGTGTCGTTGAGCGCTGATAATGATAGGCTATTTGCGCCTGTAGCAACTCAGCGGTTGCCACCGCATCCGTTAAGGCATGATGTGGCGTGTAAGGAGGAAGGCCATATCGCGTTCGGCTAGCCCCTAGTCTGACGGAATCTGGTTTCTTGCCCAACACTTTATTCAGTATGCCACCGTGCAGACGTTGTTGGTGCAGGGTCTCAAGATGCATGGTATCCACGACCGGAAACTCAATCCCTTCATTAATCCGGTCCTTGAGTGCTTGATCAAAAAACTCACGCTCAATTCTTTGATAATGCACCACCATGATCTTGCCCGCCATCTGTTGTAAGACCTGATCATAAACTTCAGACAAGTCCGGCGCATCGAGTATATCACTATGGGTAATGCCATGAATGATGACCGATTCTTCAGCCAATTGCTGGCGCGGGCGCACTGTCCAATGATGGGCTTGATTGATAAAGATTCTGTTGAGGTTAAACGGCACGGTTCCAATGGTGATGATGTCGTCCTGATTGGAATCTAGGCCCGTGGTTTCAAAATCCATCGCCAGAAACGTCACGTCTTCCAAGTGAGTATCCGCAGTAGGGAGACCACTATGATAGTAACGCTGGAGTGAATCATTTCGGCTCGTTTTCTGTTTTGCCTCAAACTTTTTTTCCCAGTCTATCGTCGGCTTACGCATCATATTTTTAATCATGGTTCACCTACTTAAAATTATTGCTGGCTTGGTAGCGGAACTTGAGAAAATTCTGTGCATTACTGAGGATCTGGAACGCATCTTTTAGGTTGCGGCGTTCAAAATCGGATAGATTTTCTGGTTCAATATTGTTGTCTGGTTCGATTTCATTCTCTACATCCAGCGCTTGGTGACGAATTCGTACCATAGAAATAAACTCTAATGCATCGCGAAGATCGCGTGCCTTTCCTTTGGGTAAAATGCCAGCTTCATGAATATCATCTAGGCGTTCAAAGGAGTTAGTAGAGCGGGACCCAACCGCTAGCGCGTGGACACGAATTAAGTCAGCCAATGGAGCAGTACCACGGCGCTTGAGGTTGATGGAGTTTTTATGCTGGCCGTCTTTCTCCATCACAAAATCTTTGAAGAAACCGAGCGGCGGCGTTCGGTTCATCGCATTGCGCGCTAGGCAGGCTAGGAAGCGGTTGTTTTTTCGAGAACGCCTAACAATAAAGCCGTTGAGCTGCTCTGCCCATTTTAGGCGGCCGTAGACACCGACTAAGTCAAAGAAAATAGAGGCGTTCAATAGTGCTTTCGGGTTCGGGTCGTCAATCCAGTCGGCAAAGCACTCTTCCCACTCGGTACGGGTCATGCGCCACTCCGGATTAGTCGCCATAATGTCACCGGTACAATAGGTGTAACCGCACTCATTTAATCCATCACAGATTTTCTTGGCCAGAGCAGAGAAATACGCATCGTGTTGTTCTTTGACATACGAATTATCAAGGATGATGGCGTTGTCTTGATCGGTGACGAGAATCTGCTCGTCTCGGCCCATAGATCCTAAAGCCAGAAAGCAATAGGGAATCGGCGGTTCGCCTAACTCTTCTTCCGCCAGCTCAATAATTCGCTGTTTGAAGCTTTTACCAATCACCGACATGGCACTGCCGACCATATGAGAGTTCGCATCTTCGTTGACCAATCTCACGAAGCTATCTTTTACCTGTTCAGATAAAGCCGCGAGCTCTTCTATCGACTGTTGTTGGAAGATGCTGCTGACCAAGAGTAGAGAGTTTTGCGATTCGTAGCGGACAATGTCTGTCGCTTCAATAATACCAATCGGCTTTTTATCTTTTAAAACAGGAAGATGATGCACGTTGTAGCGCAACATGGTCAGCATTGCTTCATACACGTACGCATTGTGATCAAGGGAAATGACTTCGGTTGTCATCACGCTAGCCACTTCATCGTTCGCATCGAGACCTTCAGCCAATACACGGGTACATAGATCCCGGTCGGTGATGATGCCCACCAGTGGGGAATTGTCTTCCTCGTTGTCTTCGAGGATGTCGGGGTCGATGATCAACAGTGAAGAGACATTCTCTTCAGCCATTTTGATCGCAGCATTCTGGATGGTTTCTGTTTTTTCCAAAAAGGGCGCATCTCCGGTGAGAAGCGTACGCACTTTAGACGTTGTTAGGTCGTTTTGTTCATTGGTACTTGAAACCGCTTGACGAAGTCGGGCGGTATCTTCGACTTCAACAAAATCGGCAAAGGTTTCGTGATTGTCGTAGAGCTCTTGGAAAATGGCTTCAGGAATGCAGTACACCAACGTATCTTTGGTCGCTTTGGCTGGAAAGCGCACTTTATTATTGGTGAGTAGGCCCATTTGACCAAACAGAGCACCTTCATCGAGGCGGTTATAAAGTTCACCTTTACGTCGATAAACTTCAACAACCCCACTGCGTACCATGTACAAATCATGGATCTCATCACCAAAGTGGATGACGGGTGTATCCTCACGAAAATAAGAAATTTCAACATGCTTGGTGACTAAGTTGAGCACGTCGTCCTCTAGCTCATCAAAGGGAGGGTGTTGAGAGAGAAAATTCTTAATTTCCAGTAATTCTGCTTCCATGAAGACATCCGATGTATCTGAGTTGTCTTTCAATGTTACATGATCTGTGGACGTACTTCATGGTGAGCAGTTGAAAAGAGTAATAAAATTAAGAGAATGGGCAACGCTTCACTTGGTGAGATCTTCAATAATAGGGCAATCACTGCCTTCATCGCCGGGACACGCGTTTACCCAGCTCTTGAGTTGCTTTTCGATTTCTTTCAGTTGACGAATCTTAACCTCAACTTCTTTGAGCTTTTCTTGAGCCTTCGCTTTAACTTCACGACTTTTACGCTCGGGGTTATGAGCCAGTTCGACAAACTCCTTGCATTCTGCCAGAGAAAAGCCCGCATTTTTCGCTCGTGAAACGAGATTGAGCTCCTGAATATGTTGTTCACTATACTCTCGATAACCTGCTTCACTGCGATTAGGGGCAGAGATCACGCCTTTATCTTCGTACAAACGTATCGATTTACTCGATAAACCGGTGAGTTTTGCTACTGAGCCTATATTCATGGATACCCTCTGCCTATGAGTGGTTGCACGCATTAATGATGAGTTTTACCGTTTTACTACTTTCTGGCGTTGAGGCCAATGTTTTTATGGGGTCAAACTTGAGAAACCAAGTGAACCGCAGGGGAGGATGATCTGCATTGCTGGTATCTCTTTGGATTGTTAGGTTGGCTCAGCCAGCTCAATAATGTGGGGTGGGTTGTGGTTGTGAGTCCAACGGATCGCGTCGTCAATCTTTAACGCAGGGCTGTAGAGAAACCCCTGAATATAGTCGCAACCATAGTTTTTTAGCATCTCGAGTACATTGTTGTCTTCAACACCCTCGGCGACCACGGTGTAGCCCAGCCCATGAGCCAGTGCAATCGCATTAGAGACAATCGAACCATTGCGTTGGTTCGTCTCTAATTGATAGAGAAAGGAGCGATCAATTTTTATTTGGTCAACCGGCAGATCTCTTAGCAATGACAGCGAAGAATAGCCAGTACCGAAGTCATCTAGACTGATCTTAAAGCCGAGTTCTTTAAGGCTTTCCAATAAAACTTCGGGGCTTCTCAAGCGATTAATAGCGGTACTTTCAGTGATTTCAAGGATAAGGTTTTCAGTGATATCCGGGTAGATCTGAATCAGCTTTTCAAGCTGTCTCTTAAGGTAATTACCCATCAGATCTTTGGCTGATAAGTTGACATGAACCGGGCAGCGGATGTTTTCAGCTTTGAATTTTTCGATGTCTTTTGAGACTTGCTCAAGCACCCAATTGGTAATCGAGGTCACCTTATTGCTTTGTTCAGCGATGGGGATGAACTCAACGGGGCTAACGATAGAGCCGTCTTCTTTTTGCCAGCGGATCAGCGCTTCGTAGCCACTGACAATGGCACTTTTGCTGCTAACAATAGGTTGGTAGTAGACACAGAACTCATCATTGAGCAGCGCGGCATCGATTTCGCGAGCGATACGCAGCTTTTTCTTCGCCCCTTGGCTCATTTGATCGTCATAACAGGCGATCAACCGACCGGACTTTTTGGCCCAGTACATGGCCACATCTGCGGTATTGATCACTTGCTCCGCGGTATCGCCGTGCCTTGGAAACTCACTCAAACCGATCACCGCACAAGTACTTAACTCAAAGCCATCAATAGCGAAGGGCTTACGCAACTCGTTATCAATCCGTTTAGCCAAGGCTTTTGACGCCACTTCATTACCGTTTGGACAAAGGATGACAAATTCATCACCACCAATGCGGGCGATAAAGTCTTCGTGTTCCAACAGAGATGACATTCGTTGTCCAATCTGAATCAGTAATTGGTCGCCGCAAAAATGGCCCATTCCGTCGTTGATTTGTTTGAAATTCACAATATCAACCAGCAGGAGATCAAAGGGCCTATCGGACTCAATCAGCAGCTCGATGGCTTCAATACAATGTTTTCGATTAGGAAGGTTAGTGAGAGAGTCGTGAAGCGCGTTATGCTTTTCTTCATCAGCAAGCGAATGGAGTTGCTGAATACTTTGCAAACTGTAGGTGGTGACCATATAAACAAAAATGCTTCCACAGAAGAGAATAACGCATAGCCCCAGCAAAACTGGCGTAACAACTGGCTCAGATATAATGGCAATTAAAACAAATAGATAGCCTAAAACAAAACCAATGATTAAATAGCTCAACACCTGCCAGCCTAGATGCTTTGTCTTGCGACAAACCTGGTTAGCAGGCACGTATCCCGCGACCATGATAATGATGCCTGAGATGACTAAAAAAATAGATAAGGTTGCCACTACTTAGACCATTTGGACCGACTTTGGGTTAATTATCGAAAGTATCACACTGACTAGAGTTTAGGCCCGTATCGCATATTTATAAAACTGACATTAAATTTTGGGATCAAAATAATCTTCAGATTGCGTTAGATCAACAAACATTCGCTTCAAATGCGCTCTCAATTAAAATAAAGTTGAATAATTAAAAAAATATTGAATAATGTAAGCCACACTAAGAAGCGCTTTGCTTCCAAAATTCGGTCTGAAACAGGATACCTATTCCATGTCTAACTCGTTTGTGCTGGTTATTAACTCTGGTAGTTCATCTCTTAAATTCGCGGTGATCGACTCCGTAACAGGAGACGCTGTCGTCACTGGGTTAGGAGAGTGCTTTGGGCTCCCTGAAGCGGTAATCGGTTGGAAATACAAGGGTGAGAAAACTGAAGAAGCCATCACTGCTGCAGACAATCATCATCAACATGCCATCAACCGAATCGTTAGCCTGATGGAATCATTGGGTTTTACCAACGATCTAGTTGCCGTGGGTCACCGTATCGTGCATGGCGGAGAAAAATTCACATCAACAGTTCGCATTAATGACGACGTCCTAGCAGAAATTGAAAGCTTGTCTGATCTGGCACCGCTCCACAACCCAGCAGGCGCGAAAGGGATTCAAGCTGCAATGCAAGCTTTCCCAAGCCTTCCTCAATTTGCTGTCTTCGACACCGCGTTTCACCAAACCATGCCGCAAAAGGCATTCACTGGTGCGATCTCCAATGAACTGTACAAAGAATATGGTATCCGCCGATACGGTTTCCACGGCACTAGTCATTACTTCGTTAGCCGTGAAGCGGCGAAAATGCTGGGTAAACCTGTCGAAGCGTCGAGCTTTATTTCTGTCCACTTGGGCAACGGTGCATCGGTTTGTGCGATCAGCAACGGTCAATCTGTCGATACATCGATGGGCTTTACCCCTCTAGCGGGCCTGATGATGGGGACACGTTCCGGAGACCTAGACCCTGGTATTATCGAGTTCCTAATGAAAAAAGGCTGGAGCCAAGAGAAAGTCTTCGAGACCTTGAACAAGAAGTCAGGCTTCCTTGGTGTTTCTGGTTTGACTTCTGATGCACGAGGTATTTTGGAAGCGATGGAAAACGGCCATGAGGGGGCGAAGCTCGCATTTGAGGTGTTCACTTACCGTGTGGCTAAGTACATCGGCTCTTACCTGATCCCCCTTAGTGCATTAGATGCGATTATTTTTACTGGTGGTATCGGTGAAAACTCACTGCCAATTCGTCGAGAAATTTTAAACAACCTCAAACTATTAGGTTTTATTGAAGACGAAAAAGGCAACGAAGACGCCCGCTTTGGCCGTGCGGGTATTATTGCTAAGTCTGAGGTGTTGGGCGCTGTCGCGATGGTGATTCCAACCAATGAAGAGTTTGTGATTGCTCAGCAGTCAGTAGAACTACTGTAAAGATTCATAACTTTAAAATCGAAAAGCGAGCTCAAGTGGCTCGCTTTTTTGTTTTTATGTGTTGGAGAGGCTTGTAGCCAAATACCTAAACCCAAGGCAGCCAGCGTTAGATGCTTTGTTGTCTGGCATTCACTTTCAGACTCCTTGAGACACTAGCCAATCGTGAGATAGTTTTGCCCAAAGTCGTTTAAAGCAAATGACTTACAAAATCTAGAGGCGTGTTTTTCCCCGACTAGAAGTTACCCGAAATCGATATATCTTTGGGTGATGCCATACAGTTCCATCTAACCCACTCTCATTTAAAAGAAACATTTATCCTTGCTTCAGGCTGTTATCACATGTACTTAATCATTTTCTCGTAAATTCATCCACTTATGTGGCACAATGAGCTCTATTTCATAATAAGATCTTTTCTATGATAAGTTTGAGGTAACTGTTCAATGGCTAGCCCTTCAGCATTAAGTAAACCAAAGCAACTTCACGACATCACTCTAAGACTGGAATATCTAGAGCTACGTGAGCAACCTGAAGACTTACTTTACTCATTACATTGTTATACCAAAGGTTATAGAAGGTTTATTGAGCTTGTAGGTACACAAGTTGAACCCAACTTAATTCCCGTTTTTCAACTAGACTATGTTGAGCGCGGCTCTATTAAGCTCAAAAATAAAATTGGTTATAAACCCTCTTTTATCAACTGGTTAGGGTATATGTTGACCAAGTTGCTGAGTGAGGATATTACGGATGAAAATCTTAAAGATAAGGTTTCTGAACTAGAAGAAAAAACGACAGAGTTTATCGAAGAAACGTGTCCTCATAATGACTTGATGGAGAAGCCTGACCCTTATATTGATCCAATCACGTTTGCTGAAATTATGAATGACTTCTCTGATGGTGGTAAGCAGCTTCAACCTAAAGAGCACTTTGAAGTGATAGAGTCAGTCGATGCTGAAGAATCAAAAAAAGTAATATCTTTTGACCGCTCTTTCCGTTCGTACGTTTCTATTTCTGAGCTTAAGAAAGCTAAACCTCAGCCATTTGATGGTGATGATACATTTATTGCAATTAAACCATGTAATGTTGGTGATGGAGCTTGGTGGGTCAAGAGTACAATAACCCATCGTTCTTTCTATGTGCGCATACAAGATTCTGAGTGGCTAGCTAGGTACCAGTCAGGAAAACTTCCTGCCGTGGTCGCTAATGACCTAATCAAAGTTAACTTAGTTTGCGATGTAATAGTGAATAAAACGGGTGGCGCTAGAAATGTCAATGCTTACGTGACAAAGGTTCACGGAGTTGAGAAAGCAAAGTTTCTATCACCTGATAATCAGGCTAAACTATTTGAATGAAAAAGTTTTTCTCAAACTACATCTTTATCTTGATACCTTTTGTAGTATTGATTGTTACGAAAGGTGTTGTGGCACAATTTCAAGGTGTGCTAACGTCTACAGATTGGTCCATAGCTAGTTTTATGATCATTGCTCAATGTATGAGTTTCATAATTACAAACTTACAGAGTTACCCTAATCTCAGTAAGTATGGTCTTAGCATATTCATTGGTATTACAATAATATTTTTAATACTTTGCATCGGTGTGTATGCGTATAGCCTATCTAATCCAACAAGCTATATTGCTTATGGCCAGCCTCTAATGTTTTTGGTTAGTTCCATATGGATGATGGGTGTTTACAAGGCAGATGATTATTTAAGAAAGCTATAATTGATTTAGCCTTACAGTAAGAACTTATCTTTAATTTTTTATGGATGCAATGTGCGCACAGAGTGCGCACTATGAAGGCAAACTAACAGATCGGGATTCCCCCTCAATACTTGCAAACTATGTTCGTTGACTAGCACTAATTTTTGGACTCGCATCGACCAGTATAATATTAGGATAGCTTTGACCGTTCTTCTTACTGTCCTCAATGAAATCAAGTAAGTTACGGTATGAGCTTTTCGAATCACCAGAGTCAATGACGACGTATATACCTTTGTCAGTTTTCTCACTTTTTAGATATTGCTTAAGCTGCTTAGCGTAACCTTCAAGCACCTTTGAATTGGTAGATAGCTTTAGCTCGACGCAGACTTTCGAATCGTTACCTTGAGAGAATATAAAATCAGCTTTTCCACTTCCGACGTCAGGCTCTGCTGACATACAAACACCAAAAAGCTCACTGACTCTACCTAGAACAGCAGCGAATACCCATTGAAAGTGCTTCTCTGGCTCTTTGTTCAAACTCCTCCAAAGTCCTTTTTCTTCAACTTGATGCTGGAAAGATATAATTTCAGCTAAAAGCCAACTGTATAGCTCGTCTTCATCCATCTTGAGCTGAAAGTATGAATCTTTGCGATCCATAAGAAAGCCAAAGTTATCGTCAATAAGATTCAAATGACTGTGGATACCAATGAAGTTCTTTGCTTCGATTCTTCTTACGATCTGCTCTTCAATTTCAAATAAATGGTTAAACAACAACCATGTGTTAAAAATTTCATGGTCCGTTTCACCACTAAACTCGTAGTCTGGGATTGCTATCTCTTCAACAAGTCCATCTTCACCGTAGACTTTGAAAGGGTCTTCGATCCTATCTTTCGCATATGATTTCCTGTCTTGTTTGAAGTGATATCTGAGCTTCCTAGCCAAAAATTCATAGAAACTAGGTATGTCTTTTTCTTCTACTTGGAAATCACCATATGGCAATGACTGGAGATTGTAATTATGGTGTCTGTCATTGCTAGTGGCTCTATCGTATTCAAGAAAAACAGCTTTAGCTTGAGATGATTGGGGGCGACACAAAGGTGAGGTGTACTTGAAGATATGGTTTCGCTCATCAACGATAGTTGACTCGATATACATTTTTAGTCGTTTCAGTTCATTAGTCATATCTAAACCATTCAATATCATCTAAGCACTTGCTGATTATACATTTAAATTTCAATATGTTAACAAATGCAAAACAAGGCTATGAGCATACTTCTTTGAAAGTTTGATAGGCAATGTGCCATAGTGAACTTGGCCTCCTAATGGAGGCGACCATAAACGACGGCTACTTCTGCGAAATCAACTTTTCGATACCTGAAGTAATACATCATCTACTTAATCGGCAAAAGCGTAAAACAGAACTGCCCAAAAACGCCCTAAATCGTTCGTCATATCTTGGTAAGCTTTGCTTTCTTGGTGGGGTATCTCTTCACAGCCTTAAACAATAGCAGCCGTTTTCTGTGACGGCCTTTTCTAAACCCCATCCTTTACTCGACACATTGTTAACACACCTCTTTACAAGGTACTGATTTTTGACCACTTAATCGGCCTGCGCGCTGAAACCGTTGACTCTTCTGAACCCCAGCGATATCCTGCAAAAGCACTGGCAAAATCCAGTGCCGGGCTTCGTACCCCGCACCTTACACATGGCGCATAGATGCCGGCTGAACCTTAGCCTCCATCATGTGCGGCCTAGGCACATCTGTAGAAATCTAAATCGCATCAATAAATGCGCATTTCGATTCGGTATTACGGTGGGCTGGGCGAGGCAGCTTAGGCTGGCCGTTTCCATGTGTGCGGTAGTACGAACCTTGTTCAGTTCACCACCCTTTGTTATGGGGTCTCTGTGTGGTGATGGAAATGTTTTCCTGTTGGAGGTTATCATGCCAAAGCTCACAGACGATCACGTTCTGAAGGTTCTCAACTCTATTTGCTATCGCATTCACACCGAGCCTGAATCGATTCGCTCCCATATGCGTGATTTATCGACGCTACTCAATGGGCCCGACCCTAAACAAACGTCCAAATACAGCTGGCTCGAAGCGATTATTAGACAAGCACAACTCAATCGCTTTACCGAGCACTGCTCCCCATCTAGTGGCACTCCCGATCTTTGTTTAATCAAGATGCAGAACCAAAATGCGTATAACTTGTGTTTTACCCAAGATGTTGACCAATGTATTTGTCGTTTACAGTCTTTGTGCGCACAACCGATTGAACTAGTGGCGCATGGGAAGGCCAAACTGAGCCCAGATGCACTGCTTGAGGTGCTGTCTGAGCCGCAGATCCAGAAGAACCGTTGGTTTCCGCTATCCGATAGTCAGCGAGATGGCATCGTTAAAACGCTTAAGGCAGAGCAAGCTCTCACCTCGCGTTAATTGGCTATCAACGAGCAGGCACAGAATCACCGAGCTGTGGGGTAGGGTGCTGCTCTAAATTATTGTTAGTAATAGAATTTTTATTCTTCTTACTAAGATAACCCCCACGCACGCCTTTATATATTGATAAAATGTATATATTACGCATTTATACTAAGTTTCAGTTACTTATGATAGGTTAATGGCAAGTCAGGCAGAGAGAAAAACGAGAAGGCCTGTTGTTAAGGATTTTATAATTTTTAATTAGGAAACACACTTTGATACGTTCTATTTTTTCCATATTTGGAATCCTGTTAATTGCTGGTTGCTCAAGTGCGCCAGTTTCTAAAGATATACCTCAATTGAAAATAACAGAGCATCTTCAGTTATCGGAAGGGGATATAAAGGTCGGCATAATTCGAAATAAAAATGTTATGGCTTCAGCGATCCACTATTGGCCTGTATACAACCGGAAGGTCATCGGTGGGTTGCTTACCGGTGATTATATTGAATTTAGTTTGCCATCTAAATCTGGAGATGTTGGCGCTTCATGTTACGGAGGGTGGAGTTCATCGTGGAAAACTCGTCTTTATCGAATTACTGAAGAATCTCCAGATGAGATTTACTTTCTACTATCTCCTTCATTTACGGAGGGAGAGCAATGCTTAGACATGGAGCTCATTGATTCCAGCGAATTTCATGAGAGAGCGCGCTCATCTAAACAAGTACCAGTTGGCAGTATTTCAAGTCGAGAATAAAAATTAGAACAAGCGTTTCGGATAGTTAAGGTGTCTGTCCCAATTGGATTCATGATGTATGTTTTGACGCATTGTCATTAATTTTTAGTTGCTTATGATAGGCTAATGGCAAGTAAGGCAGAGAGAAAAACGAGACGGCCTGTTGTTAAGGATGCTATGTCACTTCGGAGAAACTGTAATCGCGATGGTTAGTAAAACTTATATACAAATTTCTCTATATGGAATAGCTATATGGGTAGCATTTTCTGTAGACGATAATGTGTTTAATGGTTTCGAGTTTATTGCTTTGGTTAGCTTGGTATGTCTGTTGATCGGTTTAATTGTATATAAACGGAAGAGCCCGTCAAAAGTTTTTCTTGAAGGAGAAGAGCACCGTCCTTTCTTACGTAGACAAGTTCCTTTTACTTATGCCGCAAGCGGTGTCATTTTGGCTGGAGTAACTGCACTCTATGGTGTTGTTGGCGAACCTTTTGAGATCATTGGCTATGTTGAACAAAAGCGTCAGAGCCGTGGAAAAGGAGGTATTACTCATGTTTTGGATATCAAGCATGAGCTCTATGGCGTCATACGTAGCCGCACCTCTGAAAAGCTTTGGTTGTCACAAAGTACCGGTTCTCCCTTACTGTTGAAAATTCAAAGAAATTTTTTTGGGCAACATGTAATTGTAAGTGTTAAGGCGTTGGACTCAAAGTGACATAACCAAGCGTTCAATTGGACAGCCAACGCTCGACCATTTTAGCAGTTAAGGTGTCTGTCCCAAATAGATTTGAGAAACTACCAAAATATCAACAGTCTAACGTTTCTAATGTGGCTGATAATACATTGATTTGTAATTGAGTTGGTAAGTGAAAGACGGCATGATGTGAGAGTGAAAAGCGGTTGCTTGCCGTCTAATTAGCGTTATGCTCACAAGAGGAAAATATGGACGTCCGTTGTAAAGTATTAAGAAATGAAGATAGTCTCAAATATCGAGAGGTAAGGCTAGAAAGTCTAAGATTACACCCCGAGTGCTTTGGTTCTGGATATGAAGCCCAGTCTAAAATGCCTAAATTGTATTTTGAGGGTTTAATCGAAAATAACTCCCAAGAAAGTGTAATGATCGGAGCATTTACAGACGACAAGCTCATTGGCTTATGTGGTTTAACTCCTGGTGGCGAGAACTCATTGGAAATCATCCAAATGTTTGTTTTTTCGGAGTATAGGGGACATGGTGTAGGTCAAACGTTGCTAAATGAAGCCAAATCAATTTTAAATCTTCGTCCTGAAAGTAACTTGAAGCTGACAGTGTTTTCAGACAATGTAGCAGCGATTAAATCCTATGAAAAATCGGGTTTTACGCATCTTAATAGTGTTGAAAATGAGTTGGTCATGACTTTTGAGCCGTGAGCATAACAAGAGACTATGGCGTCAATAGTTAATTTTTGGCGCTACTGATATCCCACATAGCACCATCCCTTAGCATCGAATTTAGTATTACTACCATCTTTCGCAACCGTGCAATGATAGCCATTTTTTAGGTTTCCCAGCTTCAACAAGCCGTTCCATATGTAGCCTTAAATGCAGGTTTTCATTGGATAGCGAGATGATTGCCATGTGACTGTTAAGGTGTCTGTCCCAATTAGATTCATTTTCGGGAAGGGATATAATGGCACCTTGATTTCGCAAGGTGCTCTGTAATTGGCAAAAATGCTGCTAATCTGTTGGTTCTATTTGGGGAGTAAGTCTGTTGATATAACGACGCTTAAATTAAGATCGTAATTTTTAGTTAACCGAGAGACTTCATTTTGCACTTTTTCATATTCGGGTAGAAATAAGCAGTAATTTCGATAGGACGAATCATTTTGTGTGTCTCGTATAATTTTCTTTTGCTCACTGGCTTTGTGGTCAAGAAAGTATTCACAGGCAAGAAATGTAGCTAACGTACTGCACTCTCCAAATTTCTCTTTGTTGGTTACGCTGAGCCTAGAAGTGGCAATGGCTTTTTCGTAGTATATTTTTGTTTTGTCTTTTTTCTTAGCACTTTCATAAGTACTACTCATTTTTTCGTTAAACGTTCTGGTGTGATTGAAATCGGAAAAGACGCTATCGACAGCTCTATCCGGAATGTTTTTACGAACCGCAACGAGCTTTTTTGTAACCAAAAACTTCCAGAGATCTGTTGATAGGTTCTGATTGTTGTTAAGTACGCTGGTTCGATTTTGCGTTAAGGTTTCTGCGATAACAGATTTTAGAAACCATGCCTTTGATAGTTTTGGAATGTAAGTGCCTGAGAGGTTAGCTAGGTGGGTAAGGTAACCATGGATGCCCAATAGGTGGATACGCGCTCGACACCTCTCAACGACTTGTTGAACTCTTTCCTGCGAGGGAAGAGAATTCAGAGATGTACTATTGTTCTTAAAGTACTCCTCGATCTCATCCGCGACAACGGCATTCAGGAGCCGTTGAACTAGGTCTAACCTGAGATTTAAAATTTCTAGTGGCATCAATACTCTTTCGAGTAGAGTGGCGTAATTTCCAGCCGTGACTCTGCATCCATTCCTTGAAACTTGGACCCATCCAACAATTTTCTTTGTTACGCCTTGCTCGACGACATCATACCCTTTACTCAACGCCAACTCAGTAAAATCGCTGGCTAACTGCCTTCCAAAAATTTCGGGATTGATTTCTTTTAGTGCCTGACCGTAACCAGCCTCTCTTCGTGCGATAACATTGATTGTTTGGCCATCTGATGTTTTTACTTTGACATTTTGTTTGTTGCTTTCAAAGGGTGAGGCCCCATGGGTATCCAACGCATCATGCAAACCATCTATGATAATGCCACCAGCGGCTTGTGTTGCCATATTCAATGCAACTTTTAGTAAGGTTTCAGCAACAAACCAACCGAATTTTGCCGTCTTGGTCGCATCGGTAAGTTGAATTTGTGCGAGGGAGCCGTCAACACAGTCGACAACACATTCACTTATGTGTTTTGAGAAGTCAGCACGTAATTTGAGGATGTTGTGCGTCGTAAATGCCTCGAATATCTCGGGAATATTTTGATTTAGAGCCGTTATAATGGCTCGCTGGTGATAATTTTTCTGAATGTTGATATTTAAACTTTGCCACTCAAGCTTTTCAAACAACTCAGCTTCTGCTGTTGCTATTTTTTCTCCCGCCATGTTATGCCCCTTGCTATTCTATAGATAGTGTTTTTCGTTTATCTAATGAGAGTGAATGATTCTCCGGTTGTTTTCGCGGACTAACCTCGGGTAAATTTGGGGATACTTACGGCAAGTTTTAGAGATAGATACAAATCATGATCGTTGTCAGCAGAATCAATGATATAAACGTAGAGAATATACGCATGCAGAACGAGCCCGCATTAATAATCGTGCTGTTGGTTATAAAATCTCATTGAGCATTAATAAATGGGACAGTCACATTAAGAAAGGTAAGAGTTGGCATCACTACAAAGCTGTTTAAATGCTTCTTGTCAGTCGCCTATTATCGTGGACCTGCATGAATCTTCGTCCGGTGAAACAATATGGCTCTCGCGTGGCGAATATTGCGAACTCAAACCAGCAAATATTGTTAAGGTGTCTGTCCCAATTAGACCATCAATGAAGATCGGCCTACCGGAATAATTATCCCGAACTCAGAAAGCAGGGCACGCATGCGATTCATAAGTGCGCTGTGCTCACGAACCCAATGTTCTCTCATTCTATGTACCGATAGGATGGCTTGTTGCTCGGTGGATTTTATGGGCACTAAGCGATTAGATGGACGCTGAACAGCTTCGCAGATAGCAACAGCATCATTAAGGTCGTTCTTCCCCTTAGTTCGATAAGGAATTACGTATTTAACGGCCATGATACAGGCGTCATGCCCCAGTTTATTGGGTGCTCTGCCCAATAATGTGGACCACCACACGCTTCAACGCCTATACGCATGAGTGGTATATTTGCTATTGTAGTCAGTAGTTTAGAGCGAGTTACCGACTTATGAAGTATGACCTTACCATTTTGGTCTACGGCATGAAGACTGAAGTGGTTTTTAGCTAAGTCCATACCGCAGAAATAAGAATAGCCAGATATGGTGCCTCCGATGCATTTAAGTGCCACATAAGTGTGGCAGATCCTCGGTAGGGGGATCCATGTCATTCGTTATGTTGCTATCGAACCCTATTGGTAGAGAGGTTATATGGATAAGAATCAGGGGATTATAGAGTTTCTTGCGATGTCAGGTATCTTACCACTCGCGGTGTTTGTTTTATTGATCTTGGCTGGTATAGCCTTCGTCTTGTTAGTTATATTTGCTGTATCGAAAAGCAAGACGGATAGTAAATCAAGACAGGATGATAATGAGTTTCAGAAGCTTGATACGTACTATGACCCTAGGCTACCAGAGCGTTCTTGCCCAAATTGCTCAAGTAGTATTAGGAAAGGAAAAGTTGTATGTGGTAGCTGTGGTAAGTTGGATAGCAGCGTAATATCAACATAACACATATGAGCCTTCTGCCTGTCAATAGGCAATAACATCCTATTGGCTGCGCGAGCAGCCAATGCTCTTCGAACAACAAAGTTATCTACTTCGCTTTGTCATTTCGGTCACTAGGCACGGATTGTTAAGGTGTCTGTCCTAATTAGATTTGATAAAATAATCGAAAGTCGATCAGTCAGAAAAACGAGACTGCTTGTTATTGAAAATGTTATGTGTAAAAGGGTAAGTATGAGATTTATAGAAATTTTCTTAGTGTTATTACTGGTCGGGTGTGCTGGCCCTGAGGAAAATACTGACCCTCCCACATATCAAGAACTCATCCCTATAGAGCGTGTATTTCCCAAGTACCCTAAATTAGCAGTTGAAAGTCAATTATCAGGTTTTGTAGTTATGACTTTTAACGTCAATAAGCAAGGGCATGTAACTGATATTACAGTGGTAGAATCAAATCCAGAAGGCGTTTTTGATGAGGCTGCTGTTCAAGCGTTATCAAAATGGAAATATGGACCTTTAAATCATGTTGAATCTGTTCCTCAAAAGCAGAAGCTAGAGTTTAAAATTTAACACATTGGTCTTTTGGCGTGGTTTCTGCTGAAACGCGAGGACGAATGCTACATAGATGTTCATTGTAGTAACGGTTTGCTAGCTTTTCAGCGGTTGTTCAGTTAAACACTACCGAAAAAGCTAGTTGTTGTACTCATGGTGCTGCATTCATAGAGAGTTTAGGTAAAGCAATTGCCAAAAAATCTCAATACAATCATACCAGAAACATTAAAGACCAAACGCTACTTAACTTAGTATATGAGTCAATCAAGCAATAGAAGCAAGAACAAACATAACAAACTGCTTTTACTCTGTCTTTACCGTGGCTTGTTTTCGTTTTGTGGTATATTGTGCCAGAGCGTTATGAATCACATGAGTAATTATGGAATTAGCTAATTTTAAAGATGATTTCTGGCAACTTAGGAATGGCGAAATAAGTCATAGAGATAATCCGGACACTTTTTGGATTCCTTCGTTAAATGACAGGAAAGCGCTGAAAGTTGGAGATGCAGCTAAAGTCATCTTGGAAATTGAATGTGAAGATGAAGTTGGTGAAATTCACATTGAATCTGACCGGGGGTACTTAATCATATCTGAAGTCGTTGGCGATAAGTTTATCGGTATACTCGATTTCCAACCTTGCTGCATCGATCCAAATGAGGAAAGTGTATATCTTGGGTTTGGTGTGGAAATTCCTTTTGGTGTAGAGCATGTCATAGATATAGATCGGCCACCACAAAACTACATTGATTGGCAATTAGGTCAGAAGCCAGAAAAAGTCTGGTATCGTCGGTGACACATAACAAAATGTCTTAGAGTGATTCGCAACGCTTGGCACTTTTATTATGCGTTGGTTTTAGTGTTTAAGGCGATTTACGGCAGCTTCGGTATTGCGTTGCTCGCACCTTAATAGAGCTTTGGCATTTTAGGAGGAAGTATTCAGATTGTATCATTGATAGCTCCATTGATTTTTGTATTGTTTATTGTGTTAAAGGCAAGGGTTTCGGTATATCATAATGCTCTCGATAATGGTGCCTTGACTTATGTTTCAGCTTTCTTGGCAGTATCTTTAACTACGATTTTATACATATATAAAATTAGAAAAGTTAAACGCGCCGAAAACATATTAGTAGAACATGGAAAGTATGGAAAGAGTCCCAACTCTGCAATTCGTTTGTTACCAATTCTGGTTATTCCACTGTTTATCTTAATAAGAATTGGGATATCAATTTCAAATGAAAGGTATGTGGATGGTGATGTAGTAAAAATCGACTACACGGTTACTTGTAAAGGTGAGCGCTCAGTCAAAGGTGGGAGAATAAAGTATCTGTGTCTCAACGACGGTGAAAGAGAACTTAAATATGATTCCAATGACATAGCATCTCATTATTTTTCAATTGGGGAAGAAATAATAGTTACTGCACGAAGAGGTTATTGGGGGTACCTAGTTATTCAGGAACTCCACAAAAAGAAAACTCGTAAGGCGCTCGATGCGAAGGCGGTAACTTGCCCTGGGTTATCTGCTTCAGAGTGTGCTCGATACTTTGCTCCATAAAAAGTATCCAGGTTTAAGCTCGAATGCTAACGAGGTGTTTAAGGTAGATTCCCAACGCTTGGCGGTTTGTATTCTATGTTGGGTAGCATTTGTTAAGGTGCCTGTCCCAATTAGATTCCCTGTTCATCTATACCGTTCATTGGGGGTGGACTCGGTTTGAGTATGAGAAATGGCTTGTTTGTCCGACTGCCAAGTCTCGTTTAGCAGCTGAAGGGTTTTATAAGTTATTGTTAGCCATAGGATTAGCGAAATTCTTGCCAAGATAACGCGTATGGTTAAAAAGTGATAACACGCTCGCTTGTTTGTATATATTGATGTAGCGTATGTTTTGACATATTTACAATAATTTTCAGTTGCTTGTGATAGGGTAATGGTAAATCAGGCAGAGAGAAAAACGAGACTGCCTGTTGTTAATAATGTGAGGTTTAAAGGAGATTCACTAAATTGAAATTGTCTAAATGCCCCAAGTGTAATGAACCACAAAAAGCACTTACGTTATTACTAATTAACAATATGACAAACAAGAAATGTCATCAATGCGGGTGTTACTTGGACTTTGACCAAGGGGTCTCGATTTGCTTTGGAATTTGCCTTATGTTAACTGGCATATTTCCAGTATATTTCTTCAGTCCATTTATATATGAGTTGGATTTCTTTATGCCAATCTTTTTAGTCCTGTTGTTTGTAGTTGGCTTAATGTTGTATCTAACAGTAATTCCATTGGTTGAAAAGAATAAAACATAACAAATTGCTTAACAAAAACTCCTAACGCTTGGCGGCTTCACTCGCAATTTCAGCTCTGTGTTTATGGCACAATATTCAAGTTAAGTGGCATCGCGTTGTCCCTTGTTTGCAGGGCGTTAGGCCTTTTCGAGGAAATGATATGGAAATCGTTCAAGAAATCGAAGTTTCAGAATTGCATCATAAGGCTATCGAAGCATTAAGAAAC